>JAITMV010000180.1 GCA_031277295.1 Burkholderiaceae bacterium | reverse complement strand
ATGGGCTGCAAGGCGCAATCCGCAGCCAATGGCCCGTGTCATTGGCAAGGATTGCTTGCGCCGCAGCGCTTCCTAAGCCCGCGCCCGCTAAGCCCGCGCCGGGATCGTGAACACGTTCTCAGCCCCCATCACTGCCTTCTGCCAAAGAGGGAAGGAGAAAAACCGGCGGGATGGTCATATGCCGCGGGCGCGGTCGGCATGAAAGCGCGCGCTGAAGGCTGAGAATTGGCCTGCCTCCAGCGCCGCGCGCACTTCGCGCATCAGGTTCAGGTAGTAGTGCAGGTTGTGGATGCTGGCCAGCATGGGCGCTAGCATTTCGCCGCAGCGTTCCAGGTGGTGCAGGTAGGCGCGGCTGAATCCTCCTCGTCCGCCACTGGCCCAGGCCACGCCGTCGTTGCCGGCGCAGGCGTGGCAGGTGCAGCTTTCGTCGATGGGGCGCGGGTCGGTTTTGTGGCGGGCATTACGGATTTTCAGATCGCCAAAGCGAGTGAACAGGTGGCCGTTACGGGCGTTGCGGGTGGGCATGACGCAGTCGAACATGTCCACGCCTTGCCTGACGCCTTCGATCAGGTCTTCAGGTGTGCCGACGCCCATGAGGTAGCGCGGTTTGCCCGGCGGTAGGCGGTGCGGGGTGTGGGCGACGATGCGGCGCATGTCTTCTTTCGGCTCGCCGACGCTGACGCCGCCGATGGCATAGCCGGGCAGGTCCATGTCGATCAACTGTTGCAACGACTCTTGCCGCAGGTGCTCGAACATGCCGCCTTGCACGATGCCGAACAGGGCGCCAGGGTTTTGCAGCCGCTCGAATTCGGCGCGGCAGCGCGTGGCCCAGCGCAGGCTTAACTCCATGCTGGCGCGCGCCTGGGCTTCGGTGGTCAGGCGGCCTTGGCTTTCATATGGGGTGCATTCGTCGAACTGCATGACGATGTCGCTGTCGAGCACGGTTTGTATTTCTATGCTGATTTCGGGCGTGAGCAGCAGCCGGTCGCCGTTGACCGGGCTGGCAAATTGCACGCCTTGCTCGCTGATTTTGCGCATGTCGCCCAGCGACCAGACTTGAAAGCCGCCGGAGTCGGTGAGGATCGGCGCAGGCCAGTTCTCGAACGCGTGCAGGCCGCCGAAGGCGCGCAGTACCTCCAGGCCGGGGCGCAGCCATAGGTGAAAGGTGTTGCCTAAGATGATTTGCGCACCCATGTCGCGCAAGCTGCTGGGCAGCACGCCTTTGACCGTGCCGTGGGTGCCCACGGGCATGAATACCGGCGTTTCGACCACGCCGCGGCGCAGCGTCAACCGCCCGCGGCGCGCGTGGCTCAAGGGGTCGGCGGCGAGTAGCTCGAAGCGCGTCATGCGCGGCGGGTTCAGACAGGTTCAGGCGGGTTTGCGCGCCGTGACTAAAAACCCCGGCAATGGCTGGCCGCCTTCCATGCGAAGTACCGGCAGTTGATCGATCCGGATGTCGGTAAAGCCGGCTTCGCGGCACAGGCGCTCGGCGGCCGTGTCGCGGTGCGCGTAGCGGTTGGAGGGGCGCAGTATCAGATCCGGCTCACCGTCTTGTGCCGCCTCGCACGAAAAGATGAAGTGCCCGCCCGGCTTGAGCACGCGCTTGGCGCCGGGTATCACCAGGCCAAGGTCACCGACGTAGACCAGCACGTCGGCGCAGGTAATGGCTTCGTAGTGATCGGCGGGGGTGTCTCTGAGCGCGTCGAGCAGGTTGGCTTTGTAAAACTTGGAGTACACGCCACGCTGTTGCGCCTGCTCAATCATGCGCCCAGACAGATCGACGCCGACGATGTGGCCGTCGATAGGCCCCAGGCAGGCGCCGACAAAGCCGGTGCCGCAGCCCAGGTCGAGCAGGTTGAAGCGCCGCTCGGGATGCAATTGGTCGAGGATTTGCGCGATGCGCTCAGGTACGCGGTATTGCAGGTCGTGCGCCCAAAGCGAATCATAGTGATCGGCGTAACGCTCGAACAAGCTGGCGACGGCGGCGGCTGGCCGTGTCGGTGGCGTGCGACCGTGCGTGATGGCGTGCCAGTACTGCACGTGAGAGTCTTCGGGCAAGGCCGCCAAGGCGAGGTCGGCGTAGCGCCGGGCGGCCTCTACGTCCTTGGCGGATAGGGCGCAGTTCAACTGCCCCAGCAATACGCGGTGGTCGCCTGGCAGGCGGGTTTCAAGCCAGTCGAAATGCGGCTTGGCCTCGGCATGGCGATTCAGCTCGGCGAGTATTTGCGCCAGCGCCAGCCGCAGCCGCGCGTCGTCGGGGTGCTGGGTGGCGCCTTGTTGCATCCATTTGAGCGCTTGTTCTTTGTCACCGCTGGTATGGCTGATGTTGGCGGCGTTGGTCAGCACCAGAGGATCATTCGGGTTTTGCGCCACGGCCTCGCGCGCTAGCCGCATGGCTTCTTGCTTGCCGTTGCCGCGCGCCAGCAGCGCGCCCAATTCCAGCATAGCCACAGGCCAGTTGGGCGCCAGTGCCAGCGCCCGCCGCGCCGACTGAATGGCGCCACCCACGTTGCCCGCAAAGCTTGCCAGCCGCATACCGAGCAGATACACCCGCGCGTCGTGCGGCGCCTGACGTTGCGCCGCGTTCAGCGCTTGCGCGGCGGCTTGTAATTGGCCTTTGCCGATCAGCTCGCGGATGCGTTGCAGTTCTTGCGTGAGGGCGTCGCTGGCTATGGGGTGGTCGGACATGGAAAGATGCGCGCGTTCAGGGCGCTATGAGCGGACGAAAGCGGATTTTCACAGGCTTTCAGAGCGTCGGATAGTCGATATACCCTTGCTCGCCACCGCCGTACATCGTGGCCTGGTCCAGCCCTTGATAGGGGCCGCCGTGGCGGATGCGTTGGGCCAGGTCCGGCATACTGATGAACGCCTTGCCGAATGACACCAGATCGGCGTGGCCGCTGGCGACGGCTTGCTTTGCGGTCGTGGGATCATAGCCGTTGTTGACCATCCATGCGCCACGGCCGCCGGCTTGGGTGTAGGCGGCTTTCAAAGCGGCGTAGTCGAACGGGCGGCTCGCCACTTTGCGCGGGCCGCCGGTGGCGCCTTCGATGACGTGCACGTAGGCCAGGCCCAAGCTGGCGAGTTCGCGCACCAGGTGGTCAAACAACGGCTGCGGCTTGGCCTCATCGATGCCGTTGGCGGGCGTGACGGGCGACAGGCGGATGCCGACGCGCCCGCGGCCAACGGCGTCGGCCACCGCGCGGGTGACTTCCAGCGTCAGGCGGCAGCGGTTTTCGATGCTGCCGCCGTAGTCGTCGGTGCGCTGGTTGGCGCCGCTTTTGAGAAACTGATCCAGCAAATAGCCGTTGGCGGCGTGGATTTCGACGCCGTCAAAGCGCGCCGACTGTACCGCGTTGCGCGCGGCGGCGGCGAAGTCATGCACGATGCCCGGCAGCTCGTAGCGATGCAGCGCGCGCGGCGCGCTGGTGGCGGTGAATGCGCCTTTGCCGTGGGCATCGACCAGATAGGTTCTGGCCTCGGCGCGGATGGCCGAGGGCGCGACCGGCGCGGCCTGGTTGGGCTGCAATAGCTCATGCGATACGCGGCCCACGTGCCACAACTGGCAGACAATTTTGCCACCCACCGCATGCACGGCTTGAGTCACCTGCTTCCAGCCGTCGATCTGCTCGATGCGGTACAGCCCCGGCACGTCGGCATAGCCCACGCCCTGCGGGCTGATGGGCGTACCTTCGCTGATAATCAGCCCCGCCCCACGCGAGGGGTCGGCGCGTTGCTTGTAGTACGTCGCCATCATCGCGTTGGGGATGCCGCCAAGTGCGCGGTTGCGCGTCAGCGGAGCCATGACGATGCGGCTGGCCAGACTCAGCGCGCCGACGCGCAGGGGGGAGAACAGGCTCGGTTTCACGGCAGCGGTTTCTTTCTTCGTATGGGGTGGAAACGGAATGGTCAAGCGGTACGAATCTTGGCACGCGCGCCAGGTTACAACAAACCTTCGGCCTTCATCGCCGCTTGCACGGCAGGGCGGGCAGCGACACGTTCGCGCCAGGCCAGCAAATGAGTCAGCGCCGATAAATCGATATTCATCGGCCTGGCCCAGTTGGTGACGGTAAACAGATAACCGTCGGCGACGGTGAAGTCATCGCCCATCAGCCAGGTCTTGCCGGCCAACTGGCTGTTGACCCAGTTCAGGCGCTCGGCCAGCTTGGCCTTGAATACCGCCTTGGCATCGTCGGCGACGGCAGGGTTGAACAGCGGACTAAAGCCTTTGTGCAATTCGGTACCGATGAAATTGAGCCAGCTTTGCAACTGGTAGCGCGCCAGCGTGCCGTTGGGCGGCGCGAGTTTTTTGGCCGGCGCCTGGTCGGCGATGTACTGCACGATGGCCGGACCTTCGGCCAAGCCGGCGCCATCGTCGAGCGCCAGATAGGGCACATAGCCGAGCGGATTGACCTTGCGGTAGTCGGAGCCGTCGGGCAGCAGCTTGGTTTTGGTGGGGGCGGTGATGGCCTCGTACTTCAGGCCGGACTCTTCCAGCGCGATGTGCGGCGATAGCGAGCAGGCGCCGGGCGAGTAATACAGTTTCATGGGGGTTTAACTTGTTTGTGGGATTGAAAAACGTGCCGACGCGAAGTGCCCAGAGCCGACATCGCAAAGGTAGCGGCAGGACGATACTTTACCGTACTGCGGGGGTTTGAGAATGCGGCGGCTTGACCGGCGGGGCGCAAGTGTGGTACCAAGTGCTGTTCGTTTGCTGAAAAACCGCCTGCTGCTGCGCCGATTTTCGGCCGATCCGTCCCGCCAACTCCTGACTCGGCCCCGATCTCCTGCCTCATGAATATTTGCACATCAAACCTGGCTTTCGTAATTATACACACAAAAGCAAGCGCATACTATAAACGGTGGCCTACCACAAACCGTAGGGCGGGGTTCACCCCGCCATTGCGTCGCTTCACGAAACCGGGGGAGGAGGGGTGAACTCTGCACTACGCTTGCTGGCCAGCCCACCTGATGACGACTTAAGCTCGGGCGCGTCCAACTGCGGTTTCTAGTGCTCCGTTCCACCAAAAGGTTGACAAATGAAATCGATGAATTTGTTCGCCAGGCAAGGCGCAAAGCGCAGCAATACCGAGTGGTATTGCGAGCATTTGCAACGCAGCATGACGGACAAAGACGCGATTTCATGCAAAGGTTTTGGTGGAACGGAGTGCTAGGATAATAAAACACGTAAAATTTTCCTTTTGCTTGATCCTCCGTTTGCTGTGAGCATTCCCGGTTATTTTCATCCACAGTCGTTTGACGTGATTGTTGTTGGCGGCGGACACGCGGGCACTGAAGGCGCCTTGGCTGCCGCGCGCATGGGCGCACGCACGCTGCTGCTGACGCACAACATCGAGACGCTTGGCCAGATGAGCTGCAACCCTAGCATTGGCGGTATCGGCAAGGGGCACTTGGTCAAAGAGGTGGACGCGCTTGGCGGCGCGATGGCTTTGGCGGTGGACGAAGCGGGTATTCAATTTCGGGTACTCAACTCCAGCAAGGGGCCGGCGGTGCGGGCGACGCGGGCGCAGGCCGACCGGACGCTGTACAAGGCGGCGATTCGCCACCGCCTGGAAAACCAGCCGAATCTATGGCTGTTCCAGCAAGCGGTGGACGACGTATTGGTCCATGGTGGCCGCGTGGTGGGCGTACTCACGCAGGCGGGCATCGGATTTCATGGCCGTACCGTGGTGCTGACGGCGGGTACTTTTCTGGACGGGCGCATCCATGTCGGGCTGGACAGCTTTCCCGGTGGCCGCGCGGGTGACCCGCCAGCGCTGACGTTGTCGGCACGGCTGAAGGAGCTGAAACTGCCGCAAAGCCGGCTGAAAACCGGTACGCCACCGCGTCTGGATGGCCGCAGCATCGATTTCAGCCAGTGCCAGCCGCAACCAGGCGACGGTATGCCGGGTGGGCAGGGCGTGGTACTGCCGGTGTTCAGCTTCATGGGCCGCCCCGAGATGCATCCGCGCCAATTGCCTTGCTGGGTAACGCACACCAACCCGCGCACGCACGACATCATTCGCGCCGGCTTGGACCGTAGCCCGATGTTTACAGGCAAGATAGAAGGCGTGGGGCCACGCTACTGCCCCAGTATCGAAGACAAGATTCACCGTTTTGCCGACAAGGCCAGCCACCAGATTTTTTTGGAACCCGAGGGCTTGGATACGCATGAGGTCTACCCCAACGGCATTTCCACCAGTTTGCCGTTTGACGTGCAACTGGCACTGGTGTGGTCGATGCCGGGATTGCAGAACGCCCACATTTTGCGCCCTGGCTACGCGATTGAATACGACTACTTCGACCCGCGCGCGCTCAAAAGCAGCTTTGAGACGCGCGCTATCGGCGGCCTGTTCTTTGCCGGCCAGATTAACGGCACCACCGGCTACGAGGAAGCGGCGGCGCAAGGCTTGTTTGCCGGCGTCAATGCCGCGCTGCAATGCCGACAGATGGATGGGCGGGCCGACGATTTTGGCGGCGCGTGGCTGCCGCGGCGCAATCAGGCGTATCTGGGTGTGCTGGTGGACGATCTCATCACCAAAGGCGTGACCGAGCCGTACCGCATGTTCACCAGCCGAGCGGAATACCGTCTGCAACTGCGCGAAGACAACGCCGATATGCGGCTGACCGAAACCGGGCGCGCACTGGGCTTGGTCGACGACGCCCGCTGGGAAGCTTTTTGCCGCAAGCGCGACGCTGTTTCACGTGAAACAGAACGGCTGAAATCAACCTGGGTGAATTTGCGTAACCTGCCCGCCGCCGAGGCTGAACGGGTGTTGGGCAAGGCCATCGAGCATGAGCACAATCTGTTCGACCTGCTGCGTCGGCCCGGCGTGGACTACAGTGCGCTGATGAGTCTTGATGCCGCATCCGGTTCGGATGTTTCACGTGAAACGCTGGCTGAGCAGTATGACGCGGTGATCGAACAAATTGAAGTTGCCGCCAAATATGCCGGCTATATTGACCGACAGCGCGAAGAGGTTGAACGCGCCACGTATTACGAAGACCTGTGGCTACCACCTGAGCTGGATTACCTGCAAATTCCAGCGCTGTCTTTCGAGGTGCGCCAAAAGCTGCAACGCTACCGGCCCGAAACACTGGGGCAGGCGGGACGTATCAGCGGCGTTACCCCGGCGGCAATCTCGCTGCTGCTCATTTATTTAAAAAAGAGCGGTTTCAAGGGGTTCAGCGGAGGACGGGCGTGATGGCTGAGCCGCCCCCTCCTCCTCCAGCCTGTGGCTACCTGCCTCGGCTTGCGGGAGAGGGTTGGACAGAAGGCGACAGCCTAAGGTTCAGCAATACGCTGACTATCGGCGCAAACGCCCTCGGTCTTGCGCTCACCGACGACCAAATTGGCCGCCTGCTGAACTATCTGGGCTTGCTGCTGAAATGGAACAAGGTTTATAACCTGACGGCGCTGCGTGACCCGGAGGACATGCTCACGCACCATCTGCTGGATAGTCTTGCCGTCATCGCGCCGCTGCGCCGCCATACCCAAGGGCGATCCATGCGGCTACTTGATGTGGGGTCGGGCGGCGGACTGCCGGGCATTGTCATTGCTATTTGTTGCCCCGAAGTCGCCGTCACCTGCATCGATGCCGTTGCCAAGAAAATTGCCTTCGTCCGGCAAGCGGCGGGGGCGCTAGGCTTGCCGAATCTGCACGGCGTGCATGGGCGCGTTGAAACCTTGCGCGATTCCTTTGATGTAGTAACAAGTCGAGCCTTTGCCGCGCTGGCCGACTTTGCCGCCTGGTCCACCGCGGCATTGGCAATAAACGGTGTGTGGATGGCGATGAAGGGTAAACCCCCCATCGATGAAATCGCCGCCTTGCCGTCCAATGTCAATGTGTTTCACGTGGAACCGTTAACCGTACCCGGATTGAACGCCGAGCGGCACCTGGTGTGGATGCGCTTGCAAAATCAGGTTTCTTGCGACGCGCATGAAAACCGTGAACACGAAATTTGAACCTGGATTTCCCATCTAATGCCTCTCCAAATGGAAACCAACTGCGTGACCTATTGATCTTTTGAGAAATTTTTGAGATGTACGCCGTGAAGCGTTCGTCATCCCATTCCGACCCGACCCGATAGTTCGCGGCTGTTACTCCCTCCCCTTCAAGGGGAGGGCTGGGGTGGGGATGGGGTGGCGGCCATCGCATTGCACGGGCCACGAACGAAAAGGCTCAGACATTGTCTTCAGATTTGGGTTGAACGCGCCCGAGGGCGGCCTGCTCAGGCGGAGTGCGATTGAAAGTGATGTACCGGGGTTCAGCCGAGGTCTGCTCATTCGGCGGCAACTTGAGTGCCGCTTCAAAAAAACTGTGATGAGGCCAGCCCCCATCCCCGCCTTCCCCCAACGGGGGAAAGAGAAAAACACCAGCGCCGCGCCGTAGGGTCACGCCATGACATTTCACATCACTTGCAACCGCACCCGCTCAGGCGTGTTCACGCCGTTTCTAGGTTACACTCTCGCATTCGCTCAGGCGACCGCAAATCCATACCCACCAACTTTTGCGCAGACCGTGTGATAAGACCTCGCCTTAGCCTGTTATCCTCACTGGCCGACCCTATCGACCCGGTTGGCCAAGATATGACGGCTTTGGATCGGCCCGTGGCGGAAATGAAGTTATAGATCACTTTCAAATCATGGCTTATATTTTCTGCATTGCGAACCAAAAAGGCGGCGTTGGAAAGACTACCGCCACGGTAAATCTGGCCGCTGGGCTGGCTAAAATCGGCCAGCGCGTGTTGTTGATCGATCTGGACCCGCAGGGTAACGCCACTATGGGTTCGGGCGTGGACAAGCGTGCCATGACGTTGTCGGTGTATGACGTGCTGCTGGAATCCGCCACCATCGCCGAGGCTGCCGTCATACCCAAGCGCTTGCAGGAAGCCGGCGTCGGCTATACCGTGCTGGGCGCCAATCGTGACTTGGCCGGCGCCGAGGTCGAGCTGGTGGGCGAACCGCGCCGCGAGCGCCGCCTGAAACAGGCCTTGGCGCCGGTGGAGGCGGACTACGATTTCATCTTGATCGATTGTCCGCCGTCGTTGAGCATTCTGACCCTCAACGGCTTGTGCGCCGCGCAGGGCGTGATCGTGCCAATGCAGTGCGAGTATTTCGCGCTGGAGGGGTTGGCCGACCTGACCAATACCATTCGGCAGGTACATGCCAACCTGAACCGCGATTTGCGTCGGATCGGCTTGCTGCGCGTGATGTTCGATGCGCGCATCACGCTGCAACAACAGGTCAGCGAACAACTGAAAGCACACTACGGCTCCAAGGTGTTCGATACCATCATCCCGCGCAATGTGCGCTTGGCCGAAGCGCCCAGCTATGGTCTGCCCGGCGTGGCGTTCGACCCCGCGGCCAAGGGCAGCCAGGCTTTTGTCGAGTTTGCCGGCGAGCTGCTCCGGCGTGGTCTGAGCGCTTGATGTCAACTTTTGCTTTCTGGTAAAAACCATGGTCACCAAAAAACCCAAAGGTCTGGGCCGCGGCCTTGGCGCGCTGCTCGATCCGACGCCCGCCGGTAATGCGCCGGCCGGCACGCCGATGTCGCTGCCGCTGGCCGAATTGATACCCGGCGCCTACCAGCCGCGCACCCGCATGGACGAAGGCGCGCTGTATGAGCTGGCCGAAAGCATCAAGGCGCAGGGCATCATGCAGCCCATCCTGGTGCGCCGGGTTGGTGCGTCAGGGCAATCGGCGAGCCAGGCGCAGTACGAAATCATTGCCGGCGAGCGCCGTTTTCGCGCCGCCCGGCTGGCCGGCTTGACCGAAGTGCCGGCGCTGGTGCGTGAGGTGTCCGACGAGGCTGCCGCGGCGATGGCGCTGATCGAAAATATTCAGCGCGAGGATCTCAATGCGCTGGAACAAGCGCGGGGCGTCAAGCGCCTGATCGATGAATTTGGCCTGACGCACGAGCAGGCCGCGCAAGCCATCGGCAAAGGCCGCAGCGCGGCCAGCAATTTGCTGCGGTTGCTCAATCTCAGCGAGCCGGTGCAGACCATGCTGATGGCCGGCGACATCGACATGGGCCATGCCCGCGCGTTGTTGGCGCTCGAAGGCGCGGCGCAGATCACGGCGGCCAACCAGGTGTCGGCAAAAAAAATGTCGGTGCGCGAGGCCGAAGCGCTGGTCAAGCGCCTCGGCGCCGAACTCAACCGGAGCGCGCCGCGCAAACCCACTGCCGGTGCCGACAAATCTGGCGACGTGCGTCGGCTGGAAGAGGAGTTGTCCGATCTGCTGCTGGCGCAAGTCGAGGTGCGCGTGAAGAAAAAAACCAAACGCGGCGGCAAACTGGAGCAGTCCGGCGAACTGGCGATTCAGTTCGGCTCGCTGGACGAGTTGGGCGGGTTGATTGAACGGCTGCGAGGGTGAAAGTCAACCCTTGCAGCATTTCACGGCGTCGCAACTTTATTGCGCATCGGCGGCGCGCAAGCGCCTGTTAAGGTGTAAGCTGCGCAGCCTTGCGTCTTGATTAGGCTAAGGTGGCGCAGCGCATAGCTGATGGATTCTGACCCCAATACTTCCCCACTGGCCCAGGCCCGCGCGCTGCCTGGCGCCGTGCGTGCGGGCATTGATGCCGGGCCTCGGCTGGCGGTGCGTGCCGCGCGCATCGGCGTGGCGCGTATGCGTCGCGCGGTGGGCCGCGCGGTCGCGCGCTCGCCGCGGTCGCTGTTTTTGCGTGAACTGGTGACGCAGCCCGGTTCGGTGGGAGCAATTTGCGCCAGTTCGCCGCGGCTGGCCGCACGCATGGCCAGCCATGTCGATCCGGCTGCTACTGGCTTGGTGGTGGAACTTGGCGGCGGCACCGGCGTCATCACCTCGGCGCTGCTGGCGCGCGGGGTCGCACCTGAGCGGCTGGTGGTCATTGAGCAGTCGGACGCGCTAGCAGCGTTGCTGGCACGGCGCTTTCCACAGGTCACGGTGATTCATGGCGACGCCGCTGAGTTGGCGCGCTGGCATGTGCAAGGGCTGCTGCCGCCGGGCGCGGACGGGGCAGCGCTGGCGATCAACTTCATCGTCTCCGGCTTGCCACTGCTGTCGATTCCGCTGCCCGTGCGCCAGCGTATTTTGCACGCAGGCGCGCAGGCGTTGGCGCCAGGCGGGCGGTTGCTGCAATTCACCTACGCATTGCGCGGCCCCTCGCCGTGGCAGTCCGCGGGATTGGCGCGGCTGCACAGCGAGCGCGTCATCGCCAACCTGCCGCCAGCGCGCGTGGACGTGCTGGGCCAGGGATAGCCCTGGCGCGGTAGGTTGGGTTGAGCGCAACGATGCCCAACATTTGTGCTTCATCCGACTGTTGGGCATCGCTGGCGCTCAACCCAACCTACTGGGCTGAATAATGGCTTCAGTTATGGGATAAGGAGTTCGAGGACCAGATCATCGTTATTATTCACCCTCATCATCACCCTCATCATCACACTTTAAATAATCATTGATATTTACTTTTTCCGTGGTGCCGGTTGAGTAATTTATTGTCACACTGCACTGATACAATGTGGGATCATTTGTATCGAACTCCGCAGTGGTGCACATAGTTCCTTCACTGATTTTCACAACCCTTCCAGCAAGACACGTTCCCTCGGTTGGTACAGTAAGAAGCGTATTATCAGGCATTTTATCAAAAATATCCTTGGCTTGCTGTTCTATTATCATTATATCCATACAGCAAAGTCGATACTCTCCGCTAATGATATATGGTCTGTTTTTTATGGCTTTTTTAAGTGCTTCATAATCAGCTATTTCCGACTTCTCCAATGGGGTCGCGCAGCTTGAAATAATCCCTGCTGACAGAATGACGGCAGATAAAAAGCGAATTTTGTTGAAATTCATGATATTATTCTCCTGAACATGCTTCACAGCGAGTTTCCCCAGGGAGTATATTTCCGTAAATGATAGTCGGATTATATCGATGCTCCAGGCCAAGTATTCCTGTTGAGGGATCGAAGCGTCTCATATACTCAAAATGAAGATGCGCCCCGCCCTACGCTTGCTGCACTATAGTTAATCTTCTTCGTCGCAATTTAAATATTCATCAATATTTATCTTTTCTGTCGTACCGGTAGAGTAATTTATTATTATAGCACATGAATACAGAATAGGGTTATTCAGATCAGACTCTCTGGCAGAGCACATTGTTCCTTCGCTGACTTTTACAACTCCACCATCAAGGCAGGTTCCCTTGGTTGGTGTAGTCAATAAAGTGCTATTTGGCATTTTATCAAAAATATTTTTAGCTTCTTGTCCGATTATAGATATATCCATACAGCAGGGTCGATATTTTTCACCATGTATGATATATGGCCGATTATTAACTTCTTTTCGAAGGGTTTCTAATTCTGTCGCCTCTGGTTTTTCTACCGAACTCATGCAACCTGAAATCCCTCCCGTCAATAAAATAAACAAGAGGAAGATTTTATTGAAATTCATGCTCTCATCCTCCAGTACATGGTTCGCAGTGGACTTGCCCAGGAGTTACATCACCGTAAATAATCGCTGGATCGTATCGATGAAAAAGTCCACTTTCGCCTGGTGATGGATTGGCTCGTTTCATATATTCAAAATGGAGATGCGGGCCAGTAGACGACGAACCAGAGTTTCCGGTATAACAAACCAACTCGCCTTGGCCTACCCTTGTTCCCTCGCTTATACCATCAGCCACTTTTGATAAGTGCGCCAACCGAAGATATACTGCTAAACCATTTATCATGTGATCAAGATGGATATCGAGGGTACGACCGTATCCGGTCTTTTCTCCTATGCTCACAACCGTCCCACCCGCCGTCGCATAGCAGGGCGTACCAGTCATAGCTCGAAGATCCCAGCCGTGATGCGGCCTTCTCCCATTGTCGCGAACCATGCCAAACAGGCTGCGTGGGCCGGGGATCGTGTTGTTTGCCAGGGGCCATTTGAAGCGGTAGTCACGTGGCATTGCGTTGCTCCTTGTGAAAAGTGAAAAATAGCAAGCGTAGGGCGGAGTTCACCCCGCCATCTCCCGGTTTCGTGAAGCGGCGCAATGGCGGGGTGAACGCCGCCCTACGTTTGCTGCGCTTGGCATCCCAGCCTACGGCCTTAATCTTCTTCATCACAATTCAAATAATCGTTTATATTTATCTTTTCTGTCGTACCTGTAAAATAATTCATTGCTATTTGACATGAATACAACTTGGGATCACTTAAATGAGATTCTACGGTAGTGCACATTGTTCCTTCACTAATTTTGACAATTTTTCCATCAAGACAAGTTCCCTTTGTTGGTATGGCCAGCAAGGTGCTATCTGGCATTTTATCAAAAATATCTTTTGCATATTGATCAATTATGACTATTTTCATACAACAGGGCCAATGTTCTTCGCCTTGTATGAGGGTCGGATTGCGGCGAAGGGCTTCGATTTCTGAGTTATCTACCGAGTTAATACAGCCTGTTATTGATCCTAGCAGTGAAAAATATAATAGCAATATAGATTTATTGACTTTCATGTTTTCAACCTCCTGAACATGCTTCGCAATGAGCCGGGTAGGCTGGGATGAAGCGTAGCGTAATCCTAGCATCCACCGCCTGAAGCTGGAATTCCGTTGCACTCCATCCCAGCTTACCCGCTAATCTTCCTCGTCACAATTTAAATATTCATTAATATCTATTTTCTGCGTTACTCCTGTAGAATAATCTATTATTATTGTGCATGAATATAATGTTGGATCATTTGGATGTGACTCTACGGTAGTGCACATTGTTCCTCCACTGACTTTGACGATAGTATTGTCAAGGCAAGTACCTTTGGTTGATGTTGATAATAATGTGTCGCTAGGCATTTTATCGAAAATATCTTTGGCTTGTTTGCCAGTTACAGAAAAATCCATGCAGCAGGGTCGATATTGTCCGCCTAGATTGATATTTGGCCTGCTCTTAACGGCCTCTCGAAGAGTTTCTAATTCTTCCCTTTCTAATTTATCTATTGGATTTGTGCAACCCGAGATAAATCCTATCGACATGGTAATCAGTAGTGGGGATAATTTATGAAAGTACATGTCCTCATCCTCCGGTGCATGGTTCGCAGTAGTTTTTTCCAGGAATTGCTTCGCCGTAGATAATCGTTGGATTGTATCGATGAGAAAGTCCAGCCTCTCCCGGTGATGGCTCAGATCGATCCATGTATTCAAAATGAAGATGAGGCCCGGTCGACGACGAGCCAGAATTTCCGGTATAACAAACCAACTCGCCTTGGCCCACCCTTGTTCCTACCTCTATACCATCAGCCACCTTCGATAAATGCGCCAACCGAAGATACACTGCTGAACCATTTATCATGTGGTCAAGATGAATGTCAAGAGTGCGGCCGTATCCGGTCCTTTCCCTTATGCTCACAACTCTCCCGCCCGCCGTCGCATAGCAGGGCGTACCAGTCATAGCTCGAAGATCCCAGCCGTGATGCGGCCTTCTCCCATTGTCGCGAACCATGCCGAACAGGCTGCGCGGGCCGGGGATCGTGTTGTTTGCCAGAGGCCATTTGAAGCGGTAGTCGCGTGGCATTGAGTTGCTCCTTGTGAAAAGTGAAAAATAGCAAGCGTAGGGCGGGGTTCCGGGGTTCACCCCGCCATCTCCCGGTTTCGTGAAGCGGCGCAATGGCGGGGTGAACCCCGCCCTACGCTTGCTGCGCTTGGCATCCTAGCCTACGGTCCTAATCTTCTTCATCACAATCCAAATAATCGTTTATATTTATTTTTTCTGTCGTGCCAGTAGAGTAGTTTATCATCACCTGACATGAATACAATGCAGGATTGCTTAGGTCTGATTCTCTGGCGGAACACATTGTCCCTTCACTGAATTTAACAACGCCACCATCGAGACAAGTCCCTTTGGTTGGCGTAGTCAGTAACGTACTATCAGGCATTTTATCAAAAATATCTTTTGCATATTGATCGATTATGACTATTTTCATGCAACAAGGCCAATATTCTTCGCCAGGTATGAGGATTGGATTGCGACGAAGGGCTTCGATTTCTGATTTATCTACCAAACTCATACAGCCCGATATAACCCATGAAAGCAGAAATACAAATTGAAAGGTGAGAATATTTAATCTCATATCCTTATTCTCCTGTACATGCTTCACAATGGCTTTTCCCAGGACTGACATCGCCGTAAACAATGGCTGGATTGTGCCGATCTCTAAGCCCAAGCTGCCCTTGTAACGGTTCACGGTTTTTCATATACTCAAAATGAAGATGAGGCCCGGTCGACGACGAACCAGAATTTCCGGTATAACATACCAATTGCCCTTGGGCTACCCGCGTTCCCTCGCTTACACCATCAGCCACCTTCGATAAATGCGCCAACCGAAGATACACTGGTGAACCATTTATCATATGGTCAAGATGGATATCAAGGGTACGGCCATATCCGGTCCTTTCCCTTATGCTCACAACCTTCCCTCCCGCCGTCGCATAGCAGGGCGTACCAGTCATAGCTCGAAGATCCCAGCCGTGATGCGGCCTTCTTCCATTGTCGCGAACCATGCCGAACAGGCTGCGCGGGCCGGGGATCGTGTTGTTTGCCAGGGGCCATTTGAAGCGGTAGTCGCGTGGCATTGAGTTGCTCCTTGTGAAAAGTGAAAAATAGCAAGCGTAGGGCGGGGTTCCGGGGTTCGCCCCGCCATCTCTCGGTTTCGTGAAGCGGCGCAATGGCGGGGTGAGCACCGCCCTACGCTTGCCGCGCTGCCTCCTTTCGCTTTGCCGAAGGAGGCAGCAAGATGGAAAATGCGCTTCACGCTTCCTTGTTTTCCTTGATGTTCCAGCCGACCTGCGTTTCAGCGCCTTTGCCGCCTTTGTC
>JAITMV010000169.1 GCA_031277295.1 Burkholderiaceae bacterium | reverse complement strand
CACGGCATGGCGGGCTTTGGGATAAAAAAACGAGGCGAGATGTTGCTCGCGAAATTGAAACAACTGCTGGACGGCCAGCTTGGTGCGAAAGGCCAGCAGATAGACAAATTATTGACCGGCGAGGCAAAAGAGAAAAAGAAATCCGGCTGGGCGCAACTGAACGACGAGCTACGCAAATACCTCCAGGAAAAGCTGGGCTTGAACAAGCAAGATGCCACACAAGCCGCGCAGCCCAGGCACGCCGCGGGCGGCGCGTTGAAGAAAGATGGCCTCGCAGCGACGCTGAAATCCAACGCGGCAGCGGGATCGCCCGCGGGCATCGCCACTAAGCAAGCAAGCCACACCCCCGCAGCGGCTCCGGCAAGCCATCTAGCGGGCGTACACAAGGAAATGTCCTTGGTAGGGGGGGGGGGGGGCTGATCGCACTCCACGCACTTCATACACGCCGCAAGAAATTGATGCTGAGCTGAAAAAAATCGACCGCGCCATGATAGGCACAGCGGTCGTCAGCGCTAGCGGGATTGTTCTAGGGGCGGTGGGGATACTGCCTTTGGGCCTGGCGATCTGGCTGGGCGCCTTCATGCCTCCGGTGTGCTTATGGTTTCTGGGCAGATTTGCTTTTGACTTATGGCGCAAGTCGAAAGACAAGCGCGCCCGTAATGTCCACCGCAAACCGCCGCAGCAATGACGGGGCGGTTTGGCTTTTTGCGCCAACAGGACTTGAGCTTTCTCGAACGTCGCGCCCGCATGCGGCACAAGCGACGAGGGGGGCGTCAATGACAGTGGTGGACGTGTTCATACAAATGGTCATTGTCGGGCTGCTGTGGATGTTGGTGATACTCGGAGTCACGCTGACGTGGCCGTCGCTGATGTGGGGTAAATACTATGGCGAGCGGATACACAAATTTCTGTACGGGTCGCACGACAGGCAAGAGCCAGAACACGAAGGCGGTGGCGATGAACAAGAGCCAAGCGAGCCGATCAGCGAGGACGACGTGGCTGAGTTGCTGCGGCTATGGCAGGCCATGCGCGAGCGACTGGAGGGCCAAGACGATTGGCAGGCCGAGTTCGCGCAGGCGATATTGCACGTGATGGCGGTGGAGTTGAGGCAGGGCGATCAGCGGATGGTGCGTGAGCGGGGGCGGAGTTTGTATGAATGGGTTTCCCTGGTGCGCGACGAAGAGGCGCGGCGGCAGTGGATGCGGGGTGTGGATGCTGAGAAGCTCAAGCTGGTCAAGACGATGTTGCGCGCCGTGTCGGTGGCCCTGGAGACGGGCAGGGAGGATGTGGCGCTCAGAATGATGCAGGAGTTGGATTGGCTGTTGGGCGAGGGGTGATGATGGGTGAAGGGGGGCGGTGAGGTGAGTGACGGGGGTGGGGAGGGTGAAAGATTTGTCGCCTCTACGTGAGCCGGCCTTGCAAAATTCATCTCAGCGCGGTAGGCTGAGAGCCTGTGAATAAATTCATCACGCCCGCTCATGCCGCCTGCAACGCGCCCGCTCTTCGAAAGCAAATGCTCGCCCCACACGCAACGGCAGCCCGCACTGCCGGGTGCGTCTGCCGGATACCACTCGGTATTGCTGCGCTTTGCGTCTCGATCTGACACGTTGCAGGCGACCTGCTCGGACGCGCTGAATACATTCACAGGCTCTGAGAACGTGTTCACGATCCCGGCGCGGGCGTGCGGGCGCGGGCTTGGGAGGTCTGCGGCGCAAGCAATCCTTGCCAATGACACGAGCCATTGGCTGCGAATTGCGCCTTGCAGCCCATCCCAATCCGCATCTCGCACACCTCACGCCGAGATCGTGAACACGTTCTTAGATGGGGTGAAACGCAATCCCGGCGTTTGTTGCCCTCAATCAAATGAACCGGACACTACTGCTGATGCCGCATAAAGAATCAAAAAACCGTGGAACGGGCCAGCCCAAGGCGTCCGTGGTCGAGGCTCTCGCGGACTCGGCTTCCTTGAGGGAGGAGGCGCAACATCGTGCGGCAAGTCAAGCCTGGGAGGGGGCCACGTTGACCGCCGCGGCGCAGCATTATCCGGTGGGTGCGTTGTACGTCGTTGCCACGCCGATTGGCAATTTGGCTGATATTACGTTGCGCGCGTTGCATGTGCTGGCGCTGGCGGATGCCATCGCTTGCGAGGATACGCGCCGCGCTCGCCAATTGCTGCGCGCCTGGAATATCGACAAACCCGCCGACGCCTTCATCGCCGCGCACGAACACAACGAGGCGCAGGCCGCGCAAGCCGTCATTGCCCGGCTGCAAGCTGGCCAGCGTGTGGCCTACGCCAGCGATGCCGGTATGCCCGCCGTTAGCGATCCTGGCGCGCGCCTGGTCGCCGTCTGCGTCGCGCAGGGTTTGCGCGTCGTGCCCATACCAGGGGCCAGCAGCGTGACGGCAGCGTTGTCGGTCGCTGGCGTCGCGGGTGATGGGCGCTGGGTGTTCGAGGGTTTTTTGCCCGTTAAAGCGAACCAGCGACAGGCTGCGCTGGCGCGTTTGCGGCATGAGCCGCGCGCTGTCGTGCTGCTGGAAGCGCCGCACCGCATCGCTGCGCTGGCCGCTGCGCTGGCGGCTGCTTGCGGCGGGCGCGCCGTTACCGTGGCGCGTGAACTGACCAAGCAGTTCGAGCAGGTCGTCACTTTGCCTTGCGCCGATCTGCCTGCGTGGTTGCAGGCCGACGCCAAGCGGCAGCGGGGCGAGTTCACCCTCATCTTGCACCCCAATGCCGATTCGGATGAGGTTGCCGATAGCGCGCCGACTGAGCGCATTCTGGCGCTGCTGCTGGCCGAGTTGCCGCTGAAAGTCGCCGTCCGCCTGGCCGCCGAGATCACCGGTGACGCGCGTAATACGTTGTATCAGCGTGCGTTGGCGCTGAAGAGCACGTTGCCTGCGGACCAATAGTTGGCGCATGGATAGTGGCTGAGGCTGACGCGCCATCGGCATGGAACACAAGGACGAATTTTGCATGGCCTGCTTTGTGCGGAGGGCCGACCAAGTAAAAATGCCGCCCGGCCTGCGTTGGCCGGGCGGCATTTTTGAGGTTTGCGCAAGTCGTGTTATTTAGGCGTCACTTTTCGGCTTGTTGTGCTTTGAGCTTCAGCGATGACTTGAGCACGCCGTTTTCGATACGGATCGAAGCGTTTTCGGTTTCAATGGCCAAACTGGGGACGGTGGCGGCGGCGCCAGGGTCGGCGATGGCGCTGGCCTCAGGCGCGCTCTGCTGGCCGTGAAAGCCCACTACCAGCGGCACGATCAGCAGCGCGACGATGTTGATGATCTTGATTAGCGGGTTGACGGCGGGGCCGGCGGTGTCCTTGTAGGGGTCGCCAACGGTGTCGCCGGTGACGGCGGCTTTGTGCGCTTCACTGCCCTTGCCGCCGTAGTTGCCGTCTTCGATGTACTTCTTGGCGTTGTCCCACGCGCCGCCGCCGGTGCACATGGAGATGGCGACGAATAGGCCGGTGACGATGGTGCCCATGAGCAGGCCGCCCAGCGCTTTGGGCCCCAGCAGCAGGCCGACCAGGATCGGTACCGCCACCGGCAGCAGGCTGGGGATCATCATTTCCTTGATGGCGGCGCCGGTGAGCATATCGACCGCGCGTCCGTACTCGGGTTTGGCCTGGCCTTCCATGATGCCTTTGATTTCACGGAACTGGCGGCGCACTTCCTCCACCACGCTGCCGGCGGCGCGGCCAACGGCTTCCATCGCCATGGCGCCGAACAGGTAGGGGATCAGGCCGCCGATGAACAGACCGACGATGACCATCGGGTCGCTCAAATCGAACCGCAGCGCGGAGCCCAGGCTTTCCAGCTTGTGCGTATAGTCGGCAAACAGCACCAGCGCGGCCAGGCCCGCGGAGCCGATGGCGTAGCCCTTGGTAACGGCCTTGGTGGTGTTGCCCACCGCGTCCAGCGGGTCGGTGATGTCGCGCACGCTGCTGGGCAGCTCGCTCATTTCGGCGATGCCGCCGGCGTTGTCGGTGATGGGGCCGTAGGCGTCCAGCGCGACGATGATGCCGGCCATCGACAGCATCGACATGGCGGCCACGGCCACCCCGTACAGACCGGCCAGCGTGAAGGCGGCGACGATGGCGATACAGACGAAGATGACCGGCCACGCGGTGGACTTCATGCTGACGCCGATGCCGGCGATGATGTTGGTGGCGTGGCCGGTGGTGCTGGCTTGCGCGACGTGGCGTACCGGGCCGTACTGAGTGCCGGTGTAGTACTCGGTGATCCAGACCAGCGCGGCGGTCAGCAGCAGGCCGACGACGCAGGAGCCGAACAGCTTCATGACGCTGCCGCCGCCTTCGAGCGCGGTGTCGGGAATGATCCAGGCGGTAACGAAGTAGAACGCGATCAGCGACAGCACACCGGCGATGGCCAGGCCCTTGTACAGGGCGGGCATGACGTTTTTCATGCCGGCGCTGGCCTTGACGAAGAAAGTACCGATGATGGAGGCGACGATGGACACGCCGCCCAGCGCCAGCGGGTACATGGCCGCTTGCATCTGGCCGCCTTTGACCATCAGCGCGCCCAGCACCATGGTGGCGATCAGCGTGACGGCATAAGTCTCGAACAGGTCGGCGGCCATGCCGGCGCAGTCGCCCACGTTGTCGCCCACGTTGTCGGCGATCACGGCGGGGTTGCGCGGGTCGTCCTCAGGGATGCCGGCTTCGACCTTGCCCACCCGGTCGGCGCCGACGTCGGCGCCTTTGGTGAAGATGCCGCCGCCCAGACGGGCGAAGATCGAGATCAGCGAGGAGCCAAAGGCAAAGCCGATCAGCGGATTGAGCAGATCGGCCAGCGGCTTGCCGCCGCTGCTGTCACCAGCGATCAAAAACCAAGTGAATCCCGCCACGCCCAGCAGGCCCAGGCCGACCACCAGCATCCCGGTGATCGCCCCGCCGCGAAAGGCCACGTCCAGCGCCGGGCCGATGCCTTTGGTGGCGGCTTGAGCGGTGCGCACGTTGGCACGTACCGAGATGTTCATGCCGATGAAGCCGCAGCCGCCCGACAGTATCGCGCCGACCAGGAAGCCGAGCGCTGTCGTCACGTCCAGCACCGCGCCGATCAAGACGGCCAGCACAATGCCGACGATGGCGATGGTTTTGTATTGCCGCGCCAGATAGGCCGCGGCGCCGGTTTGGATGGCGGCTGCGATTTCCTGCATTCGCGCGTTGCCCGCGTCCTGCGCCAAAATCCAGCCGCGCGCCCAGAAGCCGTATACCACGGCCACCAGGCCACACACAAGCGCCAGTATCAGCGCTGAATTGCCAGTCATGCTCAAATCTCCTTCTCCTGGAATTGCATCGATTCGTTTGAGGGAGCCGCCAGTTGATGACAACGCAGCGCCGCTCGCCTTTGCAGCATTGCTTCCTCGCGTTGCGCGATTGGCCAATCCGTGCAATGTAACCGGAAAATGTCACGGACTGCCGCCGCGCCAAGCGGGCACCGGTAAAATCCACTTCCTCCCAAGCGCGTACGGTTGATCGCGCAAGCCTTTCTCGGCGCCCCCTTTAAACCCTCCACCTCAGGAGCGCACTCGATGTCTCTCGACAACGTCACCCCTGGCCCCAAGGCGCCCGACGAGTTCAACGTCATCATCGAAATCCCGATGAACGCCGATCCGATCAAGTACGAAGTGGACAAGGAAACTTCGGCCATTTTCGTGGATCGTTTTCTCGGCACGTCGATGCACTACCCCACCAACTACGGCTACGTGCCCAAGACGCTGTCGGGCGACGGCGATCCGGTGGACGTGCTGGTGGTCACGCCGGTGCCGCTGATTCCCGGCGTGGTCGTCACTTGCCGCCCGATAGGTATCCTGAAAATGCAGGACGAGGCCGGCGATGACGCCAAGGTGCTGGCGGTGCCGATCCCTAAAATTCTCTCGCTCTACAACTGGCGCAAGCCCGAAGACCTGAATCCGGCGCGGTTGAAGAATATTACCC
>JAITMV010000158.1 GCA_031277295.1 Burkholderiaceae bacterium | reverse complement strand
GCGTGGCCGCCCGCGCCGGCGGCGACCGCGATCAAACCGTCGGCGCCTTTTTCAATCGCTTTGCGTGCGAAGGTGTTGTTGATGACGTCGTGCAGCACCACGCCGCCCCAGGCATGCACGGCCTGGTTCACGTCCTCGCGTGCGCCCAGGCTGGTGATGACGATGGGCACTTTGTACTTGGCGCAGACTTCCAGGTCGTGCTCCAGCCGGTCGTTGCTTTTGTGGACGATCTGGTTGATGGCGAACGGCGCGGCCAAGGCATCAGGGTGTGCCTTGTCCCAGGCGGCCAGCGCCTCGGTGATTTCGGCCAGCCACTCGTCCAGCAGTTCGGCCGGACGCGCGTTGAGCGAAGGCATCGATCCGGCCACGCCCGCCGTGCATTGCGCGATCATGAGTTTTGGGTTGCTGATGATGAACAGCGGCGATCCAATGACGGGGAATTTCAGCTTTTGCAGAGCGGGGGACAGTCGGGACATGGTGGGAGTCTTGCGAAAAAGAAAGGGAGAACGCTTCGAAGTCAGTGCCTTATTTTTGCGCTGCCGGCCCCTACCCTAACCCCATAGAGGGTGTCGCAAAAGGGCAGGCACAAGGCCTTCCCCTACGAAATTGCCTGACAGAGGATTGGCGCAGGGGCGGCTCTTGTGGCCGCCCCTGCCCCTTTTGCGACAGCCTCATAGGGAGAGGAAACCTCGCTTCTTCCCTCTGCTGGGGAAGGCTGGGATGGGTGCTCGCAGCGATCAAAACGCCTCCAGCGCCAACGCGGTCACGCTGTCCGCGCCGTGGACGATGGCCTCTCGCAGGCTTGCGGTGCGAGGCAGGATGTGCTCGGCGTAAAAACGCGCTACTGCGATTTTGGCCTGCATGAAGGCAGCTTCGTTACCCGTGGCCAGTTGCTTTTCAGCAGCCAGCAGCGCGCGGCTGAGTTGCCAGCCGGCCATCAGGTTGCCGGCCAGCATCAGGTACGGCACGCTGCCGGCGTAGACGGCGTTGGGGTTGGTTTTGGATTGGGCGACGATGAACTCCACCGCGTCGACAAACGCCTTGCGCGCCGCGCCAAGACACTGGGCCGTCGCTTGGGCGTTGTCGCCGCCCTGCTCCCTCAGTTCCCGCTCAGTGACCTCGATCCGCGCAGCGAGCGCCAAGGCCTGCTGGCCGCCGTCACGCGCCGTTTTTCGGCCCACCAAATCGTTGGCTTGGATAGCGGTGGTACCTTCGTAGATGGTCAGGATGCGAGCGTCGCGGTAATACTGCGCCGCGCCGGTTTCCTCGATGAACCCCATGCCGCCATGCACCTGCACGCCCAGGCTGGTGACTTCCTGGCTCATCTCGGTGCTGTAGCCTTGGACCAGCGGCACCATGAATTCCTAGAAGCGCTGGTGCTGCCGCCGCGCCTCGGCGTCGGGGTGGTGGTGCGCGGCGTCGTAGGCAGCGGCGGCGGTGCAGGCCAGCGCGCGGCAGCCTTCGGTGAGCGCGCGCATGGTCATCAGCATGCGGCGCACGTCGGGATGATGGATGATGCTGGCCGGCCCTTGCACGCTGCCGTCCACCGGGCGGCTTTGCACGCGCTCGTTGGCATATTCGACGGCTTTTTGATAAGCGCGGTCGGCGACGGCGACGCCTTGCACACCGACGGCGTAGCGGGCGGCGTTCATCATGATGAACATGTATTCGAGGCCGCGGTTTTCCTCGCCGACCAGGTAACCCGCCGCTCCCCCGTGGTCGCCAAATTGCAGCACCGCCGTGGGGCTGGCCCTGATGCCCAGCTTGTGCTCGATGCCGGTGCAGTACACGTCGTTGCGCTCACCCTGGCTGCCGTCTTTATTGACCAGAAACTTGGGCACCACGAACAGGCTGATGCCCTTGACCCCTTCGGGCGCGCCAGCCACGCGCGCCAGCACCAGATGCACGATGTTGTCGGCCATGTCGTGCTCGCCGTAGGTGATGAATATCTTGCCGCCAAAGATTTTGTAAGTGCCGTCGGCCTGCGGTTCGGCGCGGGTGCGCACCTGCGCCAAGTCGCTGCCGGCTTGCGGCTCGGTCAGGTTCATGGTGCCGGTCCATTGCCCGGAAATCAATTTTTCGAGATAAGTGGCCTTCAACTCGTCGCTGGCGGCGGTCAGCAGCGCCTCTATCGCGCCGTCGGTAAGCAGCGGGCAAAGCGCGAAGCTCAGGTTGGCGGCGTTGAGGATTTCGCCGCAGGCCGCGCCAATGGTCTTGGGCAACCCCTGGCCACCATATTCAGCCGGATGCTGCAAGCCCTGCCAGCCGCCTTCGGTGTATTGGCGGTACGCCTCTTTGAAGCCCTCGCTGGTCGTCACCGTGCTCCCCGAGTGCGTGGAGGGCGCCTTGTCAGCCTCAAAGTTGAGCGGAGCCGTCACGCCTTCGTTGAAGCGGGCGCACTCCTCCAGCACCGCCTGAGCGGTCTCCAGACCGGCATCCTCAAAGCCGGGCATCTGGGCGATCTGATCGATGCGCGGGAGGTGTTCGATGTTGAACAGCATGTCTTTGACGGGGGCTTTGTAGCTCATGGTGTGCTCCTCGCGGTTGATCTATGGGGAATGGGTTTTCCCCGCCATTCTCAGGCCAGCCGGATCGACGTTCAGCGCGACACCGTCCAAGGCGACGCTGGCCGCGTGGGACTGGGTGAGGCGCGCGGCTCTAATATCCGAGGCCGCGCCGTGTTTGGGTCAGATCGCGCAGGTTTGAACGCCTCAGGCGCCACTGACCTGATTATCCAGATGCGTGCGCAACGGATCAGGAAGCTTTAGCATGGTGGCAAGCGTATCCAGGTGCGCGCGCTCGGCCGGTTGATCCGGATCGATAGCCAAGCGCGACGCCAAGTACAACTCGGCCCCCTGCTCCGGCGTCGTCACGCACGCGGCGATGCTCGCCAGGTCCACCGGCTGTGTCAGCAAATCGAATAGGTATGCCTTGGCCTCGGAGTCCAGCCCCAAACGTTCAACTTCGCTGAATAAACGACGCTGTTCGTCGGCATCGATATGCCCGTCGGCCTTGGCGGCGGCGACCATCGCCTTGATCAAAACCAGCTCGAACGGCGTGCCATCGGTGGCTGGCGCTGCATGCGGGAGCGCGGCCGTGGGTAGATTTTCGATTTGCCGCACGCTCATCGGTGCGGCGTCTTGCCCACTTTTGTAAGCTTGATAGGCACGCATGGCCAGCGCGCCGATGGCGGCAGCGCCGCCATAACCCAAAAGCCCGCCGCCCATATTTCTCACGCTTTTGTTGCCGAGCAACAGCCCCAATACACCACCGATAGCCGCACCACTGGTAAACCCGCCCGAACCGCTCATTGAGTCCAGCCGCCCCTTTATCTGCTCGCCGAAGGCGGGCAAGCCGCCACCAGCGCTTGCGCCGAGAACCTGGTCAAGCAACTGTTCGGGATCAAACATCGGGCATTACTCCTGAAGAGGGAACCAGTGGAAAGTTGCGCCGCAAGTCAAACGTCAAAGGGCCTTGACCAACTCTGGCACCGCGGTAAACAAATCGGCCACCAACCCATAGTCGGCGACGCTAAAGATCGGCGCCTCCTCGTCCTTGTTGATGGCGACAATCACCTTGCTGTCCTTCATGCCCGCCAGATGCTGGATCGCGCCGCTGATACCGGCGGCGATGTAAAGCTGCGGAGCAACGATCTTGCCGGTCTGGCCGACTTGCAGGTCGTTGGGCGCGTAGCCGGCATCCACCGCCGCGCGGCTGGCGCCGATGGCCGCGCCGAGCTTGTCGGCCAGCGGGGTCATCACTTCCTGGAACTTCTCGGCGCTGCCTAAAGCGCGGCCGCCGGAGACGATGATCTTGGC
>JAITMV010000128.1 GCA_031277295.1 Burkholderiaceae bacterium | reverse complement strand
CCGGCCGCCGGTCTGCCCGCGCCGGATGATATTGCCACCGCGCCGCGCGACCTGGATCTGTTTCACCCCTGGCCCATCACCAGCGAACAGGCCGCCGACATGGCGCGCGACTGCGAGCGTGCCGCCTTCGCCGTGGACAAGCGCATCGCCAACAGCGAAGGCGCCAGCGTGTCGGCGCAGCAAAGCCATTTTTTCAGCGCCCACACGCACGGCTTTCGCGGCGGCTATGCCAGCTCGCGCCACAGTCTGTCAGTGGCGCCTATTGCGGGCAAAGGCGACGATATGCAGCGCGATTACTGGTATAGCTCGATGCGCGACGCAAACCGGCTGGCCAGCCCACAGGCCGTGGGCCGCTACGCCGCCGAGCGCGCCCTGAGCCGCCTGCACGGCCGCAAGATCACCACGCGCGAATGCCCGGTGTTGTTCGAGTCGCCGCTGGCCGCCGGACTGCTGGGTTCGTTCGTCCACGCCGTCAGCGGCGGCGCGCTGTACCGCAAGACCACGTTCTTGCCCGACTCGCTGGGGCAACGGGTGTTTCCCGCACACATCGACATTGGTGAAGACCCCTTCATTCCCGGCGGCAAGGGATCGTCGCCGTTCGACGAAGAAGGCGTGCGCGTGCAGCCCCGCAAGGTGGTGGCGGGCGGGCGCGTGCAAGGCTATTTCTTGAGCACCTATTCGGCGCGCAAACTCGGCATGAAAACCACCGGCAATGCCGGCGGCTCGCACAACCTCACGCTGACTTCGCGCCGCACTCAGCCGGGCGACGACTTGGAGGCCATGCTGCGTAAACTGGGCACCGGTTTGTTCGTGATTGAGCTTATGGGTCAGGGCGTCAACCCCGTCACCGGCGACTACTCGCGCGGCGCCAGCGGCTTCTGGGTCGAAAACGGTCGCATCGCCTACCCGGTGCAGGAGATCACCATCGCCGGCAATCTGCGCGATATGTTCATGGGCATCGAAGCCGTGGGCGCGGATGCCTACAACTACGGCGCAAAAACCGTCGGTTCGGTGCTGGTCAACCGGATGAAACTGGCGGGCAATTGAGCTCCACTCAGAGCCTGTGAGGCAACTATCCAGAACCGGCCTTCAGGCCGGTTTGCCATCACACTTTTGGCAAGGGGTTTGCACCCCTCCCAAAGAGTCGCCGAAACCCCGGCCTTCAGGCCGGGGTCACTACGGCTTGCCGCCCTGCAAGGGCGGGGTTTCAAACCGGAGCTTGTCTCGGATGAATTTATTCACAGGCTCTCAGCCCGCCAGCGCTTGCTTGACCGCCTGGCTCACGGCGCCCATATCAGCCTTGCCCGCCAGCCGCTGCTTGACTGCGCCCATCACCTTGCCCATGTCGGCGGGGCCGGTGGCGCCGACTTCCGAGACGATGGCTTTGACCTCGGCGGCAATTTCGTCAACCGACAGGCGTGCGGGCAGATAGGCTTGTAGCACGGTCATTTCGGCGGCTTCCTTGTCGGCCAGATCCTGACATCCCGCCTTGGTGAAGGCGTCGATGCTGTCCTTGCGCTGCTTGATGAGCTTGTCGATGATGCCGACGACGGCGGTATCGTCCAACACGGCGCGCTCATCGACTTCCTTTTGCTTGATGGCCGCTTGCAGCAGGCGAATGGCGCCCAGGCGCGCGCCATCCTTGGCGCGCATGGCGGCTTTCATGTCTTCGGTGATGCGGTCTTTCAGGCTCACGGCAATTTTCCTCGGTGAAAAACGACGAAGGCTCGCCAGGTATGCCCGGCGAGCCTTTGGAAAAGCGGGGTTGCAGAGACGCTGGATCAGTACAGCTTTTTGGGCAACTGCATACTGCGCACGCGCTTGTAATGGCGTTTGACGGCGGCGGCTTTCTTGCGCTTGCGCTCGGCGGTGGGCTTTTCGTAGAACTCGCGCGCGCGCAGTTCGGTCAACAGGCCAAGCTTTTCAATGGTGCGCTTGAAGCGGCGTAGCGCCACGTCAAACGGTTCGTTCTCTTTTACGCGAATGGTAGTCATGCAAAAAACGGTTTCGATGTGCGGCCAGCGGGCGAAAAGCAAGATCGGACCCTTCGCGCCATGCACCGCAAGTGCGCCCCGCCTGTGTCGGTTGGCCGGCAGGGCTGTGTGCCAGAAAAGCCGGCTATTCTAAGCAATTTCATCGAACGAGCAAGCAAAGAGTTGCAAAAACGTGGCACAAACCGGGCAAATGACCGGTTGTTCGCTTTCATCCAGCCCTACTTGCATTCAGCGGGGGCGAAACGGGCGGCTAGTGAACCCGCTTGTTGACCCGTTGCGAGATTTGTCGTGCCCTGAGCCGCGCAACGCCATTTGGCCGGTTGCTCTGGAGGCGTAAACACACCCTTTCCAGGCGGAAGAGGGGTGCCCGGCAAAGCAGTGCCCGTATACGGCATAAGGGTCAGAGTTCCGCCGCCCGCATTGGCTGTTGTCGTTACGGTAATCATGCCGGTCACGGCGTCAATATCAACACGTTGCAAGTTGCGCGATGCCTCCGGGGAGGTGTATCCCTGCCCGTATCCGTCCGTGCTTGCGTTCGGGTTGCCGGATGCCAGCACCTCCAGGACGTTGAGCTTGGCAGGCTCGACGCTGACCAACGCCTCAGTCACGCGGGCGCGAACGGTGTGATTCTGATACGCTGGCAAGGCGATGGTAGTCAAAATGGCAATAATCGCCACGACGATCATCAACTCAATCAAGGTAAATCCCTTTTGGAAGGGTTTCATTTTGATTTCCTTTCTAATGAATATAAGAAATTCAGGGGGGGGCATTGCACGGCGGCTGAGGCTGCATCTGGCGTGCCAATATCTCAAGTCGCCGGTATGCTTGCACTGGGCAATGATCCAGGCAAAGCAAGAGTTAATGTGACGAATTACTTTAAAATGTTTGAGTATTACGTGCCGACAAAATATGTCGGGCTTGAGGCGATCATCGCGAACAAAATTTGACGGCACTCTCCCGCTTGAAGCCGTGACTTCAAGCGGGAGGGAGAGCGCCTCAGCCTCGCGGACTATGGCGGCCGAGCCTGCAAAATTTATCCCAGCGGCGCAGGGTGGGATTCACCTCGCCATTTCACGGATTACTTGTCGTCAAACAAAGCTATTCCGTCCCAGTCTGGCCCAGGGGGGTTGCGTAGGCAGGCGGCTACGCGCTCGGAGTAAAGCTGGTATAGATAAAAGCCAGGGTTGCACTCTTTCAATGCGCTGATTTGGGCGCTAAATTCGATGAATCGGCCCGCGCGCCAAAGCGGCAGGCTCTGGCGCCAGCGGTCGAGTTCTTCTGCCAGGTTGGGCGTCAGGCCGCCGGGCGCGGCGCGGATGGTGTAGATGCTGACGGCTTGGGTCTTGCCTTTGACGCATACGCGGTCGAGTTCTTGCCAGATGTGGCCGGCGCCGGCCAGATGCCGCATGGTGGCCTCGCTGACGACGATGTCGACACGGTACACGCTTGCCAGGCTTTCCAGCCGCGCGGCCAGGTTGACGGCGTCGCCGATCACGGTGTAAGCGCGGCGCACATCGGAGCCCATGTTGCCGACGGCCATCAGGCCGGTGTTCAGACCGATGCTGGCGCCGACCGCGGGGTGGCCGGCGGCAATTTGTTCGGCGTTGAACTGAATCAGGGCGGCGCCCATGTCGATGGCGGATTGTATGGCCAGGCGGGCGTGCTCGGGCTGGGACACGGGGGCGCCCCAAAAGGCCATGAGGCAGTCGCCCATGTATTTGTCAATGGTGCCGCCGTGAGCGCGGATGACGTGGGTCAGGCGGCTGAGTACGTTGTTGAGCAGGCTTTGCAGCGCCAGTGGCTCCAGGGTTTCGGCGCGGCTGGTGAAGCCGTCCAGGTCGCAGAACATCACGGTCATCTCTTGGGCGCGCGCCTGCATGTCGTAACGCTCGGGGTCCTGCTCCATCTGGCGCACCAGCTCGGGCGGCACGTAAGAGGCAAACTGCTCAGCCAGCGCGCGCCTGGCCCGATGTTTGGCCAAGTGGTCAAATACCTGGTTCATGGCCAGTGCCGCGAGGACGAACACCAGCCCGTCGGCCAGCGGTAACACTATCCGGGCGCTGAGAAAAAGCGCCGTGTTGCCAATCAGCAGCGCCGCGGCGACGACCAGGCTCAAGGCCAGCGCGTGGGTTACCCGCAGCATGGGCAGCCCAAGGGACAAAACCGCGCCCAAGGCGAGTAGTAGCAGCACGTTCCATGCGCGCTCATCGCTGGGGCGAAGCAGCAGCCGTCCGTCGAGCAAGGCGGAGATGACGTTGGCATGGATTTCGACGCCGGGATACGCCTGGCTTACCGGAACAGCGCGCAAGTCCATCAGGCCCGGCGCGGTGGAGCCGAGCAGCGCGTAGCGCCCGCGCAGGCTGCCGGCAGGCAGTGTGCCGTCAAGCACGTCAACCGCGGAGAAGTAGCGAAATGAGCCGCCTTGCGGGCCGCCGGGGCCGCGAAAGGGCACCCATACGGTGCCGCGCTTGTTCAGTGGCACCCGCGGTCCAGCGCCGATCTTCAGCCCTTGCAGCTCACCGGCAGCGCTGCCTTGGCCGAATTGGACCAGCAGCGGCGGCTGGCCTTGCCCGACGCGCAGCATGGCGAGCGCCAGCGACTCATACAGGCCGTCGTCAAAAGCCGCCAGCAAGGGAACGGTGCGTACCGTGCCGTCGAGATAAACCACCGAGTTGAAAAATCCCGCTCCTTTGGCGGCCTGCGCCAGCCGCGGGATGTTGGCGCCGTAGCCGTCCCACGCCAGTGCCCCCGGCGGCCACGCGTCGAGCACGGCCACGGGCGGCGGCAGGCGGCCCGAACGCCGGCCGTGGCGGTCGCCGGTAAAGTAGTAGCCCAGCACCGTCGGTCCGCGCGCGAGCGCGCGCGCCAGCACGGCGTCGTTGTCCAAGTCGCTGTCGGTGTGGGCCAGCCAGCGGACAAAATCAGCGTCGTGGCGCAGGTCTTCGCGCGCCAGGCGTTGCAGCAAATCGAGGGCGGAGCTGCGGTCGGTTTCCGCGAACACCAAGTCCATGCCAAGCACGGCAACTTGCTGGCGCTGCGTGAGCTCGTCTACCAGTCGGGCAATGCGCGCGCGATCCCAGGGCCATTGTCCCAGCCGGCCGAGGCTGCGCTCGTCGACGTCGATGATGACCACGCGCTCGTCCAGCGTGCGGGGCATGGCCAGCCCCAGGCGCAGGTCGTACAGCGCGTTATCCAGCAGGGTCAGCAGCGTGAACTGTCGCCACCCGGACGCATGGACGATGACCAGCAGGGTTAGCGCGGCCGTGGCCAGGATGCGCTTGCGGCGACGCCAGAAGTTCGGCCAGCTCATGATGCTCATGCTCGCCAAAAGCTCGCACATGAAACCGCGCTTTCACCCAAGAGGTGAGGGGCAGCGAAGTTCCAAAAGTCAACGTTCACGCAGTTTTCCTGATGATGACAAGCGCTCAACTGCGGTTTCTAGTACTTCGTTCCACCAAAAGGTTGACAAATGAAATCGATGGATTTGTTCGCCAGGCAAGGCGCAAAGCGCAGCAATACCGAGTGGTATTGCGAGCATTTGCAACGCAGCAT
>JAITMV010000084.1 GCA_031277295.1 Burkholderiaceae bacterium | reverse complement strand
AACCTCATCGAGGGCCTGTGGCAACGCCTGCGCTTCACCGCCGTGCTGGTCACGCACGACGTCGCCGAGGCGGTGGCGCTGGCCGACCGCGTGGTGCTGATCGAAGAGGGTCGCATCGTGCTGGATCAGTGCGTCGCCCTGCCGCGCCCGCGGCATCGCGGCGCGCCCGCGTTCGCGCGCATCGAAGAAGCGGTGCTTGACCGGGTTATGCGGCGCGTTCCTTGATGACGCCCGTCACGCCAAAGCCAGGCCCAGATAGACGATCATGGCCACTATCACCAGATTGCTGGTGGCGAAAACCGCGAATCGGTGGACGACGTGGTTGTAGGTGAAGTAGATCAGGCTGTGAACCAAGCGCAGCGCGACGTAGCCCCAAGCCAGACTCAGGGTGACGTGATTCACTTCCTGAGTCACGAAAGCGATCAAGACCAACGCATAGAACAGAACCGGCACTTCAACCAGATTCATGAAAATTCTGTTGGGCAATGCGACGTCCACGGGCACGTTGGACGACTCGCCGTAATTGAAGTCGTCGGCAGCCACGCGCTTGGCAAAGTACGCGGCGAAACGGCGGATGGGCACCTGTACCAGAACCAGCATGGTCCAAAGCATGAGGACGAGAGCCGGCATGAAGATGGCGGTGGGTGTCATAAGGCAGATACCAAGGGTCGGTTGTGGATGTCCGGTGTGGATGTGAGCGCCAAGCGTAGTCGCTGACGGCCATTGCGGCAAGTCACGCTGGCCGAGCTGGTACAGCGCATGCGCGTTTGGCAGGCCGTGCGCCTGCTGGAAAGTGGCCATGCATCGGTCGAAGAAGTTGCCGCGCGCCCGTGGGCTATGCCGACAGCGCTGCGTTCCGGCGGGTGTTTCGCCGCCATGCCGGCGAGTCGCCGCGTGGCAGGCGGATTCCTGAAAAGTCAAAAATGGACTAAAATCAGTCAGATATTGACCAATAAAAGCCATTTATGCGCCTTGTTCGTGCCACCGTTGACGACAAGATTTACGCTGACGCCAGCAGCATCCTGGCCACGCTGGGCCTGGATGTGAACGGCGCGGTGCGCATGTTTTTGCAAGGCGTGGTGCTGCACAACGGCATTCCTTTCGATCTGCGCCTGACCCCGGACCAGGCCGAGGTCATGCGCGCGCGCCGCCAAACCAACCGCCAGGCCACGCAAGAGGCGCGCGAAATCGCGCGCGGCGGCGGCCTGGCTCATGCCAGTGTCGAAGCCATGTTGACCGCCATGACGAAAGACGAAGCTTGAGATGAACCCCGCCCCGTTTTGTGTGGCGCTGTAGGGGCAACCCTTGTGGTTGCCCTGTGTGCCTGCTGACGGTCCTTGTCCCGTGGATACGAGGGCAACCACAAGGGTTGCCCCTACGGTTTCATGCATCACGGTTCGCGCCAAGCGCGGTGGAGCAACTGAAATGACCGGCAAAAAAGGGCGCAAGCTGCGCACCATTGCCTATACCCGTACCTTCAAAAAAGACTACGCCCGCATGGCCGCCGCGGGCCGTTATGACATGACGCTGGTGAACCAGGCCGGCGGCCTGCTCATCGCCCACACGGCCCAGCGGTCACCCTGGAAACGGCAGTTGACCGCTTGTTATCTTCGAGAAACCCATACCAACGTTGGTTTTTGTGGCTTCGATCACATTCACCTCTTAGGTGAGTGCGCTACGCACTCGCCAGCACCATGCTCGCCGCGCCATGCGGCGTTGCTCGTCCTTGCGGGCATTAGCCCGCGGCGTCCTCGCGCCTTGCCTGGCACGCCGATCATGGCACTGGCGAGCGCGTTCAACTACCGTTTCCAGGGTCACTGGCCGCGCAGTGGGCCGATCATGGGCTGACAGCCAGCGACGAATGGGATGAGGGAGATCGGGACATGCACCTGGGTGGCGATTTTTTGCTGATCTACCGCATCGACCCACACCCGGATCACAAGGACGAGGAGATCGTCATCTTCAAGCGCCTGGGCACGCACAGCGACTTGTTTGGTTGACGGGCATTGGGCGCTCGGCGCGCGACTTGAAAACAGCCGACGGGGACGCAAATAGACTCGATTGGCTCCACCCGCCCCGAATCACCTACACACCATGCGCATCGACAAACTCACCACCAAATTCCAACAAGCCCTGGCCGACGCCCAATCGCTGGCGCTGGGCAACGACCACGCCTACATCGAGCCGGTGCACCTGCTGGCCGCCATGCTGCGGCAAGACGACGGCCCTAAAGCCCTGTTGCAGCGCGCGGGCGTCAACGCGGCCAAATTGGCGCAGGATGCCGAGGCCGCCGTCAAGCGCCTGCCCACCGTCACCGGCCAGGAGCAGGTGCAGCCCGGTCCCGATCTGGTTAAGCTGTTGCAGGCGACCGAGAAAGAAAGCATCAAACGCGGCGACCAGTTCGTGCCCAGCGAGATGTTTCTGCTGGCGCTGGCCGACGCCAAGGGCGAGGCCGGCCGCATCGCCAAAGACAATGGCTTGGAGCGCAAAAGCCTGGAGGCCGCCATCGACGCCGTGCGCGGCGGCCAGAGCATGGACTCCGCCGAGGGCGAGAGCCAGCGCGAGGC
>JAITMV010000079.1 GCA_031277295.1 Burkholderiaceae bacterium | reverse complement strand
CCCGGCAGCGCCGGCCAGCGCACCTGGAAAGTGTTGAAGTTCTAAGAGAGCGTGAACGCCGGATGGCCGTCTACACCGAAGTCGCCTTCGGCGATGCCGCCGCGTTGCTGGCGGCGCTGAACCTGGGCACGCTAACCGAGTTGCGCGGCATCGAAGGCGGCATTGAAAACACCAATTACTTCGCCACCACCGACCAGGGCGAATGGGTGTTGACGCTGTTCGAGCGTCTGTCGCATCAGCAACTGCCGTTTTACCTGCACCTGATGAAGCATCTGGCCCGCCGCGGCGTGCCGGTGCCCGATCCGCAGGCCAAACCGGTCGGCGCGCACCCCGGCCCCAACGAAGACGATCTCTTGCACACGCTGTGCGGCAAACCGGCCGCGGTAGTCAACCGGTTGCGCGGTCACAGCCAGTTGCAGCCCAGTTGCGCACATTGCGCCGCCGTCGGCCAGATGCTGGCGCGCGCCCATCTGGCCGCGCGCGACTACGACCGTCATCAGCCCAACCTGCGCGGCCTGCCGTGGTGGAACGAAACCGTCCCGGTGGTGCTGCCCTATCTGGACGCCGATCAATCCGCTCTGATCCGCGCTGAACTCGCCTACCAGAACCACATCGCCGTCAGCGCCGCCTATGCCGCCCTGCCGCGCGGCGCGGTACATGCCGACCTGTTCCGCGACAACGTCCTGTTCACCGGCGATGACGAGCAGCCCGAGTTGTCGGGTTTTTTCGACTACTACTTCGCTGGCGTCGATACCTGGCTATTCGATCTGGCCGTCGCCCTGAACGATTGGGCGATAGATCTGCCCACCGGCCACGCCGACGCCGCGCGCACCCAGGCGACGCTTGACGCCTACCAAGCGGTGCGCCCGCTCGCCGATGCCGAGCGCCGCCTGCTACCGGCCATGCTGCGCGCTGGCGCGCTGCGCTTTTGGCTGTCGCGCCTGTGGGACTTGTACCTGCCGCGCCAGGCCAGTATGCTCAAGGCTCACGATCCGGCTCACTTCGAGCGCGTCCTGCGCCAGCGCGTAGCCGCGCCGCTGACCTTGGCATGAAGGCATGAAGCTCAAGCTGGTCCCGGCGCGCACCGGCATCCGGTGGGTACGCGAGGGTATGCGCATCTTCTGGCGTATGCCGCTGGCCTTTGCCGGTCTGCTGGTCATGTTTTTAGCCGCCGCCACCGCGCTATCGCTGATCCCGCTGGCCGGCAACCTGCTCACGCTGACGCTGCTGCCAGCCTTCACGGTCGGCCTGATGGCTGCCACGCGGCAGGCCATCGAGGGGCGGCTTCCGCTGCCTCCGGTTCTGCTGAGCGCGTTCAGGCGCTCGCCTCGCCAAACACGCGCCACACTCGCGCTAGGCGCCCTTTGTGCCGGCGCCCTGCTGCTGATCGAAATCATCGCCTCACCAATCGACGGTGGCCAACTGGCCGAGTTGATCGCCCAACACGGCGAAAACATCGCCGCCGAAACCATGATGGCCGACCCCGCGCTACAGCAAGCCGCACGCGCGTGGATGCGCGAACAAGCGGTAATCGTCGTGCTGTCCGTGCCCGTGACCGTTCTGCTATGGCACGCTCCGGCGTTGGTGTATTGGCACGACATGCCCATTGGCAAAAGCCTGTTTTTCAGCGCTGTCGCCGTACTGCGCAATGCGCCGGCCTACCTGGTGTACGTACTGGGCTGGATGGCGGTATCGGGCATCGCCTGGACGGGTTTGATCGTTCTAACCGGCTTGGCCGGCGGTACGGGCCTGGCCATCGCCGGCCTGCTGCCGCTCAGTGTGCTGGTCATGAGCATGGTTTACGCCTCGTTGTGGTTCACCTTTCGTGACAGCTTCGGCGCCGACGATCCGCCCGCCGACGCGCCGACTTTCGTGACGCATGACGCGTGATTTCCTTAGGGAACCTCTGAACAGATCTGTCGCGGCCGGCGATACCGCCATCAGTTGCAATTCGCGGCAACAGCCTTTTGAACGCGCGCCAATTCGGCGGCGCGCTGGGCATCGTCAAGGATCTCGCGCTCACCCGTTTTGTCGTTCATGCGAGCAATGCGCTGGCCCGAATCGAGCGAACTCTTGTAATTCATGGCGCGCTTGCAGTTGTCGGCGCGGACTTCGGCGCGACGCAGTTGTTCAGCCTTGTTTCTGGCGGCTTCATCGGCCTGGGCTTGTTTTTTCTTTTCTTCCAGCGCTTGATCGATACCGGCGGGCGCACTCGCGGCGGCCGTCGGCCGGGCAGCGGACGCGCTCGACGCCGACACCTCACGGACCACCGCGGGCGCCGGCCGGCCATGCGGTTGTGAGCGCACGTTTTGCGGCGGAACATCGGCGGGCGGCGGCTGATCACTGAACACCCGGCGACCGTTGTTGTCGACCCAGGAATACTGCGCCCAAGCAGACGCGCTGGCGGTGACGGCCAAACCGAAAAGCAAGGCGTGCAAGGTGGTCATGGCGCCGCAGTGTACTGAGAGCCTGTGAAAAAACCCGCCACGCCCGCTCATGCCGCCTGCAACGCACCCGCTCTTCGTTGCAAATGCTCGCCATAACCCGAGCTATGGCTGCGCTTTGCGCCTAGATCGGACACGTTGCAGGCGACCTGCTCGGACGCGCCGGATTCTTTCACAGGCTCTGAGCAGCGGGCGCATGATCTTGGCGCACAGCCCCCATAGTAAGATTTGCTCTTTGGAGTTTTCACCATGCGCCTTCTCGGCCCAGCGCTGACCTTCGACGATGTATTGTTGGTGCCGTCGTACTCTCAGGTTCTGCCCAAGGACGTTTCGCTTTCGAGCCAATTCAGCCGCCTGATCCGCCTCAACCTGCCGCTGGTATCGGCGGCGATGGACACCGTCACCGAAGCGCGGCTGGCGATTGCCATGGCGCAAGAAGGCGGCATCGGCATCGTCCACAAGAACCTGACCGCGCGCGAACAGGCCACGCAGGTAGCCAAAGTCAAGCGCTATGAAAGCGGCGTGCTGCGCGACCCGGTGGTCATCACGCCCGAGCACACGGTGCTGCAAGTAATGCAGCTTTCAGACGAACATGGCATCAGCGGCTTTCCGGTCATCGAGCAGGGCCGAGTGGTGGGCATCATCACCGGGCGCGACCTGCGCTTCGAGACGCGCTACGACCTGCCGGTGCGAGAAATCATGACCCCGCGCGAGCGCCTGATTACCGTGCCCGAAGGCACCACACCCGAGCAGGCCAAGCAGCTATTGAACAAGCACAAACTCGAACGCCTGTTGGTGATGGACGGCGAAGATCGCCTCAAGGGCCTCATCACCGTCAAAGACATCACCAAGCAAACCACATTCCCCAATGCCGCGCGCGATGAAGCCGGGCGCCTGCGCGTCGGCGCGGCGGTGGGCGTGGGCGAAGGCACCGAGGAGCGCGTGGAAGCGCTGGTCAAGGCCGGCGCCGATGCGCTGGTGGTCGATACCGCGCACGGCCACAGCCAGGGCGTAATCGAGCGCGTGCGCTGGGTCAAGCGCAACTATCCGCAAGTGCAAGTCATCGGCGGCAACATCGCCACCGGCGAAGCCGCGCGCGCGCTAGTAGAGGCCGGTGTCGATGGCGTCAAGGTCGGCATCGGCCCCGGCAGCATCTGCACCACCCGCATCGTCGCTGGCGTCGGCGTGCCGCAAATCACCGCCATCGACAACGTCGCGCAAGCGCTGCAAGGCACCGGCGTGCCGCTGATCGCCGACGGCGGCGTGCGCTACTCCGGCGACATCGCCAAGGCCATTGCCGCGGGCGCGTCGACGGTGATGATGGGCGGCGTATTCGCCGGCACGGAAGAAGCGCCCGGCGAAATTGTGCTGTACCAGGGCCGCAGCTACAAAAGCTACCGCGGCATGGGCAGCATCGGCGCCATGCAGCAAGGCAGCGCGGATCGTTATTTTCAGGAAAGCAGCACCGGCAACCCCAACGCCGACAAGCTGGTGCCCGAAGGCATCGAAGGCCGCGTGCCCTACAAAGGCAGCGTGGTTGCCATCATCTACCAGATGGCCGGCGGTCTGCGCGCCAGCATGGGCTATTGCGGCTGCCCCACCGTCGAAGACATGAAAAACCGCGCCCAATTCGTGCAGATCACCTCCGCCGGCATCCGCGAAAGCCACGTACACGACGTGCAAATCACCAAAGAAGCGCCAAACTACCGGGCCGATTGAGATCAAATCCGCCACCGCGTGACCACGCCGCAAGACTACGTGCAGCAAAAAGCGGCCGCCTCGGGCAGCAGTTTTTATTACGCTTTTTTGTTTTTGCCGCCGCCGCGCCGCGCGGCCATCACCGCGTTTTACGCCTTTTGCCGTGAAATCGACGACGTAGTCGACGAAGCAAGCGAGCCGAGCGTGGCCGCCGCCAAGCTCGCCTGGTGGCAAGCCGAGGTACGCCACGCCTTCGATGGCCTGCCCACACACCCGGCGACGCAAGCGCTAATGCCGTGGGCGGGTAAGTTCGGCATCGAGGCGCGCCACCTGCTGGCCGTGATCGAAGGCTGCCAGATGGACTTGACGCAGACACGCTATCTCGACTTTGCCGCATTGCAACGCTACTGCCATCTGGTGGCCGGCGTGGTGGGCGAAGTGTCGGCGCGCATCTTCGGCCAGACCGAGCCGCAAACCACCGAATACGCGCACCACCTGGGCCGCGCGATGCAATTGACCAACATCATCCGCGACGTCGGCGAAGACGCGCGGCGCGGGCGCATTTACTTGCCGATGAATGAGTTGCGGCGCTTCGACGTCAAAGCAGACGAAATCCTGCAAGGGGCGTACAGCGAGCGCTTTACCGCGCTGATGCGCTTTCAGGCCGAGCGCGCCCGCCAAGGCTACGCGCAGGCGCTGGCCCTGCTGCCCGCCACTGACCGCCGCAGCCAGAAACCTGGCCTGATGATGGCCAGCATCTACCGCACGCTGCTGGCTGAGATCGAGCGCGACGGTTTTCGCGTGCTGCACCAGCGCGTTGCCCTGACGCCTTTGCGCAAACTGTGGCTGGCCTGGAAAATGCAGGCATTAGGGCGGTTTTGACACGGCGCTACAAAAAGCCGGCTGACAAAAATCCGGCTGACAAGTCCCATTGGATATAATTTTTGGCCTAGGGCTGCCGAGGAGCGTTGCAGCGTTCGCCAACTCACAGTTGCGCCGAACGTGAGGCTCGCAGCCCCGTCACTTTTGGCAACGACGCTCATCCACTGACCGACGTGGTGAGCGCTTTGCCAAGCCCGGCGCGTTGAGTGGTTTTCTTTGACCGGCCCTGAGAAGGCCACAGGAGAAATTCGTGAACGCACGTCAAAAATCCGCCGTCCGCGCCAATCCCGTCGATTGCGCCATTGCCGACCCCGCGCTCGCCGACTGGGGGCGCAAGGAAATCCGTATTGCCGAGACCGAGATGCCCGGCCTGATGGCGATCCGCGAGGAATTCGCGCGCAAACAGCCGCTGAAGGGCGCGCGCATCGCCGGCAGCCTGCACATGACGATCCAGACCGCGGTGCTGATCGAAACCTTGCAGGCGCTGGGCGCCGAAGTGCGCTGGGCCTCGTGCAACATCTTCTCGACCCAGGATCACGCCGCCGCCGCCATTGCCGCGCAAGGCACACCGGTGTTCGCCGTCAAGGGTGAGACGCTGAAGGACTACTGGGACTACACGCACCGCATCTTCGAGTTCGGCCCCAAGGGATCGAAGCACGAAGGCCCGAACATGATCCTCGACGACGGCGGCGACGCCACGCTGCTGATGCACCTGGGCCGGCAGGCCGAGACCGACCCCAAGGCGCTGGCCAACCCCAAGAGCGAAGAAGAGCGCGTGCTGTTCGCCGCCATCAAGGCGCGGCTGAA
>JAITMV010000062.1 GCA_031277295.1 Burkholderiaceae bacterium | reverse complement strand
TGAAATCGCGTCTTTGTCCGCCATGCTGCGTTGCAAATCCTCGCAATACCACTCGGTATTGCTCCGGTTTGCGCCTTGCCTGACGAACAAATCCATCGATTTCATTTGTAAAGGTTTTGATGGAACGGAGCACTAGGCGTATGCCCTGCGACTTGCGGCACTCTGGAACGCAGCGCGGGGCCGCACGGGGTTTTGGCGCCGCTGCTGATACTCGTCATTCGGGCGTGTTGGGGTCGTCGTCGTCGCCGCCGGCTTCGAGCGCTTGGCGTGCCAGGTCTTCTTCGGGCAGAGGCTGCTCGGCGTTAATTTGTTCGAGCCGGGCCAACTCCGGTAGCGGCACCTCGGGTTCCGGTTGTTGCAACCCTAAGCCGACCATGACTTCAGCGGCGATGGTTTCAACCGAGGTTTCCAATTCGCTTGGATGCTGTTCAAACGGTTCGGCGCTCTCCGGATTGGCGGCGGGCGAAGGTGTTCTGGACATGGGACGCTTCCTGTCGTGATGTTGCTGCTTGGTGCAGCTTAACAAATAAAAACGTCTCTTGCGCGGGGACTTGTTCAGCGTTGCCTTTTGTCCATGCCGGCCAATAGCAATGCCTGTAGCGCCCCAGTCATGCGGGCCGCGGCGCCATGTTGACTGGCGGCAAAAGCGCGGGCGGCTTGGCGCGCGGCGGCTTGGCGCGGGCGATCTTCGAGCAAGGTTGTAGCCGCATCGACGGCTTGCGCCATATCGTCCATACGCAGCGCGGCGCCGGCTTGGCAGGCAAGCCGGGCGGCCTCATGGAAGTTGTAGGTGTGCGGCCCCATGACGACCGGACAGCCGCAGGCGGCGGCTTCAATCAGGTTCTGTCCGCCCATTGGCGCGAAGCTGCCGCCTAGCAGCGCGGCGTCGGCCAGCGTGTAATAGCAGGCCATTTCGCCCAGGCTGTCGCCAAGCCAAATGCCGTTTTCGGCCCCGGCGGGCGGACCTTCTTCAGGCCAGGCGCAGCGGCGGCTGACAGGCCAGCCTGCCGCGCGGATCAGCCCAGCCACTTCGTCGAAGCGCTGCGGGTGGCGCGGTACGATCAGCCACTGAACACGATCAGGTTGCGGCAAGGCGCGGATCGCCACCAGCAGCGCCTGTTCTTCGCCGGGCTGCGAGCTGGCAAGCATGACGACCGGCCGGGTTGCGCGTGCGCGCCACGCTTGTCCGCGCGCCACGGCGACAGCGTCGGGCACGGCGTCGAACTTCAGGTTGCCGAGCACGGCGACGTCGCGCACGCCGGCCAAGCGCAAGCGCTCGGCGTCGGCTTCAGTCTGCGCCCAAACGGCCGATAAGGCGGCGTAGGCGGGGCGCAACCAAACCGCCGCGCGCCGCGCGCCGCGCAGGGATTTGACCGACAGGCGCGCGTTGGCCAGTGCGATGGGCACGCCCGCGCGGTGGCCTTCATCGATCAGGTTGGGCCAGATTTCAGTTTCGATCAGCACACCCGCGTCGGGCCGGAAGTGGGCGAAAAAGCGCCGCGTGGCAGCGCGCGTGTCCCACGGCTGCCAGACCTGTACGTCGCCCGCGCGCAGCAGTTTGCCGCCTTCGGCTCGTCCGGTGGCGGTGCCGTGCGTCAGCAGCAAGCGCATATCCGGCAAACGCGCGCGCAATTCAGTCAACAAGATGGCGGCGGCGCGCGTTTCGCCCAGCGATACGGCGTGAATCCAGATCAACGGCCGGCCTTGCGCGGTGTCGCTTTCAGGGCGCGGCTGGGTGTAATGCCCGAAGCGTTCTTCAAGCGCGTGCAGATAGCCTGGCTCGGCCCGCCCACGCCGACGTAGTTTGCGGCGCAGCAGCGACTGCGCGGCCCAGACGGTCAGGTCGTACAGGGCGCGGATCATGGCGGTACACGCCAGGCAGCCGCATCCCAACGCGCCGTTATTGCCGCGCAGTTCCAGTCTTGGCGGCAATGACGAGAAGAAAGGCCAGCCATATTTACTAATGCGTACTTGCTAATGCGCACCGGCCTCCAGCCGCGCATCCGGCTTGACGCGCGCCAGCACAGCCAGCATTTCGCCACGGATGCGCGCCAGCGCTTGGGGCGTCTGGCCTTCAAAGCGCAGCACCAGCACCGGCGTGGTGTTGCTGGCGCGAATCAAGCCGAAACCGTCAGGCCAATCGACGCGCAGGCCGTCGATGGTGAGCACCTTGGCGGGTGGCGCAAAGCCGGCCGCATCGACGATTTTTTGTACCAGCGCGTGCGGCTCGCCTTCGGCGCACGGTACGTTCAATTCGGGCGTGGCGAAGCTCGTCGGCAGATCATTGAGCACCGCGCCCGCGTCGGGCGAACGGCTGAGGATTTCGAGCAGGCGGCAGCCGGCGTAGGTGCCGTCGTCGAAGCCGTACCAGCGCTCCTTGAAAAAGATGTGGCCGCTCATCTCGCCGCCCAGTGGGGCGTCGAGTTCTTTCATGCGCGCCTTGATGAGCGAGTGGCCGGTCTTGTACATCACGGGCTTGCCGCCTGCCGCTTCAATGACCGGGGCCAGCCGCTGCGAGCACTTCACGTCGTACACAATGGCGCCGCCGGGCACGCGCGCCAGCACGTCGCGCGCCAGCAGCATCAATTGGCGGTCGGGGAAAATGTTGTGTCCATCCCTGGTGACGATGCCCAGCCGGTCGCCATCGCCATCGAAGGCCAGGCCCAGTTCGGCGTCACCCGCTTGCAACGCGGCGATTACGTCGCGCAGGTTTTCGGGTTTGCTGGGGTCGGGATGGTGGTTGGGAAAATTGCCGTCAACCCGGCTGTGCAACTCATGCACCTCGCAACCGATGGCGCGAAAAATAGCCGGCGCGCTGGCGCCGGCCACGCCGTTGCCGCAATCGACCACGATTTTCATGGGCCGCGCCAGTTTGATGTCGCTCACGATGCGCCGGGTATACGCGGGCAGCACGTCGATTTGGCGCACGCCACCGCCGGGCACGGCCGCGGCTACGTTCGCCCGCGCCTGCATCGCGCGGCGCAACGCCTGGATGTCCTCGCCGTAAATCGCGCGGCCGGCCAGCACCATCTTGAAACCGTTGTCGTCCTTCGGGTTGTGGCTGCCGGTGACCTGAATTCCGCTGCCGCACAGGGTATGGGCGGCAAAGTACAGCATCGGTGTGGTCGCCATGCCGATGTCGATCACCTCCACACCGGCAGCCGACAGGCCGCGCATCAACGCCTGCGCCAACGCGGGGCCAGATAACCGCCCGTCGCGCCCTACCGCCACCACGCGCTCACCCGCCGCCAGCGCCGCATCGCCAAAGGCGCGGCCCAGCGCGTCGGCGACCCTGGGGTCAATGGTTGCGGGTACCGTGCCGCGTATGTCGTAAGCTTTGAAGATGGTGGAACTGAGTGACATGACGTGCCCAGGTGCGGACGCTGGCGCCCGAATACGCAAAGGTAGGTTTGGAATTTTAGAGCGCGTTATTAGTTTTATAGCATTCGCTTGAAGCTAAGGCGCCCTGCCCTGATCGCGCTCGATAGAGGCCGCCACCGCATCAACCGTCGGGCGGACGTCGCGCACGATGCCAAAACCGGCCTCGCGCGCAGCCTGCGCGATGCGCGGGTGCGTAGCCAGCCCCTTGGCGGACGCCCAGTCCTGCCCCGGCAGCGCGGCGCGCAAATTGGCGATGGCCTCAGAACTGCTGAACAGCCATAGGCTGCCGTCGCCCGCCGCCGCCGCCGCCAATGCACGTTGCGAGTCGTCCAGCACGGGCGCAATGCGCCGATAAGCGGCTATCTGATGCACTAACACACCGGCGGCGCGCAGTTGATCGGCCAACCAGTGGCGACCTGCCGGGCGGCCATCGGCGTCGCCGCCGCGCACGATCAGCACGCTCAGGCCAGGCCGGATCTGATCGCGCACGCGCGCCCACAACGCTTCGGAGTCGAACTGCGCCGCATCCGTCGGCGGCGCATCGACGCGCGCCGCCGGCCAACCGGCATCGAGCACCGCCTGGGTAGTGCCGGGGCCGGTTGACCAGGCTCGGGTTTCGATGGCTGTCAGCGCCGGCAGCGTCGTTGGCCCGAGAAATCCGCGCGCGGCATTGGCGCTGACGAACATTGCCGCTTGATAGTCGCTCAGGTGTTCGCGCGCGCGCGCCAGCGTGCCGGTCAACGGTTCGGCGACGATGTCGATGAGCGGTAATGCACAAGCATCGATGCCACGCGCGTTCAACTCGCGCACCCAGCGCGCCGCTTCGCGCGCTGCACGGGTAACGATGACGCGTGGCGGCATTTCAGCGCGCGCCGCCCGTTCGCAACGCCGCCGCCACGCGCTCGCCCAGAGCGGCGGCTTGCGCTAAATCGCTAACGTCGGCTTGCTGTTGCGCCGTCACCAAGCGCACGTCGCCTTGTGGATCACCCCATGCAGCGCGCAAATGCAGGCGCGCGCCGTCCAACGTGGCATGCGCCGCCAGCGGCATCGAGCAACTGCCGCCCAACGCCCGGCTGACGGCGCGCTCGGCGGCCACCGCCAGCCATGTCGCACGGTCAGCCAGCGGAGTCAGCGCCTCGGCCAAATCGGGCCTGTCGGCACGGATCTCGATGCCCAGCGCGCCTTGCCCTGCCGCCGGCAGCATGTCGTTGGTGTCAAACACATGGCGGATACGCGCGGCCAACCCCAGACGCTTCAAGCCCGCCGCCGCCAGCACGATGCCGGCGTACTGTCCTTCATCGAGCTTGCGCAAGCGCGTGTCGAGATTTCCGCGCAGCGGCTCGATGCGCACGTCGCCGCGCCCCAGCCCCGCCAGCAGCGCACGCAGCAGCACCGTGCGCCGCAAACTGGAGGTGCCGATCACCGCGCCCGGCGGCAACTCGGCCAAGGCTGCGTGTTGGTGCGACACCCAGGCATCGCGCGGGTCCTCGCGCCGCATCACGCAGGCCAGCTCGAAGCCGGCGGGCAAATCCATCGGCACATCCTTGAGCGAATGCACAGCAATGTCGGCGCGGCCTTGTTCCAGCGCTGTCTCCAACTCTTTCACAAACAGACCCTTGCCGCCCACCTTGGACAATGTGCGATCCAAAATCTGGTCGCCGCGCGTGGTCATGCCCAGCAGCGTGACGGCATGGCCGCGTGCGCGCAGCAGGCTTTGTACATGTTCGGCCTGCCACAAGGCCAGGCGGCTTTCACGGGTGGCAATGGTGAGGGATGTGGGTTGCTGCATGGGAGCGAATGCTAGCCCGGATATTTCATCATGGCAACGTTAAGGCGCCCGACAGCCGGATGCCTGAGCACCTGTGAATAAATTCGTCACACCGTTTGCTCAAACCCTCTCAAAGCGTCATCCGTTTCAGATACGCCCTGAATCCCGCGCCCATCTGCGGATGTTGCAGCGCCAGTTCCACGGTGGCTTGCAAGAAGCCTTCCTTGCTGCCGCAGTCGTAACGTGTGCCCTGATACAAATAAGCGCCGACGCGCTCATTTTTCATCAGGCGCGCAATGGCGTCGGTGAGTTGAATTTCGCCGCCCGCGCCGGGAGGTTGCCGGCGGATTTCCTGGAAGATGCGCGGCGTCAGAATGTAACGCCCAGCTACGCCGATGCGCGAGGGCGCGTCTTGCGGCGCGGGTTTTTCAACGATGCGCTCTACGGCGATCAACCGCTCGCCCGCCGACGCACCGGCAACGATGCCATAACGGTTGACCTGGTCGATTGGCACTTCCTGCACGGCCAGCAGCGAGTGGCCTTGCTGCGCGAAGCAGGCGGTCATTTGCGCCAGTACGGGCGCGCCGCCAGGCGGGCCGACCATAAGGTCATCGGCCAACAGCACGGCAAAGGGTCGCTCACCGACGATGTGCTCGGCGCACAGCACCGCATGTCCAAGGCCAAGCGAGCGCGGCTGGCGCACGTAGGAGCAGTCCATGTCGGCCGGCTGCACGGCGCGCACCACGGCCAGCATGTCGGATTTACCGGCTGCTTCCAATTCGCTTTCCAATTCGTAGGCGGTGTCGAAATGGTCTTCGATGGCGCGCTTGCTTCGCCCGGTAACGAATACCATATGCCGCACGCCAGCGGCGTAGGCTTCTTCCACCGCGTACTGGATCAGCGGCTTATCGACGATGGGAAGCATCTCCTTCGGGCTGGCCTTGGTGGCGGGCAGAAAGCGCGTGCCCAGCCCGGCAACAGGAAAAACGGCGGTATGAATCGGGTTTACGGCGTGCATGAAAAGTTAATAGCAGATGCTAAAGTCGAGCATGATCAGAAGCCACCCCCTCGAACGTCGCGAAAGAAGTCCAAATTGAAAATCGTGTTACTGCATGATTTGACTGCCGACGCTCATCAGTGGCTCGTCGAGCGCCACGAGGTCGATTATCAGCCAGCTTTGGCTGACGATCCGCCCCTTTTGCGCAGCCAGATTTACGACGCCAACGCCCTGATCGTCCCACCTCGACTAAAGATCGACATCCAATTGTTGAACTCTGCTCCCCGGCTGATGGCCATAGGACGCATCTGCGACGATACCGACAACCTCGATCTGCAAGCTTGCCAGCGGCGCGGCGTGCGCATCATCCAAGCCAGCGGCTTTACCGCGCGGGCGAGCGCCGAATATCTGCTGTTCAGCCTGCTTTCACTGTACCGCCGCGGCGCGCAAGCGCGCGGCAGCTTCACCGATGCGCCGCAAGGCAGGGAAATCAACGACAGCGTGGTCGCGCTGCTGGGGCTGACGCCGCCGGCACAGTTGCTGGCGTCCACGCTGACGTCGCTAGGCGCGTGCGTGGTCGGCTACGACCCGGCGGTACATCGCAGCGCAGAACTGTGGCACCGCTTGGGGGTACAGCCGATGGGCTTGGCCGCCATGCTGAAAATTGCCGATGCGGTATCGGTGCAGCTTGTCTATGCGTCGCGCTACCGCGGCTTGGTTGGCGAGCGGGTGTTGGAGTCGTGCAAGCCGGGGCAGTTGTGGGCCAGCATAACGCGTTCGCTGGTGTTCGATCTTCCGGCGCTGGCCGCCGCACTGCGTGACGGGCGCATCGGCGCGCTTTTGATGGACAGCGACGACGAGCAACTGGCCCATGCAGGAAACCCACTCAAAGACTTACCCAACCTGCGCATCACCCCTGGCGCGGCGCCGCTGACGCAAGAATCGATGGTGCGCGGCAGTTGGCATCTGGCCGACCGCATCCACCATACGCTGGTAAAGCGCCGGGCTGACCAGATATAAAAATTGCGGCTCAACCAACCTCTATTGCTCATCAAAATGATAGCTATTCGACTTTTGTAAGAGCACGCCAAGCTACTGCATTATTGGCCATGCCCGAACGCCTTGATCTTCTCCAGTGTCATCCGCTGTTTGACATCGCCGCCACGCGCCGCATCGAAGGCAGCGCCGCTGCTGCATTGCCCCCGAACGCACTGATGCAGCGCGCCGGCTTAGCCGTGGCGCGGCTGGCGCTGGCACTGGCGCCCCATGCGCGTACAGTCTGGATTGCTTGCGGCCCCGGCAACAACGGCGGCGATGGGCTGCAAGCGGCCATACACCTGCGCCAATGGGGCGGCAACCCCATCGTCACCTGGCTAGGCACCCCCGAGCGGACGCCCGCCGACGCCCACGCCGCCTGGCAGCGCGCGCGCGCCGCCGGGGTGCGCTTTGCCGATCAGCCGCCGAGCGGGTTGGGCGCGCAGGATTTATGCATCGACGCCCTGCTAGGCGTTGGCGCCACGCGCGCGCCCGACGGACGCATGGCCGACTGGCTGCGCGCGTTACACATTCAACCCACGCCGCTGCTGGCCGTCGATCTGCCCACCGCACTCAACGCCGACACCGGCCTGACCGCCCTTGAGCCGACCGGCAGCCCCGTGCGCCACACGCTCTGCCTGCTCACCCTCAAACCTGGCCTGTTCACCGCCCACGGCCGAGACGCCTGTGGCCAAATCTGGTTCGACGATCTGGGCGTCACCCCCGACGAACCACCCACCGCATGGTTGAGCGGCCCGCCCATTCCAGCGCACCGGTACCATGCCAGCCATAAGGGCAGCTATGGCGACGTCGCTGTTATCGGCGGTGCTGGAATAGTAGTAGCGCCCCCACGCTCCCCTGCTTCGCATGGTGCGCTGCCCCCCAAGGGGGCTGCACCGCCTTGGGAGCGGCCCGGCGGCGGTGAAATGGCGCCCCCACGCTCCCCTGCTTCGCATGGTGCGCTGCCCCCCGAGGGGGCTGCACCGCCTTGGGAGCGGCCCGGCGGCGGCGCCATGATCGGCGCGGCCTTGCTGGCTGCACGTGCCGCTTTGCACGCGGGCGCGGGCCGCGTTTGGGTCAGCCTGCTTGGTGAGTCAGGGCCGCTTCACGATGCCGCGCAGCCCGAATTGATGTTCCGTCCCCCCGCCGCGCTGCCGCTGCGGGATTTGACTGTGGTTTGCGGCTGCGGCGGTGGCCAGGCTGTTGCGGCGCTGCTGCCCGCCGTGCTGCAAGACGCCGCCCGGCTGGTGCTGGACGCCGACGCCCTGAACGCGCTGGCCGCCAGCCCTGCATTGGCCGAACGCCTGCGCAGCCGGCAAAACCAACCCACCGTGCTGACCCCGCACCCGCTGGAAGCCGCCCGCCTGCTCGGCGTTCACACCGGCGACGTGCAGCGTGACCGCCTGGCCGCCGCGCGGACGCTGGCCGAGCGATTTCAATGCACCGTTGCGCTCAAAGGCTCCGGCACCGTCGTCGCCGCCCCGCAGCGAACTCCGCACCTCAATCCCACTGGCTGCGCGCGTCTGGCAACCCCTGGTACCGGCGATGTGTTGGCCGGACTCATCGGCGCCCGCCTGGCCGCCGGTTTGTCCGCGTTCGACGCCGCCTGCGCGTCCGTTTGGCAGCACGGCGCGATTGCTGATCGATGGAACGACACCACCGCACTGACCGCCGACGCCCTGGCCCGCGCGTTAACCGCGTGCGCTTAGGTAGCCTCTTTTTTCAACGCCGACGCTTCAACGCCGAAATACCTCGTTCAACACCGCCGAGAGCCTGCACATGAACCGCTATCCGCCTGCCGATCTGAACTCGTTACCCGCCGACATCAAGGCCAAGATACTGGAGGTGCAGCAAAAAGCCGGCTTCGTGCCCAATGTGTTCCTGACGCTGGCGCGCCGTCCGGCCGAGTGGCGGGCGTTTTTTGCCTATCACGACGCGCTGATGGAGCCGGCCAGCGCGGGCCGCACGAGCAACCTGAGCAAGGGCGACCGTGAGATGATCGTCACCGCCACCAGCACGGTCAACCAGTGCCTGTACTGCGTGGTAGCGCACGGTGCGCTACTGCGCATCTATGAAAAAAAGCCGCTGCTGGCCGATCAGGTGGCGGTCAATTACCGCAAGGCCGACATCACGCCGCGACAGCGGGCAATGTTGGACTTTTCGATGAAAGTTTGTCAGCGGTCACACGAGATCGACGATGGCGATTTTGAACCGCTGCACCGCCACGGCTTCGACGACGAGGACATTTGGGACATTGCCGCCATCACCGCCTTCTTCGGCTTGTCCAACCGCATGGCCAGTTTCAGCGGTATGCGGCCCAATGAACAGTTCTACTTGATGGGGCGCACGCCGCGCTGATTGCATATTTTAACGCCGATGGCGCGAATGCCGCGCATCACACCACTTTTTCTGAACGCAGAAGCGCAATCTCCTGCGCGCCGTAGCCGATTTCAGCGAGGATTGCCTCGGTATGCTGACCCAGCGTCGGTATGGCGTCCATGCGCGGCTGCCACGCGGCGGGGATGCCGGGCGGCTGCAACGCGACAATGGGGCCGGCGCTGCTGCCGATTGGCGTCCAACGTTTGCGTGCAGCCAGTTGCGGGTGCTCCCACACGTCCTGCATGGTGCGCACCTGCGCGTTGGCGATAAGCGCCGCGTCCAGGCTTTGGGCGATCTGTTCGGCGGTGAATGGCTTGAAGGCTTGCACGATTAAAACGCGCAACGCGTCGCGATTTTGTACGCGCAGGGGGGTTGAAGTAAACCGCGGGTCGCTCGCCAACGCCGGTTGGTTCAGCACCTGGTCGCAAAACACTTTCCATTCACGCTCGTTTTGCAGGCCAAGCATGACGGTCTTGCCGTCGCCGCAGGGAAACGGGCCGTAGGGGTAGATGGTGGCGTGTGCGGCGCCAGCGCGCGGCGGCGGCGGCTGGCCCTCAAAGGCGTAATAAAGCGGAAAGCTCATCCACTCAGCCATGCTCTCCAGCATCGACACGTCGATGCGGCAGCCTTGGCCCGTTTTGCCGCGTTGCAGCAGCGCGGCCAGGATATTGCTGTAGGCGTACATGCCGGCGGCGATGTCGGCAATCGAGCAGCCGGCCTTGGCCATTTCATCGGGCGTGCCAGTGACGGAAAGAAAGCCCGATTCACTCTGGATCAGCAAGTCGTAGGCTTTTTTGTCGCGGTAGGGGCCGGGGCGCACCGGATCGTCGCCGTAGCCGGAGATGTCGCACACGATCAGCTTCGGGTACGCGGGCGCCAGCGCCTCGTAAGACAGGCCCAACCGTGCCGCCGCGCCGGGGGCCAAGTTCTGCACCAGCACGTCGGCGCGGGCGATGAGGCGTTGGAGAACTCTTTGCCCCCTGGGGCGTTTCACGTCCAGCGTCAGGCTTTCCTTGGATCGGTTGGTCCAGACGAAGTGCGAGGCCAGACCGCGCACGCGCTCGTCGTAGTCGCGCGCGAAATCGCCGACGCCGGGGCGCTCAACCTTGATGACGCGCGCGCCTAAATCGGCCAGTTGGCGCGTGCAAAAAGGCGCGGCAATGGCATGTTCGAGCGCGATGACGGTGATGCCGCCGAGGGGACGGGGGCTTTGGCTTTTTGGGCTCATTGTTTACCGTGATAGCCGAATGACGGAATGACGCCGACCGCGCCGTCAGGCGCCTCCTCGAAGCGCAGCGAGGTCATTTCGTCATTTGTCATTCGTTATTTATCAAAACGACCTCGGCAGTCCCAGCACGTGCTCGGCCACGTAGCTGAAGATCATGTTGGTTGAAATCGGCGCCACCTGATACAGCCGCGTTTCGCGGAACTTGCGCTCGACGTCGTATTCGCAGGCAAAGCCGAAGCCGCCGTGCGTTTGCAAGCAGACGTTGGCGGCGGCCCAACTGGCCTTGGCGGCCAGGTACTTGGCCATGTTGGCCTCGGCGCCAGCGTTTTGGTGCGCGTCGATCCTGGCGCATGCTTTCCAGCGCATCAGGTTGGCGGCCTCAACCTCGATGAACGCCTCGGCGATAGGAAACTGCACGCCCTGGTTCTGCCCGATCAGGCGGTTGAATACCCGGCGCTCCTTGGCATATTTGGCCGCCCGGTCAATGAACCAGTAGCCGTCGCCGATGCACTCGGCGGCAATCAGCGCGCGCTCGGCGTTCAGGCCGTCGAGCAGCGTCTTGAAGCCCTTGCCCTCGGGGCCGAGCAGGTTTTCGTGCGGGACTTCGAGGTTGTCGAAAAACAATTCGTTGGTTTCGTGGTTGACCATGTTCAGGATCGGGCGCACCGTCAGGCCGTGGCCGATGGCGCTTTTGAGATCGATTAAAAAACAACTCAAGCCCTCGGAGCGCTTTTGCACCTCGGCAAGCGGCGTGGTGCGCGCCAGCAGAATCATCATGTCGCTGTGCTGGATGCG
>JAITMV010000046.1 GCA_031277295.1 Burkholderiaceae bacterium | reverse complement strand
TGATGACGCGGCCCGCGCCGCAAAGCATTTCGCCGTTTTTCCTTGACCGCGCGCTACCCGAAGGCGGCGGCGCGAACGTCGTCAACGTCATGCTGGTCGACTTTCGCGGCTTCGACACGCTGGGCGAAATCAGCGTGCTGGCCATCGTCGGCCTGACGGTGTACGCGCTGCTGCGACGCTTCCGTCCGCCGCAAGAGGTAGATCAACTGCCGCCGCAGCAGCGCCTGGTGCCAGCCGATCTGGTGATCGACCTGAACGACCCGCGCCGCGCAACGGACGCAGGCGCCGCCTATCTGATAATTCCGGCCGTGTTTGCGCGGCTGCTGCTGCCGGTGTCGGGGCTGATCGCGCTGTTTCTGTTTCTGCGCGGCCACAACGAACCGGGCGGCGGCTTCGTCGCCGGGTTGGTGGTGGCCATCGGCTTCATCACCCAATACATGGTGGCCGGCGCCCGCTGGGTCGAAGCGCATCTGCGCCTGCCCGTGCTGCGCTGGGCGGGCGTCGGGTTGCTGCTGGCGATAGCCACCGGACTGGGCGCGGTCGTACTGGGCTACCCGTTTCTGACCTCGCATACGGCACACCTCGATCTGCCGCTGATCGGCCCGATACATCTGGCCAGCGCGATGTTTTTCGATCTGGGCGTATTCGCCGTCGTCGTCGGCTCTACCTTGCTGATTCTGACCGCGCTGGCGCATCAGTCGATCCGCGGCCACCGGCCCCGGCACAAGGCGCAAGCGCGGCAAGCCCCTAGAAACGACAGTTAGCCACGTCATTACCGCACACGACTCAAACAGAAAATCCGCGCTGAACCGATGGGCATTGTTGAGCTGATTTGGCATATCGCCGGCTTTTTGGCGCCGGCACTGTTCATGGCCGTGGGGCTGGCATTGCTTGCGCCGATACTGACGCGAAAAATACCGCCAGCGCGCCTCCTGCGGCGATGGATGGCCGTCAACTTCGCGGTGGGCGCGGCGACGTTGCTGGCCGGCCTCGCCATCACCGGCCACGACGGTCGGGTACTGACCTATGCCGCCCTGGTGCTGGCTTGCGCGAGCGCGCAGGCGTGGCAAACAAAGGCGTGAGATCTCACCGTGGATCGGCGCGCGCCTTTTCACCGGCGCCGCGCGCGGGGATGAGCGGCGTCGTAGGCTTTGGCCAGGTGCTGAAAATCCAGCCGGGTGTACACCTGCGTGGTGCCTATGTCGGCATGGCCCAGCAGTTCTTGCACCGCGCGCAAATCGCCGCTGGATTGCAGCAGGTGGCTGGCAAACGAGTGGCGCAACATATGCGGATGCACCGGCGTGGCTAGGCCGGCTTGCCGGCCGCGGCGCTTCAGGCGTTGCCAGACAGACTGCGCCGTCAGGCGCGTGCCGCGCCGGCCGACAAACAGCGCTTGCGCCGCATCGTCCGCTGTATCGCGCACCGCTTGCCCGCGCACGGCCAGCCAGCGACGCAGCGCGGCCAACGCCTGCCGGCCCAGCGGAACGGCGCGGCGCTTGCCGCCCTTGCCTTGCACCTGTACCTCGGCGGCGGCCAAATCGATCCAGCCGCGGCCAGCGCGCAAAGCGCGGTCACTGGCAGCGACGTCCAAGCCGGTCAATTCGCTCACACGCAGACCGCTGCCGTAAAGCAACTCGACCATGGCGGCGTCGCGCGCGTCCAGCCACGAGGCGTCGGCGTCATCAGCGTCATCGGCGGCGTAGTCGGCCAGTTGCACCGCCTCGTCCACCCCCAACGCCTTGGGCAGCGGGCGCGGCCGACGCGGAGCGCGCACCTCCGTCACCGGATTGGCCCAGATCAACCCCTGGCGGCCCAGCCAAGCGTAAAACCCACGCCAGCTCGACAAGACAAGCGCAATTGCGCTCGCGCCATGTCCCTTGGCATGCAACCGCGCCGCCCAGCCGCGAATGTGATGGCTGTGTACCGCCGCCAATGCCACGCCCGACAAGGCAGCGAAATGCGCCAGCTTGTCCAGATTCAGCGCGTACAGCGTGACAGTGCGCGCAGCCAAGCGCTTTTCAACCCGCGCGTACTCCAGATAACGCGCAATCAACGCCACGTCCGACGGCACAGCGCAAGGGACATCGGAAATTTGCATGCCCTATTGTCAACTCTCAATCCCTCACTCGCGACAGCGCCGCGCTGGCCAAGTTACCGATGCGCTCCAGAAAATCAGTAGCCATGCCCGCCTGATAGCGCTGGCTGTCAGGCGACGCCAAAATCAGCAGGCCGAAGGCGGGCGCGCTGGCGTCGGCGCGCAGCGGAATAAGAGCTAACGACGCGGCGGCCTGCGGGTCATCCAGCCACTGCACGGCGTCGAAGTTGGCGTTGACGCCGCAATACGGCGTGGCCAGCGAGTTGGCCAGGCTGCGCACGTCGCCGCCGGCGCCCTTGGCGAACGGCTCGCCCGCGTACACCTCGGCCACATCCCAGAGCTTGAGCGCCGCCTGCGGCACGTTGAACTGGCTTTTGATTTCGCTAATCAGCACGGCGGGCAGATCAGCCGCTTGCGCGACCAGGAACAACTGCCGCGCCCAACTCGCCAGCCGGTCGGCGATAAGCAAGTTCTCGGTGCCATTGCGCATCGTCTCCATCAGGCGCTGCTCAAGAATTTTGATCTTGTCGCGCAACATTTCGGCCTGACGTTCCTGCAAGCTGACGGCGCGCCCGCCATGCACGCTAACCAGGCGCACGGCGCCAAACAAATCCGCGTGCCGCTCGAAGAAATCGGGCGTGTGGATCAAGAATTCGGCAATATCTTCTTCGGTGATGGTGGGCGGTTGCGGTTGCATGGGATCGATGTCGGAGATAAGCGCTTACCAGTGTAGTGCGCTGGTGATTATCCGCCGCCTTACCTAACTCCTGAATCCGTGAATTGAAGAGGCGAAACACATCACCTTGCGGGTGAGACCTTTCCCTCTTGAGGTCACGGATTCAGATTAACTTACTTAGGCTCAAACAGCGGCCCTGCCGAGCCGCCGGTCTGCGCGGGCGGTTTCAGCCCCAGGTGCCGCCACGCTGTCAAAGTGGCAACGCGCCCGCGCGGGGTACGCTGCAAATAGCCTTGCTGGATCAGGTACGGCTCGATCACGTCCTCGATAGTGCCGGCTTCCTCGCCAATACTGGCAGCGATGTTGTCCAGGCCGACCGGGCCGCCGTCGAAGCGGTGGATCACGGCCTCCAGCAACTTGCGATCCATCAGATCGAAGCCTTGCGGGTCCACGTCCAGCAACGCCAACGCATCGTGCGCGATCTGGCGCGTGATGCGGCCCTGACCCTTGACGTCGGCAAAGTCGCGCACACGGCGCAGCAGGCGGTTGGCGATGCGCGGAGTGCCGCGGCTGCGGCGCGCGATCTCGAACGCGCCCTGGGCGTCGGTATCGACGTTCAGCAAGCCGGCCGAGCGGGTAATGATGCGCGCCAGCTCCTCGGACGTATAGAACTCCAGCCGCGTGACAATGCCGAAGCGGTCGCGCAGCGGGTTGGTCAACATGCCCGCGCGGGTAGTGGCGCCGACCAAGGTAAAAGGCTGCACGTCGAGCTTGATGGAACGCGCGGCAGGGCCTTCGCCGATCAGGATGTCGATCTGGTAGTCCTCCAGCGCCGGATAGAGAATCTCTTCAACCACCGGCGACAGGCGGTGAATTTCATCAATGAACAGCACATCGTTTTTTTCCAGACTGGTCAAGATAGCGGCCAGATCCTTCGGTTTTTCAAGCACCGGCCCGCTGGTCTGGCGCAGTTGCACGCCCAGCTCATGCGCGACGATGTGCGCCAACGTGGTTTTGCCCAATCCGGGCGGGCCGAACAACAGCACGTGATCCAGCGCCTCGCCGCGCTTTCTGGCCGCGCCGATAAAGATTTCGAGCTGCTCGCGCGCCTTGGCCTGGCCGACATAGTCCAGCAACTGCCGCGGACGCAGCGCGCGCTCCAGCGCCTGTTCACGCGGAGATGCCGCCGCGCTCGATACCACGCGCGGCGCAGGCGCGTCGGCAGGCGGGGTGAGGTCGTCAATGGTGATGCTCATGGCGCATGATTTTGAGGCATATGCAATGTGACACCTTCGCCTGCCTGGAGCAAAGAGGTTAAGCGCCGCTCCAATCATGCAGCACTACACTACCGCCGTCGTGACAGCTTGAAGCTTAGGCCTCGGGCACTTACCTCATATCGTTCAACTTAGGTTCAATTTTCCGCACCGTCGCCATTGTTCTAGGAGCCTGTCTTTGCCTCGCTCGTCCCAACTGCTGCATCCGCAACGTGAGCCTGCGCCGGTACGCCCTGCTGCCACCATATTGCTGCTACGCGACACTCCCGCTGGTATTGAAGTGTTGATGACACGGCGCTCGCCGACGGCCAGTTTCGCGCCCGGCGCCTATGTGTTTCCGGGCGGCGCCATCGACCCTGCGGACACGGCGGCGCGCGCCCAGGCCGTGCGCCGCCCCACACAAAGCGACGAGCACCTCACACAGGCCATAGCCGCCATTCGCGAGAGCTTCGAGGAATTAGGCGTGCTGCTGGCGCGGCGTCCCGACGGCTCGCCGGTCAGCGCCGCCGACATCGCCGCGCTCAATCGCAAGGCGCCACTCGCGCCCCAATGCGCCGCGCATGGGCTGACGCTGGCCACCGACCACGCCTATGTGCTAGCGCGCTGGATCACCGACCGTGACCTGCCTATGCGCTTTGATACGTCTTTTTTGGTCGCCCGCATACCGCCGGGGCAAATGCCGGTAGCCGACGAAGCCGAGCAGTTCGAGCCGGTCTGGGTGCGCCCGCAAGATGCGCTCGCGCGGCACGAGGCAGGCGCGTTCTTCATGATCTTTCCCACCATCCGCACCCTGCAACGGCTGATGGCCTACCCCACGGTCGACGCCGTGCTGGCCGCCTGCGCCAGCGAGCAAGCGCTGTGGACAAGCTGCCCGCGCGCGGGCAAGCTGGCCGGCAACGTAGCGCGGTTCATGGAACACGAACTCCCATTCGGCGAACTGGAACTGCTCAGCCCCGACGGCCAGATCGTCCACGCGCTCGATTGGCAGCACCAACAGCCCGTGCCGCTGCTGAAAAACGTGCAGCGCCTGACCGCGCCCAACGCCGGCTTCATGACCGGCCCCGGCACCAACAGCTACTTGGTGGGCGACGCCGCCAGCGGCTACATCGCCATCGACCCCGGACCAGACGACCGCGCGCACATCGAGCGGCTTTGGCGCGCAGCCGGCGGCGACATCCGTCTGATCGTCTGCACCCATTCGCACCCCGACCATTCCCCCGGCGCCGGGCCGCTACAGCAGTTGTGCGGCGGCAAGGCGCCGATCCTGGGCCTGCCCTCGCAGCCGACGGCGCAGCCCGGCCACCGCTTCACGCCCGAGCGCGCGCTGCAAGACCAAGAACTGCTCCAACTCACCGGGCAAACGCCAGCAGGCGAACTCACCCACACCCTGCGAGTCATTCACACGCCCGGCCACGCCGCCAACCACCTGTGCCTGCTGTTGCAAGAAGACGGCCTGCTGTTTTCCGGCGACCACATCCTAGGCGGCAGCACCACGGTTATCAACCCGCCCGACGGCGACATGACGGCCTATCTGGATTCGCTCGACAAACTGGATGCCGCCTGCGCCGCCAGCGACGTGCGCTTCATCCTGCCCGCGCACGGCCATGTGCTCGGCTTTGCGCGCCAGACCATTGCGCAACTAAAAGCGCACCGCCTGGCGCGCGAAGCCAAGGTACGCGCCGCCATGCAAGCCGCGCCCGAAGGCAGTCTGGACGACTGGGTCGCACTGGCCTACGACGATGCGCCCGAACGCGCCCGCCAGATGGCCAAACGCTCGCTGCTGGCGCATGTCCAACGGCTAAGAGCCTGTTCATAGTTGCCGACAGCCGGCCGGGTGCTGACGATCACGGCGCCAGCAGCGCCCCATCCTGAAACACCTTCAACGCCCCCGCCTCGAACAGCGTCCAGTGCTCGTCGCAAGTCAGCGGCGTGGTGGCAACCACGGCCACGCGGTCGTCGGGGGTAGTGCATTCAGCAAAGTTGACACTCAAGTCCTCGTCAGCCAGACGCGCGCTGGTAAACGGATGCCGACGCACGACGTAGCACAGCTTGGTGCTGGCGTGCGCCCACAGCGCCTGGCCATTGGACAGCAGCATGTTGAAAGTGCCGTGGCGCGCGATTTGCGGCACCAACTCGGCCAGCGTGCGCGTCAGCTCATCCACCGGCGGCACACTGGCATGAGCCTTGGCGAGTTCTTGCATCAACCAGCAGAAAGCGTGTTCGCTGTCGGTACTGCCAACCGGACGGAATTGGCCATGCAGACGCACCGCATAGTCCTTCAAGTCACCGTTATGAGCAAACACCCAATAGCGGCCCCACAACTCACGCACGAAGGGATGGCAGTTCTCCAGCGCCACCTCGCCGACAGTGGCCTTGCGGATATGCGAAATGACATGCCGGCTTTTGATCGGGTAGCGCCGGATCAACTCGGCCACCGGCGAATCGCTAGCGGCGCTGCTATCAACAAACAGGCGCACGCCGCGGCCCTCAAAAAAAGCGATGCCCCAGCCATCGGCGTGGTGGTCGGTGCGCCCGCCACGCTGCGCGAAACCGGCGAACGAAAAGCTCACGTCGGTCGGCGTGTTGCAGTTCATGCCCAGCAGTTGACACATGGCGATATTGTGACCCTCGCACGCGCTCCCGATTCGCGCGGAAGGCGCGGCTAGGATAACAAACTCAGGTAAGCTCTGAGATGAAACTTGACCCGTTTAGCGCGACCGCTGTAGGGGCAACCCTTGTGGTTGCCCTTGTATCCACTGGACAAGGGCCGGTGTCGCGCACACAGGGCAACCACAAGGGTTGCCCCTACGCC
>JAITMV010000041.1 GCA_031277295.1 Burkholderiaceae bacterium | reverse complement strand
CCGGCGCGGCCATCCTCGAACTTGACCGCGGTTTCGATGAACTGCTCCACCCGGTTCGCGTACAGCGCCTCGATCAGCACCGCGTACTTCTCGGCGATGAAGCCGCGCCGCACCTTGCGGGTGCGCGTCAGTTCGTCGTCATCGGGGTCCAGCTCCTTGTGCAGCACCAGAAAGCGGGCGATCTGGGTGCTGGCCATGCCTTCTTCGGCGGCTAGATCGGCGTTGACCTTCTCAACGCACTCGGCCACCATGCGCAGCACATCGGGTTTACCGGCCAGATCGACATAGCCGGCATAGGGCAGCCCCTGGCGCTCGGCCCAGTTGCCGACGGCATCGAAATCAATGTTGATGAAGGCGCAGACCTTGTCTTTTTCATGGCCGAAGCAAACCGCCTCCTTGATCTGCGGGAAGAACTTCAGCTTGTTCTCGATGTAGTTGGGCGCGAACATCGCCCCCGAGGCCAGCTTGCCCACGTCCTTGGCGCGGTCGATGATGCGCAGGTGGCCGTCGTGATCCAGCACGCCGGCGTCGCCGGTGTGAAAGTACCCGGCGGCGTCCATCACCTCGGCGGTGGCGTCGGGGCGTTTGTAGTATTCCTTCAGCACCGACACACCCTTGACCAGCACCTCGCCGCCCTCGGCAATCTTCAATTCGATCCCCGGCGCGGCCTGGCCGACGCTGTTCAACTTGACGTGGCCGTTTTGCTGGATGCACACGTAGGCGCAAGTCTCGGTCTGGCCATACAACTGCTTCAGATTGACGCCAATCGAGCGAAAAAACCGGAACAGATCCGGCCCAATCGCCGCGCCCGCCGTGTACGCCACGCGAATGCGCGAGAGGCCCAGCGCGTTTTTCAGCGGCCCGTAAATCAGCAGCCTGCCCAGCGCATACGCCAGCCGGTCGCCCAGGCCCACCGGCTTGCCGTCCAGAATGTCGGCCCCCACGCGCCGCGCCAGCGCCATGAAACGGCGGTGCAGCCATTGCTTGACGGCGGCAGCGTCCTCCATGCGGATCGACACCGAGGTCAACATGCCCTCGAACACCCGCGGCGGCGCGAAGTAATACGTCGGCCCGATCTCGCGCATGTCGATGCCCACCGTCTCGGCCGACTCCGGGCAGTTGATGGTAAAGCCCGCCACCAGCCACTGCGCCATCGAAAACAGAAAGTCGCCGCACCAGGCCGGCGGCAGGTACGACAGCACCTCGTCGGTCGATTTCAACCCGTCGATCTGCGCGCCGCCTTGCGCCGCGCCAATAAAGCTGGCGTGCGTCTGGCACACCCCCTTGGGCCGGCCGGTGGTGCCGGAGGTGTACAAAATCACCGCCACGTCGCTCGGCTGCACCCACGCCACCGCTTCGGCCACCCGTTGCGGGTGCTGCCGGTCGTGCTTTTTGCCCAGCGCCAGCAACTCCTCCACGCCCATCAACCCCGGCTGCGTGTAGTTGCGCAAGCCGCGCGGGTCGTCATAAATGATGTGCGCCAGTCCCGGCACGGACTGGCGCAACTCCAGCATCTTGTCGACCTGCTCCTGATCCTCGGCGAACACGAAGCGCACCTCGGCGTCTTCCAGCACGAAGGCCATCTCGGCGGCCACCGCGTCCTGGTACATCGGCACCGGCACACCGCCCAGCGACTGCGCGGCCAAAAACATCAGGTACAGCCGCGGCCGGTTGTCGCCCACGATGGCCAGGTTTTGCCCGGCGTCGAAACCCAGCGCCGCCAAGCCCGCCGCCATCCAGCGCACCTCATCGGCGGCACGCCGCCAGCTCCAGGTCTGCCAGATGCCGTACTCCTTCTCGCGCAGCGCCGGATCGCCCGGACGCTGGCTGGCGTGCCGTTGCAGCAGAAGGGGAAAAGTGTCGGCCATGAGCGCTCTATCTCCGATGCAAGCCTGTGAATGCCCACCGGCATCGAGGCCGCGGCGAGCACAAGGGCGCATCGTAAGCCTAGACTTTGACGTCAATCTGTCATTTGGACGACAATTGAACCCAATTCGTCTCAGGTTTTTCCCTAATGAAAGCCACGTCCACCATTTACCAACGCCGCCGGTCGTTCGAGCCTGCGGAACTCGACGGCGTACCCTGGCTGCCGTGCCTGAGCGTGGACGAACGCGAGCGGGTGGTGGCCGAGCTGCGCATCGGCGACGCCCTGCCCGGCGACATGATTTGCCGCATTGGTCGCCCGGCGACGTACTGGTTCGGCGTCGTCGATGGCTTGTTGAAAATGACCACCGACACCGCGCAAGGCCAGACCATCACCTACAGCGGTCTGACTCCCGGCGGCTGGTTCGGCGAAGGCACCGCGCTCAAGCGCGAGGCCTACCGTTACAACGTGCAGGCGCTGCGCAACAGCTTAGTCGCCGGTCTGCCGGTGGACACCTTTCACTGGCTGCTGGATCACTCCATCGGCTTCAACCGCTTCGTCATGAACCAGTTCAACGAGCGGCTGGCGCAGTTCATCACCACTATCGAAGCCGACCGCACCCCCAGCCCCGAGCAGCGCGTCGCGCGCAACCTGGCGGCGCTGGCCAACCCAGTGCTGTTTCCGGGCGTGGGCCAGCAACTGCGCATTACCCAGCAGGAGCTAGCCTACCTGGTCGGCCTGTCGCGCCAGCGCGTCAACGAAGCCTTGCAAACCCTGGCCGCGCAGGAGTTGATCCAGATCGAATACGGCGGCTTGCGCATCATCGATCTGGCGGCGCTGCGCGGCCGGTTTTTTTGACGTCGGGCCGCCCCAAGGCAAAAACGCCCCCTCGGGGGGCAGCGCACCATGCGAAGCAGGGGAGCGTGGGGGGGTTTTTGATAGGCTGACCCACTCAAGATATTCCTGGGGCAAGGGGGCGGCTACAGAAAGTTGTAAAGTGCCGTAGCGTCAAACGCTGAAGCTGGGGTGACGCTACGCTTGGCGTCGTCTCAGCCTGCGGCCTGGACGAGGCACTGCCTCAAGCACTCTTTAGGAGAAAAAATGAATCGCACTATCGGCACTATCGCAATGGCACTTCTTTGTATTCCACTGCTTCAAGCTTGTGCATTCCAACGGGTTACCGAGCATGACGGGTTGGAGACCGTTATTGTCGATGCCGAAACAGGAGCGCCGGTGGACGGCGCGGGCGTTTATGCCGTCGGCTACTCAAGCGACCAGGTGCGGCTGCTCACGACAAGCGACCAAAACGGAGCCGTGCTTGTCGCGCCCAGCCGCAAGTTCAGTATTCAGCCGCTGCCGCCCAAGGAGTCGGCCGACCTCCAACTCTGGGCCTGCAAGGACGGGTTCGAGCCGCGACAAATAGCCGCCCGAAGCGGATGGAAAGTGTATTTTGACGCCGAGACGCACAAGCTCGCTCAAGTCAGGCTCAAGCGTGACGGCGGCGACACGTCGGCAAGCTGCCCAAGCCGCATCCCTCGCTGAGCCGAAACTGGCCATTGAAAGCGCTCGCCAATGCCATGATCCTAGTACTCCGTTCCACCAAAACATTGACTGAAATCGCGTCTTTGTCCGTCATGCTGCGTTGCAAATCCTCGCAATACCACTCGGTATTGCTCCGGTTTGCGCCTTGCCTGACGAACAAATCCATCGATTTCATTTGTAAAGGTTTTG
>JAITMV010000035.1 GCA_031277295.1 Burkholderiaceae bacterium | reverse complement strand
CCGCACATTCTGATGCGCTTTTTCACCGTGCCCGACGCCAAGGAAGCGCGCAAAAGCGTGCTCTGGGCCACCACCTGGATCGGCTACTTCTACATCCTGATCTTCATCATCGGCTTCGGTGCCATCACGCTGGTGCTGACCAACCCCGAAATGGCCGACACCGCCAAGGGCGTGATCCACGGCGGCGCCGGCACCGCCAACATGGCGGCGGTGCTGGTGGCCAAGACGGTGGGCGGCAACGTGTTCTACGGCTTCATCTCGGCGGTGGCGTTCGCCACCATCCTGGCGGTGGTGGCGGGCCTCACGCTGTCGGGCGCATCGGCGGTGTCGCACGACCTGTACGCAACGGTGTTCAAGCAAGGCAAGGCCGACAGCGCCTCGGAGTTGCGCGTCTCGCGCATCACCACCGTGGTGCTGGGCATCGTCGCCGTGCTGCTGGGCATCGTGTTCGAGAAGCAGAACAGCGCCTTCATGGTATCGCTGGCGTTCGCGGTGGCGGCATCGGCCAATTTGCCGGTGCTGATGCTGTCGGTGCTGTGGAAAGACTGCACCACCAAGGGCGCGGTAATCGGCGGCTTTCTGGGCCTGATCTCATCGGTCGGACTGACGGTGGTGTCGCCCTCGGTGTGGGAAGCCACGCTCGGCAACCCCCCCGGCTCGTCGTGGTTCCCCTACACCTCGCCGGCGCTGTTCTCGATGACTATCGGCTTTGTCGGCGTGTGGCTGTTCTCGGTGCTTGACCGTAGCGCGCAGGCCGCGCGCGAGCGCGCCGCCTTCCCGGCGCAGCAAGTGCGCTCGGAGACCGGGCTGGGAGCAAGCAAGGCGTCGGCGCATTGACGCGCCGGAGTGATTGACGCCGATAAAAACGCCCCGGTTTACCAGGGCGTTTTTTTCAACCTAGAAACGGCAGTTGAACGCGCCCGAGCAGGCCGTCATCGGGTGGGCTGGCAAGGCGCGTGGACGCCGCAGGCTAATGCCTGAAAGGACGAGCAACGCCGCCAGCGTACCCGAGGGCGGCCTGATCGGGTGCGTAGCGCTTTCACCCAAGAGGTGAAGCTCATCGAAGGCCCAAAAATCAACGCTGGCGCGGCTTTTTTTTAAAGATAACAAGCGGTCAACTGCCGTTTCTAGGTTCAACTATTTACGGGGCGGAACACTCGCGTAGCGCGCCACGCTAGCCACCGATTCCGATTCCCGGCACGCGGCCAGCGCATCAAGCACCGGCTTGTAAGTCGGCGTATCGACGTCCATCAACCCCAGCACCGTGTGATAGAGGTGGTCGTGCGTGAGCGGTTTGTCGAGGCTGGCGGCCATGCACGCGCGCGAAAGCTTGTTGCGCCGCGCCATGCCGTCACCGAACCACGTCACCATCGGCACCTGCTTTTGCGCGTCCGGCGCAAGGCGATAAGGCGCGCCGTGCAAGTACAGGCCGTATTCACCGAGCGATTCGCCGTGGTCGCTCAGATAGAGCAGCGCGGAATCGAAATGCGCCGACTGCGCGCGCAGCCAGTCAATGACCTTGGCGAGAAAGCGATCCGTCTGAATGATTGAGTTGTCGTAGGCGTTGATCAGTTCGGCGTGGCCGCATTCGTCAAGCGCGTTGGTCTTGCATTCGGGCGTGAAGCGCTTGACATCCGGCGCCGAGCGTTTGTAGTAAGCCGGGCCGTGGCTTCCCATCTGGTGCATCACCAGCACGATGCCCTGGGCGCGCCGCTCGGGCGCCAGCGCGGCGATGCGCGCGTCGAGTCCTGAGAGCCTGTGAATAAATTCATCACGCCCGCTCATGCCGCCAGAACGCGCCCGCTCTTCGTTGCAAATGCTCGCAATACCACCAGGTATTGCTGCGCTTTGCGCCTCGATCGGACACGTTCTGGCGACCTGCTCGGACGCGCTGAATTCATTCACAGGCTCTGAGAGCATCACGTCGTCCAGGCATTCGTCGCCGTCGCACAGCGCGCGCCGGGTCGCGGCATCGGCTTGCGCAAAAGCCGAGGCATGAGGAACACGGTTGCACACGCCCTTGCAACCGCCGGGCTGGTTGTCGAGCCAGAACACCGCCAGCCCGGCGGCCTGAAGCACGTCCATCAGATTTTCGTAATCGTCCCGGCGCGCCTCGAACGCCTTCTTGCCGAGCGGCGAGAACATGCACGGCAGCGACGCCGCCGTGTTGGTGCCGCACGAACGCACGTTACGGTAACTCAGCACTTGCCGCGCCGCCAGTTCGGGCGTGGTGTCGCGCGCATAGCCGTTGAGTCCAAAGTGATCAGTGCGCGCCGTCTCGCCCACCACCAGCACCAGCAACGGCGGCCGCGCCTGTCCGGCGTAACTGGCGCCCAGCGCCGCGCCGCCGCTGACGGCAATCAGTTTGCGCTGGCGCCTCAGCCACGGCTTGGCCGCTGCCACCGTGGTTGAATAAAAGCTCGCCAGCGGATTGAGCATATAGCGCAGATGCACGTTGTTGCGCATCAGCGGCGCGAACTGACGGTTCGTCACCAACACGCCCGCCGCCGCCACGGCGACGGCCATCAGCAGCAGCGCCGCATTGCGCCACGCCTGCGAGAAAAAAGGCTGGCGCACGATGGGCACACGCCACAAGGCCCAGGCTGGCAAAGCCGCAACCCATAGGACGTTGGAGGCCATGCGCCAGCTCATCAGGTTGCGCACCTCGGCGGTGTCGGTCAGCAAGGCATTGGCCATCATCGTCGGGTCCATCACGGCGTGGTAGCTCAGCATGTAGTGCTGCGTCACCGCCGCGATCACGACCACGCCGAACCACAGCGGCTTCATCCAGCGCGACCAGGCCGTCAATGACAACACCGCCACCATGCCGCAGACCAGCAGCAGGGCCATCAGCGTGATTGAGGACAGATAGATGCTGGGCGCGCCGCCGATGCGCGCCAGTTCGATCCACAGCGACCAGTTGGCGGCCGCGGCCAGATACAGACTCAGCCAGACCACCACGCTGCGCGCCGAACGCGGCCGCGCCACCGCCGCATCGAAGACGCGCCAGAGCCTTAGCGCCGAATCGCGCCAGGCAATAAACGCGGAAGATGAACCGACTACCGTTGAACTATTCGACATCCCGCTAAGTTAAAAAACGGGACTGAAATTTGGCTGAATGTTCCGATCAGGTTTCGTTCAGCTTGCGGGCAACCGGCCACCGCATCCAGGCATCGACGACGTAGCCGGTCACCCAGCACAGCCAAGCCGTCCAAAGCGTATGGCTCATGAAATGGGCGCCGCGCCATTGCTGCGAAAAGCCGAACAGCAAGCCGGCGATCACTGCGGCGGCCAGCCAGCGGCGCGCGATAGACGGCGACACGCGCCGCCAGACGAAATAGCCGCCGACGTAAGCGAACGCCGCCGACGCATGGCCGCCCGGAAAGCAATGGCCGCCGCCGCCATCGGGAACGCCCCACGACCAATGCGACACGTACCGCGCCACGCCGCCGAAAGCCTGAAGATCCCACGGGCAACTTGTGCCGCTCATGCGCTTCATCACGTTGACCAGCGCCACCGAAGCCAGCACGGTAATCACCAGTTGCACCCGGCCGCGCCTGTCGAGCCGACGCAGGCATCCGAAGGGCCAGCGAATCGCGACCATGAGCGCCGCAAGCAACATCCAGCACGCCGCTTTGCCGCCGTCGTGCATCACTCGACTCAAAAATATGTTTCTGCGCAACGGAAAGCCGGTGGGCGCGCCCATGGTCTGGGCCAGCGCCAGATCGAGCCCGCTCGCATCCCATGCGAGCAACAGCACAAAAAAAAGCGCAATGAGCGTGAGCGTCAGCGACCGCCGGAACATCGGCACAAACCTAGCACCGCCACATGAACCGCGGCTGAACCCTGGCCGCGGCTTTGCGCCCTAGACTTGAGTCTTCTCAAAAGGACTACCCTGGTGCGCATATTGCTGGTCGAGGATGACGCCGCTCTCGCGGACGCGGTGCGCGACTACCTCGTCGCCAAGGCTTTCGTGGTTGACGTGGCGCCTGGTCTGGCGCAGGCGCGCGCGGCGCTCGCCGCGGTGCAGTACGCCGCCGTGCTGCTGGATCTGCACCTGAGCGACGGCGACGGCCTGACGCTGCTGCCGAGCGTGCGCGCGCTACGCGAGCGGCCAATCGTCATCGTACTGACGGCGCGCGACCAGGTGACTGACCGCATCCGCGGCCTCGATGCCGGCGCCGACGACTATTTGATCAAACCCTACGACCCCGCCGAACTGCTGGCGCGGCTGCGTGCCGTCGAGCGGCGGCGTAGCGCCAACAATTCGCCGGTGCTGCGTCTGGGCAAGCTGGAAATCGACTTGGCTCGCGATCTGGTCCGCAGAGACGGCATCCCGATCACGCTGACGCAAAAGGAATGGGCGCTACTGCGCGTGATGGCGACGCGGCCCGAGCGCATCCACACGCGCGAGAACCTTGCCGATGCGCTCTACGGCTTTGGCGACGAGGCCGACAGCAACACGCTGGAAGTGTTCATCAGCCGCCTGCGCCGCAAGCTTGGACGCAACTACATTCAAACGCTGCGCGGGCTGGGCTATCGTCTGACGTTCACGCCCGAGGAAGAAGAATGACCCTAGAAACGGCAGTTAACCACTTGCTACCTTCATGAAAACCGCATGAACATTGACATTCTTGGCTCCGATTACGTTCACCTCTCAGGTGAGTGCGCTACGCGCTCGCCAGCACCATGCTCGCCGCGCCATGCGGCGTTGCTCGTCCTTGCAGGCAGTAGCCTGCGGCGTCCTTGCCCTTGCAGGGCGCGCGTCGGCCAGAGTCCGACGCCGCTCATGCCGTCCAGACGTGCGCCAAGCACGTCTGGAGCCGCGGCATTCGCCCTTGCCTGGCACACCGATCACGGCACTGGCGGACGCGTTCAACTACCGTTTCTAGGGTGAGCCTTCCAACGACGCCCAACCCGCCGGGCAAACACGATTCGCTGGCCGGGCGGCTCACGCGCACGCTCATCGTGTGGGTCGGCGGCGTATGGCTGCTGTGCGTGCTGGGCGTGGCGTGGTACGTGGATCGCGAAATCAACTTCAATTTCGACAACGAACTCATCGAAGTCGGGCACCGCATGTTCGACATGGCGCTGTACGAGCTTGACCGGCTCGAAGCCTCCCACCCGGACGCTCCCAAACCGCTGACGGCGGCGCCGCAACTGTTCTCCTCCGACGCCGTCCTTTATCAGGTGATCGACCCCGGCGAACGCATCCTGCTGCGTTCGGCGGAAGCGGCCGACGCCTCGTTCGACGTGCCGCTCGCGCCCGGCTTTGCCAACGCCGCGCCGTGGCGGATCTACACCGTGCGCCACCCCACGCGCGCACTCTACCTCCAGGTCGCCGATCCGCTGGACGAACGCCGCAAGGCGCTCAATCGCACCCTGCTGGGCCTGATTATTCCGCTCGGCGCCGTGCTGCCTCTGCTGGCGCTGGTACTGCGCAAGGTCGCGCGCGGCGAGCTTCGCGGCTTGCAACAACTAGCCGGCGAAATCGAACAACGCAGCGGCGCCGACCTGCGACCCATCGGTCTGCCGGGCCTGCCGCGTGAACTGCGCTCGGTGGCCGATCACGTCAATCAGTTGCTGCAACGACTTTCACACGCGCTCGATGTCGAACGCGCGCTGGCCGCCAATGCCGCGCACGAACTGCGCACGCCGCTGGCCGCCGCGCGGCTACGGCTTCAAACCGCGCTTGAAAACGAAAACCCGAAACGCGAAGAAGTCCAAGCCGCGCTCGACGCGCTGCAAAAGTTTGGCCACCGCGCCGAGAAGCTGCTGCAACTCTCGCGCGCCGAATCCGGCGCCTCGCTCACGCGCGCGCGCATCAATCTGGTTCAGCTTGCCGGCGCCGTGGCGCAGGAATTTTGGCAAGACCCGCAAGTCAACGAACGCCTGGCGCTGAAGGTGCCCGACAGCGAGCCGCCGGTCGCGCTCGGCGAAGTCGATGCGCTGGCCATCGCGCTGCGCAATCTGGTGGAAAACGCCCTGCGCTACAGCGCCGGCCGCGTCACCATCGAGGTGATGACGCCCTGCACCCTGTGCGTGCGCGATGCCGGCCCTGGCGTCGACACCGAACAGTTGCGCACGCTGCAACAGCGCCACGTGCGCCACAGCAGCGACCGCACCGGTTACGGACTTGGCCTGTCGATAGTAACCACCATCGTCGAAAAACTCGGCGCCCGCCTCGAATTGTCCTCACCGCCGCCAGGAGCAGCGACGGGTCTCGAGGCGCGCATCGTGCTGCGAGGGACGCAAGGATTTCAGCAAAAATAACTTGAACATTCGTATGGCGCGAGTTTTGTTCAGGTTATTTCTGCTTGAATTCTTAAGCGACGTCACCGCGCAAATCGCGCAGCCGCACGAACGCCAGCGCCGCCATCACGGCATCGTTCAGCGCGTCGTGCGCATCGCGCATGGGCAAGCCAAGGTCGGTCATGATCGCCGCGAAGTGCAGGTCGATGTCGGCCTGGTCGTGCTGCCTATAGGCCGGCAGTTGCCTGAATTTGTAGTCGTAATAGAGCTTGGAGACCTCGATCTTCGGCTGCGGCAGCCCAACGCCGAGCATCGGCCGGACGGCGCGGTTAATCATCGCCACGTCGAATTTGAGGTAATAGCCCACCAGCGGGCGCGGGCCGATGAAGTTCAGCAGCCGGCGCATGGCCTCGGGCGCGGACATACCGCCGGCCACGTCCTGCTGGCGCAGGCGATGCACGCGGATGCTTTCGGCAGAGACTTCTTTTTCGGGCCGGATCAGCAACTCCAGCCGCCGGCTGGTGAGAATGCGGTTGCCCTTGATGCGCACCGCGCCAATGGAGATGATTTCGTCGGTGCGCGTGTTCAGCCCCGTCGTTTCGCAGTCCAGCGCCACCCACTCGTCCGGCGGCGGCGCATCAAACAAGAAACGCCATTGCGCATCACGCAACTGGTACTGCCGCCAGGCGTGTTTGGCCGCCAGAAACCAGTTCATGCCGTCAATTTGAAGCGGTGCCGCAACTGTGCCTTGAAGCGCTTGACCACGTCCTGCGCGTCTTTCAGCAAGTCGCGCTCCAGCGTGGATAGCGTCTTGGGGTCCACCGCGCCGGACACCGGCTCGCCCTTGCCCGATTCGGCCAGCCCGGCCTTGAGCCGGATCGACAAAAACAGTTGCAGCGCGTCGCTCAGGTCGGCGCCCATCGAGGCGCCAAGCGCTCCGGTCTCAACCAGCGCCGTGATACGCGCGCTCGTGTTCGTCTCGCGCAGGCGGTGCGCCAACGCCAGGCTGCGCACGCCGTGAACCAGCGGGAATATGCCCTCTTTTTTCAGATTCACGCGATCATCCCCGTCGCCAATCAGCCGATGCCACCAGCCGCCGCTGCCGCTGAACAGGTCGATGGCGGCGGCAAAGCGCGCCAGCATCATGTCGTTGTCGGCGGCCAGCTCCCACAGCCCGTCGAACACCGCGTCCAGCAAGCTCTGGTCGCCCGCCACCGTGTGCGCATCCAGAAAGATCGCCAGATTCATCAGGCTGTCGGGCTTCGGCATCACCAGCCATTGGCGCGCGGTACGCGCGAATTCGGACGCGGACATGCGCCAAGCCGGATGAATCAGCATGATGCCGCCCGGACACGGCGGGTAGCCAAAACGCGCCAGCGCGTCGGCAAAACGCTGGCAAATCGCCGCCAGATCGCCAGGCGGCTGCCAGCCGTCGCGCAAAATGAGCGCGTTGTCCTGATCGGTCTTGAGCAATTGCTCGCCCCGCCCCTCGCTGCCCATTACCACCAGGCAACTGTGGGCCACCAGTTCGGGCGGCGCGATCAGTTTCCAGGCCCGCTCGAACAGCCGCGCGTTCAAGTCCTGCACCATGCGCGCGATCTGCATCACGCGCGCGCCGCCGCGAAACTGCCGCTCGATCATGCCATTGATCTGCCCGGCCGCCTCGGCCAGTTCGTCCACCGTGTCGGCGGCGCCGATGCGCAGCGAGATCAGCATCGAGTGGTTGGACAGAAAGCTGAACACGTCCAGGGCTTCCAGCACGCCCTGCACCCTGTCACCTTCGGCCACCACCACGCGGTGAATCTGGTGACGCTGCATGATGGCCAGCGCGTCGCCGACCTGATCCGACGGCCGCACGGTGATGAGCGACCAGTTGGCCAATTCGCCCACCGGCAGTTGATCCAACGGGCGCTCCAACACAATGGCGCGCTGCAACGCATTGGTGGTGAAGATGCCCAGCCGGGGCGGAGTGGCGCTGGCGTCTTGCACCAGCACGTTGGTGGTGCGCTCCTTTTGAAACAGCCGCGCCACCGAAACGATGTCGGTCCCCGCATCGACGATATGCGCTGGCCGCACGAAAGTCTGGTCCACGCGCGACAGATTCAGCGACTGCAACTCGTTGCCGCTTTGCCGCTGGCTGAAGGCGCTCAGCTTGGCGCCGAGATCGGAAAACAGCAGCGCGCCAAAGTCGGCGTTGGCGGCGATCAAGTCCTTGACGGTCTGGCGCGCCAGTTCGTAAACCAGCACCTCTTCGGCGGCAACGAAGCGGCTGCTGGACTTGCCCGCCACCAGCGCGCGGCCATCGAAGCTGTCGTCCGGCCCGTAGCCTGCCGCCAGTTCGTCGCCGTCGTACTGCTCGACACGGCCCTTGATGATGATGAACAGATGCGCAGGCGCCGTGTTCACCTCCAGAATCACCTCGCCCTGGCGAAAGTAGGCCACGTCCACGTTGTCGCGCACCAGGCGCTGCTGCTGCTGCGTCAGGCAGTCGAACGGCGAGGCGGTGAAGTTGAAAGCGTTGGGCATGGAACGATTCAACCTAGAAACCGCAGTTGGACGCGCCCGAGCAGGTCGTCATCGGGTGGGCTGGCAAGGCGAGAGGACGCCGCCGGCTTGCCGCCAGCAAGGACGAGCAACGCCGCCAGCGCGCCAGAAGCTCCAAGTTTTGGCGGCCTGATCGGGTGCGTAGCGCGCTCACCCCATAGGTAAAGGTGATCGAAGCCACGAAAGTCAATATCCATGCGGTTTTCCTGAAGATAACAAGCAGTCAACTGGGGTTTCTAGTACTTCGTTCCACCAAAAGGTTGACAAATGAAATCGATGGATTTGTTCGCCAGGCAAGGCGCAAAGCGCAGCAATACCGAGTGGTATTGCGAGCATTTGCAACGCAGCAT
>JAITMV010000026.1 GCA_031277295.1 Burkholderiaceae bacterium | reverse complement strand
CGCGCCGGCAGTTTTTTTACCGGGAAGGCGCCCGCGTGCGTGACCTGGCGCGACTCCAGCACCACGTCGCTCATGGCCTGGGCGCAGCAGGTCAGCACGTAGCCCTGGCCCTCTTCCTCGGCCGACAGCGCCTTGGCCTGATGGGCCCCAAGTTGCACTTCGCCTGACAGCTTGCGGCACTTGCACGAGCCGCACGCGCCGTCCTTGCAGCCATACGGCAGGCCGATGCCCTGGCGGATGCCGGCGGCCAGCAGAGTTTCCTGATGCTCGGCGTCGAAGCAGCGGCCGCTGGGCTGTACGGTGATGGTGTAGGTCATGATGATCGGTTGGTTATGCTCCTGAATCCGTGAGTTGAAGAGGAAAAACACATCACCTTGCGGGTGGAGCCTTTCCTTCTTGAGGTCACGGATTCAGAATGCTGCATCGCCTGAATTTCAAAAGGGTGAATTTTGCCCGCTAGCCCATCCCCAGCAGGCGCTTTGCCGGCGCGCTTTCGGCGTGCGCGTGTGCTGATCGCCGGCTATGGCGACATCGGCCAGCGCATTGCGCGCCTGCTGCCGCCGCGCGTGCGCGTGCTGGCGCTGGTTCGCGAAGCTGGTCGCACCGTGGCGCTACGCGCGCAAGGCGTGCAGCCGTTGGCGGGCGATCTGGACGATGCCGCCAGCCTGCGCCGGCTGGCCGGCATCGCCACCCACGTCATCCACCTGGCCCCGCCGCCCGCCGAGGGTGTGGGTGATCCGCGCACCGCCGCGCTGCTGCGCGCGCTGGCGTGCCGCAGCGCGCCACGGGCGCTGGTCTATGGCTCCACCAGCGGCGTCTATGGCGACTGCGGCGGTGCGTGGGTGACGGAAACACGCGCGCTCAACCCCGGCACACCGCGCGCGCGTCGCCGCGCGCAAGCAGAAGCGCGGGTGCGCGCCTTTGGCCGCATGACCGGCACGCGCGCCGGCATCCTGCGTATCCCCGGCATCTACGCGCCCGACCGCCCAGGCGGCACCCCGCGCGAGCGCCTGCTGCGCGGTACGCCCGCGCTGGCGCCTGCGGATGACGTGTTCACCAGCCACATCCACGCCGATGATCTGGCGCGCGCCTGCCTGGCCGCCCTGTGGCGCGGCAAGCCGCAGCGCGTGGCAAACGCCAGCGACGACAGCGTGCTGAAAATGGGCGAGTACTTCGACCTGGCTGCCGATCTGTACGGTCTGCCGCATCCGCCGCGCATCCCGCTGGCTCAGGCGCGCGAACAACTGCCGTCGGCGCTGCTGTCTTTCATGAACGAATCGCGCCGCCTGGACAACACGCGCCTGAAACGCGAGTTGCGCTTGCGCCTGCGCTATCCAACACCGCACGGCGGACTACGGTCATGGGCTGGCGAAGACCTTCTCGCGGATGGGGCGGTCGATGGCAAAACCGCATCAGCCAGCGTCCCCGTCGTCGCCTATGTCGGCCTGGGCGCGAACCTGGGCGACGCCGAACGCGCCGTGCGTCAGGCGCTGGACGATCTGGCGCGCCTGCCTGGCACTCAGTTGACCGCCCGATCCAGCCTGTGGCGCAGCGCCCCGGTGGACGCCGCCGGCCCCGACTTCATCAACGCCGTGGCCGAGTTGCGCACCGCCTTGAGCGCGTGCGAGTTGCTGCGCGCCCTGCAACGGCTGGAGCACGCGGCGGGCCGCCAGCGCCCCTACCGCTACGCGCCGCGCACGCTCGATCTCGATCTGCTGCTGTACGGCGATGTCCGCAGCGACAGCCCCCAGTTGCAATTGCCGCATCCGCGCCTGACCAAGCGCGCCTTCGTGCTGCGCCCGCTGGCCGAAATCGCGCCGCAGCGGGTATCGCCCGCCGCGCTGGACGCGGTGGCGGCGCAGCGGGTCGAGCGGCTGGCGTGATGGTTCTTATCCAGGCGCGTGCGCGGTCAGCACTTCGGCGGCGCGAGTCTGCCATCCGGGACCGCTGGCACGCCAGCGCTCCAGGGTTTCGACCGGTAGGCGCAGCGTGGTCATGGCCCGTGCAGGTTTTTTGCCTAGCCCGCGTGTGCGGCGGGCGAGCGCTTCGCGCACAGCCAATGGCCCGCCGCCAGCGGGAATCAACACGGCATTGCTCCACTTTTTATCCACTTCGATTTGTGCCTCTGGCGTGTCATCGCCTGGCGCGGCGTCAATCAACGCCTCCCAGTCTGGTGGCGTTCGTGGAAAGTCGGCGGGCAGTTTTTTAGCGGCGCAAGAGCGTTTGGACATAGCGGCGTACCTCTGTTTTTTCAGCTTTACGCAGGGAAATGGCGCGCAAAACCTCGCCATCGTCGGTGTAGGTCAGGTGCATGACCGTGCCATGCCACAGGCCGAGCACGTTGATTCGCTGCTCGCCGTAGGCTTCACGACCATCTTCTTCGCTCAGAACGGGGCCGTCAAAAATCGCATCGCAGCCCGCAAAATCCACACCGTGCTTGGCAATATTGGCTTGGCGCTTGTCTTCGTCCCAAGTGAGCATACTACAAATTGTAGTAACACTTTTCCAATATGCCAAGTAATTTACACAAAATAGGAGCGGTGTTCGCGAAAGGCTGCCGTGATGGCCTCTGCGTGAGCGGAGCTATCCGCGCGGCGCCAAAATGACCAGCTTCAGATCGTCGCGGTGCGCGGGCATGAGCGTCATCTGATCGTAGGCGAGCGGGCCGTGGCGCGGGTGCATGAAGTCGCGCCTGCCGCCTTCCCGCTCGAATACGTCCTGCGAGGCCCAGAAGCGCGCAAAGTCGTCGCTGGCGGCGGCCAGCGCGTCGATCAGTAGGCGGATGGGGGCGTCGTTCAGGTACCGGATCGAGTCGGCGCGAAACTCGGCGACCAGACGCCGCGCCCGCGTTGGCCAATCGACGATCAGCGTGCGCGCGGCGGGCGACGTGAAAGTGAAGCGCAACAGATTGCGATCGTGCGCGCCATCCAGCCAGCCGGTGAAAAGACCCGCCGCGTGCGCGTTCCAGGCCAGCGCGTTCCACTGACGGTCGAGCACGTAGGCAGGCGCGCCGATGAGTGGCACCGCCTTGAGCAGCGCGGCGGGCGCGTCGGCGGCCACCGGATCGGATTCAGCCGGATCGCGTTGCGCCGCCAACTCGAACAGGTAGGCGCGCTCGGCGCGCGACAAATGCAGCGCGGCGGCGATGCGCGCCAGGGCGTCGGCGGAGGCAGAGATCGACCGGCCCTGTTCGATCCAGGTGTACCAGGTTGGACTCACGCCACACAGTTGCGCGACCTCCTCGCGGCGCAACCCCGGTGTGCGCCGGCGCTGGCCCGGCGGCAGGCCGGCGGCTTGCGGCGACAGACGCTCGCGATGGGCGCGCAAGAAGGCGCCGAGCGCGCGGGCGGTTTCTAGGTTCAAGGCGCTGGCGGTGCCGGTGGTCATATTGAGAACAGTCAGGTATTTTTTATACCAGGATATTTGATTGTCTTGTAACAGTATAAAAAGAACCCTATCGTGCCGCTCAACGCGGTACATGAGCCGCCGCGTCACCTGCAAACAAAGGCTCGCAATTCCTCACCCAGGAGCATTTCAATGAAACATCACGATCAGGTCGCTGACGCTTTCGGTGCGACCGCCGCCGCCTATCTCGCCAGCCCGGTACACGCCACCGGCGCCGATCTGGAGCAGCTTGGCGCGGTTTTCACCGCCGCCGGCGGCCAGGCGAAAGTGCTCGACATGGGCTGCGGCGCGGGCCATGCAAGCTTTGCGGTAGCGGCCCACGTGCGCGAGGTGGTGGCCTACGACATCGCGTCGCCAATGCTGGAAACGGTCGCCGCCGCCGCGCGCGAACGCGGGCTGACCAACATCCGCACCCGGCAGGGCGCCGCCGAATCGCTGCCGTTTGCCGCCGCGTCGTTCGACGGGGTCATCAGCCGCTACAGCGCGCACCACTGGCGCGACGTGCCCGCCGCGCTGGCCGAGGCGCATCGCGTGCTCAAACCTGGCGGTCGGCTGAAGTTCATCGACGCCGCGGGCGCCGATGACCCGTTGTACGACACGCACATTCAGGCCGCTGAGCTGTTGCGCGACGGCTCGCACATCCGCGACTATCGCGCCGCTGAATGGCTGGCGATGCTGCACGCCGCGGGGTTCAGCGGCGCGGTCACTCGGCGCTGGCGCGTTGCGCTTGATTTCGACGCCTGGGTGACGCGCATCCGCACGCCGCCCGAACGCATCGCCGC
>JAITMV010000241.1 GCA_031277295.1 Burkholderiaceae bacterium | reverse complement strand
GCCCAGGCGGTGTCGAACAGCAAATCCAGCGCCTCGCGGGTGGCGAGGTGGCGCGCGTCCTTGCCGCGATGCACGTTGCCGCGGCCGGCGTAGTTGAGGTGGCTGAAGTAGAACTTGTCTACCCCTTCGGCGCGCATCAGCGCCAGCAGGTTGGGCAGGTCGTGCGCGTTCAGTTCGGTCATGGTGAAGCGCAGGCCGACCTTGGTACCGAGCCGCTGCAAATGGCGCACCGCGCTCAGCGAGCGGTCGAACGCACCCGCGAGGCGGCGGAATTTGTCGTGCGTGGCGCCGATGCCGTCCAGGCTGATGCCCACGTAGTCGAAACCCGTGGCGTGGATGCGCTCAGCCAGTCCTTCATCAATCAGCGTGCCATTGGTGGACAGGCCGACGTAGAACTTCATCGCCTTGGCGCGCGCGGCAATCTCGAACAGGTCGGGCCGCAGCAGCGGTTCGCCGCCCGAGAGAATCAGCACCGGCACCTTGAACGCCTTCAGGTCGTCCATCACCTCGAACACCTGCGCGGTGCTCAATTCGCCCGGATAGTCGTGATCGGCGCTGAAGGCGTAGCAGTGCTTGCAGCTCAGGTTGCAGCGGCGGATCAGGTTCCAGATCACCACCGGGCCGGGCGGACTACCGCGTCGCGCCGGGGCAGGGTACGCTCCCTGACTTTCAGCGCGCGCCAGTTCGTGCATGAATTGGAAGATGCGGAACATGGCTGGGCTTCAAAATTTTTGCAGTGTCAATTCATCTTAGGCAGCAATGCCTGCCCAAGATATGACGTGAGTCAATTCTGAGGTTGCGTTCTTACGGCGGACGAACTGGCTGGGCGGTGCTAAACTGCCACGAATGATCGCATCGACAATGCGTTCACATACTATACTTTCAACCATGACTACCGCCACCTATTCCCACGCAGAGAACGCGCAGTTCCTGACTGAGCTGGCAAACAATGCTGATTTGTCGCAAGCGCAAGTCGAGCGATTGCATGATCTGGCCGCGCGCGAGGCAGAGCAAGACCCGGCCTATGTGGCCTACGTCAATGAGAAGGTGCGCGCTGCGCTTGCCAACCCTGGGCGGATGTATACCTCGGACGAAATGCGCGAAAAAATCAAATCGTGGTGAGATATGCAGTTCAATGGTCGGAATCGGCCAGCGATGATCTGCAAGCTATCCATGATTACTTGGTAACTGTTACCAGCAAAGCCACTGCTGAACGCATCGTTCTGGAAATTGAAGAATCCACACGGCTGTTGCCAGAGCAGCCGCGCCTGTACCAAGTGTTTCCGGATTCGATTGAACGCGCCCGTCATATCGTCATTCATTCCTGGCGCGTGTTGTATGTTGTGGATGATGCTGAACGTCGTTGTATGGTGCTATCCGTCATCCACACCAGCCGCGGCAAGCAAACGCATTGAACAACTTCGTCGCGCGTGAGACGGGCGCATGACAGCGTCGTCCTCTCACCTGCAATAGCGACTGGGCGCGTTTTGGCGGCATGAGCGGGTGTGGCGGGTGGGTTGATTCGCAGATTCTCACTGCACCGCGTCCGCCGGCTGCCGTTGCAGCATGGCCAGCACGCTGGCGATTTTTTCGCGCAACTGGCGGCGGTCGCAGATGAAATCGACCGCGCCTTTTTCCTGCAAGAACTCGGCGCGCTGAAAGCCCTCGGGTAGTTTCACGCGCACGGTGTTTTCGATCACGCGTGGGCCGGCAAAGCCGATCAGGGCTTTGGGTTCGGCAATCACCACGTCGCCGACGAAGGCAAAGCCGGCCGACACGCCGCCCATGGTGGGGTCGGTCAACACGCTGATGTAGGGCAACCCTTTCTTGGCCAGGCGAGTCAGCGAGGCGTTGGTCTTGGCCATTTGCATCAGCGACAGCAGACCCTCTTGCATCCGCGCGCCGCCAGTGGCGGTAAAGCAGATGAAGGGCACTTTTTGTTCGACGGCGGCCTGCACGCCGCGGGCAAAGCGTTCGCCGACCACCGAACCCATCGAACCGCCCATGAAGTCGAACTCGAATGCCGCCGCCACCACGCTGATGGAATGCACCGCGCCGCCCATCACGATCAGAGCGTCCGTCTCGCCGGTGGTTTCGAGCGCCTCTTTCAGTCGCTCGGGATACTTGCGGCTGTCCTTGAAGCGCAGCGCATCGACGGGTAGCACTTCCTGGCCGATCTCGTAGCGGCCCTCGTTGTCAAGAAAGGCGTTGAGCCGGTCGCGCGCGCCGATGCGGTGGTGGTGGTTGCAGTGCGGGCAGACGTTCTGGTTTTGCTCCAGATCGGTTTTGTAGAGTACGGTGTCGCACTCAGGGCATTTGATCCACAGACCCTCGGGCATCTGGCGGCGCTCGGCGGCGTCGGTGCGCTGAATCTTTGGGGGTAGTAGTTTTTCGAGCCAGCTCATGAGCGTTATTCCTTTGAGTCGAGCGCCGCGCGGATCGGGCGCAAAAAATCCATCGCGGCGGCCACCACTTTTTCTTGCGGCTGATCGGCGATAACCTGAATCAGCCGGGTGCCGATGACCACCGCGTCGGCCACCTGGCCGATGGCGCGCGCAGTGTCGGCGTCGCGGATACCAAAGCCGACGCCAACCGGTATCTTCACATGCTCGCGGATGCGCGGCAGCATGGCTTGCACCTGCGCGGTATCGAGCGCGCCCGATCCGGTCACGCCCTTGAGCGAGACGTAATAGACGTAGCCGCTGGCCAGTTGCGCCACCTGCTTCATGCGCTGTTCGGTCGAGGTGGGCGCAAGCAGAAAGATCAAATCTATGCCGTGCGCCTTCAGTTGAGCGGCGAACCCGGCGCATTCCTCGGGCGGGTAATCGACGATCAGCACGCCATCGACGCCGGCTTTTGCCGCGTCGCGGACAAACGCGCTGCCGCCGGGCCGCTCCCAAGGCGGCGCAGCCCCCTCGAGGGGCAGCGCACCATGCGAAGCAGGGGAGCGTGGGGGCGTTATTTTGTCGCCCAGTCGCTGGTCGTAACGCTCGACCGGGTTGGCATAGCCCATCAGCACCACCGGGGTACGGTCGTCTTGCTGGCGGAAGGCGCGTACTATGTCCAGCACCTGCGCCAGACCGATGCCGTGCGCCAGCGCGCGGTCGCCGGCCTGCTGGATCACCGGGCCGTCGGCGGCAGGGTCGGAAAAGGGCACGCCCAGTTCGATGATGTCGGCCCCTGCCTCGGCCATGCCGTGCATCAGCGCGGGCGTGCTGTCGGGGTAGGGAAAGCCGGCGGTGACGTAGGGAATCAGCGCCTTGCGGCTCTGCGCGCGCAAGGCGGCCAGCGCGGAGTCGATGCGGCTCATGACGGTATCCTCGCGCCCTTGACGACGTGGCCGCGCATCGACGGGCGGTCGTAGAAGTCCACGCCGTCCAGATCGGCGACGGTGCCGACATCCTTGTCGCCGCGGCCCGACAGGCAGACCAGAATCGACTGCTCGGGCCGCATCGTGCGGGCCAATTTCATCGCGTGGGCGACAGCGTGGCTGGATTCGAGCGCGGGGATGATGCCCTCGGCGCGGCACAGGTGATGAAAAGCGGCCAGCGCCTCGGCGTCGGTGGCGCCGACGTATTCGGCCCGGCCCGTGTCCTTCAGCCAGGCGTGCTCGGGGCCGACGCCGGGGTAGTCCAGCCCGGCTGAGATGCTGTGCGTCTCGGTGATCTGGCCGGCCTCGTCTTGCAGGATGTAGGTGCGGTTGCCGTGCAGCACGCCGGGGCTGCCGCGTTGCAGGCTGGCGGCGTGCTTGCCGCTATCCAGCCCTTGTCCCGCCGCCTCGACGCCGATCAGGCGCGTGTTTTCATACGGGATGTAGGGGTAGAAGATGCCCATCGCATTGCTGCCGCCGCCGACGCAGGCTACCACGGCGTCGGGTTGCTTCGTGGCAACGCTAAGCGCGGCCAGCATTTCCGGCATCTGCGTCAGGCATTCCTGGCCGATCACGCTTTGAAAGTCACGCACCATCGCTGGATACGGGTGCGGACCGGCGACGGTGCCGATGATGTAGAAGGTGTCATCGACATGCGCCACCCAGTCGCGCATGGCTTCGTTGAGCGCGTCCTTCAGCGTTTTGCTGCCCGACTCCACCGGCACCACGGTCGCGCCCAGCAGCTTCATGCGATAGACGTTGGGGCTTTGGCGCTTGACATCCTCGCTGCCCATATAGACCACGCATTGCAGGCCGTAGCGCGCGCAGATGGTGGCGGTGGCCACGCCGTG
>JAITMV010000120.1 GCA_031277295.1 Burkholderiaceae bacterium | reverse complement strand
TGCATGCGTGCTCTGGGCAAGGCGCAAAGCGCAGCAATACCGAGTGGTATTGCGAGCATTTGCACCGCCGCCCTGGGCGCGAAGGCGCGGTTTTATGTGCGGATATTTGTGCAACTAGGCACTATTACTCCGTTCCACCAAAACATTGACATGAAATCGCGTCTTTGTCCGCCATGCTGCGTTGCAAATGCTCGCAATACCACTCGGTATTGCTGCGCTTTGCGCCTTGCCTGGCGAATAAATCCATCGATTTCATTTGTCAACCTTTTGGTGGAACGGAGCACTAGGTTGAAACTTCTTTGACGCACGCAAGGCGGCAACCTACAATCCGTCGCAATGCAGACGCCTTACCGACATTTAACCTAGGTTTAACCGCATGAGCCGCATCAAAACCCCGGCGTCGGCGCGTGAGCCGGCGCCGCCCCCCAGGGCGGCGGAGCAACCGGCCCGGCGGGTCATCAAGAAATACCCTAACCGCCGACTCTACGACACCGAAAGCTCGGCCTACGTCACGCTGGCGCAGGTGCGCGATCTGGTGATGAGCCGCGCGCCTTTCGTGGTGCGCGACGCCAAGACCGGCGAGGATCTGACGCGCAGCATTTTGCTGCAAATCATCCTGGAAGCTGAAAGCCTCGGCGCGCCGATGTTCACCGAGGCGGTGCTGGCCCATCTGATCCGTTTTTACGGCCACGCGATGCAGGGCTTCATGGGCGCGTATCTGGAGAAAAACATCCAGGCCTTCATGGAAGTTCAGGCCAAGCTGGCCGAGCAATCGCAAGGCCTGACGCCCGAGTTGTGGGCGCAGTTCATGAGCATGCAGTCGCCCATGATGCAGACCGTCATGGGCAACTATCTGGAACAGAGCAAACGCATGTTCCTCCAGTTGCAAGAGCAGATGACGCGTCAGACCGAACAGATGCTGGGCGTATTTGGGGTCGGCAAACGCTGAGAGCCTGCCTTTAAGACGACGCCTCATTGCAGCCCCTGCGGATGAGCGCTGCTTTAGTTTGGGATGGGCTGCAAGGCGCAAAGCGCAGCAATACCTGGCGGTATTGCGAGCATTTGCAACGGAGCACTAGGTGAGGCGTTGCCTTAACCCATCAGCCCAGGTGCTCACATCATTCAGCGGCTGGCGCTGTTGGGCGCCAGCGCCGTCGCGCAGGGCTTTGACGGTGACTTGGGTCTCGGCCAGTTCGTCGGCGCCGAAGATCAGCGCAAAGCGCGCGCCGCTGGCGTCGGCGCGCTTGAGTTGGCTTTTCATGCTGCCCAGGCTGGCGTCGGCGCTGGCGTGCATTTGCACCGCCACGCCGTGCGCGCGCAGTGCTTGCAGGCAGCGCAGGGCTTGTGGCAATGCGGCGGCGTCGGGGATGACGGCGTAGGCGTCGGGGGCCGGCTCGGGCACGGCGACGCCTTCTTCTTTCAGCAGTTCCAGCACGCGCTCGACGCCGATGGCCCAGCCAACCGCGGGCGCCGGTTTGCCGCCGATTTGCTCCAGCAGGTAGTCGTAGCGCCCGCCGCCGCAGATGGTGCCTTGCGCGCCCAGGCGGTCGGTGATGAACTCGAACACCGTCAGGTTGTAGTAGTCCAGCCCGCGCACCAGCCGCGGGTTGACGCTGAAGCCGATGCCGCAAGCGCGCAGCGCGTCTTGCACCGCCGCGAAGTACGCTTGCGAGGCCGCGCCCAAAAAATCCAGCAGCCGCGGCGCGCCTTCGGCCAGCGCCTGCATGGCCGGGTTTTTGGTGTCGAGAATGCGCAGCGGGTTGCTGTGCAGCCGTCGGCGCGCGTCTTCGTCCAGTTGATCGGCGTGCGCCTCGAAGTAGGCTACCAGCGCGGCGCGGTGGGCGCGGCGCTCGTCGGGTTGGCCCAGGCAGCCCAGTTCCAGCCGCCAGTCGCGCAGGCCCAGCGCGCGCCACAGTTCGGTGGCCAGCAAAATCATTTCGGCATCCACTTGCGGGCCGGCGTAGCCCAGCGCCTCGGCGCCGACTTGGTGAAATTGCCGGTAGCGGCCGCGCTGCGGCCGTTCGCGCCGGAACATTGGGCCCAGGTAATACAGACGCTGGCCGCCGCCGTAGAGCAGGTTGTGTTCGACCGCCGCGCGCGCCACGCCAGCGGTGCCTTCGGGGCGCAGGCTGAGGTGGTCGTTGTCGCCATACTTGTCGGCGCGGTCCTGAAAGGAGTACATCTCCTTTTCGACGATGTCGGTGACTTCGCCAATGCCGCGCGCGAACAACTGCGTATGCTCAAGCATGGGTGTGCGCACGTTGCGATAGGCAAACCGCGTCATGGTCTGGCGCACGATGGACTCAAACCATTCCCAGCGCGCCGATTCGGGCGGCAGGATGTCGTTCATGCCTTTGATGGCGTGGATTTTTGGCAGGGTGGACATGGAGGAAGATTACTGCCTTGATAGCTGGTTACGCTTGATGGGAAAGCGCTGAAAGCCTATTTTGATGACGAAATGACGCCGGCGGCGCTAGGCATGACGAAATGACTTTTTCAGTCATGCGCCACAGGCGCGTCATCAAAGCGAAGCAAAGTCATTTTGTCATTTGTCATTCCGTGCCATCGCCAAACCGCCGCTCGATATACCGCTCGACGATGGCATGGAACTCCGCCGCGATGTGCTCGCCGCGCAGGGTCATGGCTTTTTGGCCGTCGATGAACACCGGCGCGGCGGGCGCTTCGCCGGTGCCGGGCAGGCTGATGCCGATGTCGGCGTGCTTGCTTTCGCCGGGGCCGTTGACGATGCAGCCCATGACGGCGACCTTGAGCTTTTCGACACCGGGGTAACGCTCGCGCCAAGCCGGCATGTGCGCGCGCAGGTGGTCGTCGATCTGCTTGGCCAACTCTTGAAACACCGTGCTGGTGGTGCGCCCGCAACCGGGGCAGGCGGTAACGCTGGGGGCGAAGGCGCGCAGGCCGAGCGCTTGCAGAATTTCGGCGGCGATCAGCACCTCTTGCGTGCG
>JAITMV010000099.1 GCA_031277295.1 Burkholderiaceae bacterium | reverse complement strand
GTGAACTCGACGCGCTGCTGGACGAGGTTAGCGCCCGGATGCAAGGCGTGCTCGACAGCCTGGTGATCGATACCGCGCGCGACCACAACACCGCCGACACCGCGCGCCGCGTCGCCAGGATGTACTTGCACGAGGTATTCCGCGGCCGCTACGTGCCGGCGCCGACGATGACCGAGTTTCCAAATGCGCGGCGGCTCAACGAGTTGATGATCGTCGGCCCGATCACCGTGCGCTCGGCGTGCAGCCACCACTTTTGCCCGGTAATCGGGCAATTGTGGATCGGCGTGCTGCCCAATGAACATACCAACGTCATCGGCTTGTCCAAGTACGCCCGGCTGGCCGAATGGGTCATGGGCCGGCCACAGATTCAAGAAGAAGCCGTGGTGCAACTGGCCGATCTGATCCAGGAAAAAACCCGCCCCGACGGTCTGGCCGTCGTCATGCAGGCCACGCATTACTGCATGGCTTGGCGCGGCGTCAAGGACATGGACAGCAAGATGATCAACTCCGTCATGCGCGGCGTGTTCCTCAAAGACGCCACGCTGCGACGCGAATTTCTGGCGTTGATTCCGCAAAAAACCTGAAGGCCACCATCGTGCTAGTCCGATTACTTTACGCTGGCCGCGCCGCCGATCCGGGCGCAACCGTGGTGCAGGATATCTTCGATACCGCTAGCGCGCACAACCGCGCCAGCGGCATCACCGGCATCCTGGTTTATGGCGGCGGCATCTTCATGCAGGCCATCGAAGGGGGGCGTCAAGCCATCAGCAACCTGTACGGCGTCATCCAGCGCGATGCGCGGCTGAAGGACGTGATCCTGCTGCACTATGAGGAAATCGTCGAACGGCGCTTCGGCGCTTGGAGCATGGGCCTGGTTGATACGAGCCGCATCAACGCCCGCGTACTGCTGAAGTATTCCGAGCACGCCGCGTTGGACCCCTACAGCGTTTCCGGCCAGGTGTCGATGGCGCTGCTGGAAGAGCTGATGGCCACCGCCAGCATCGTCGGGCATACCTGAAATTCACGGCGGCGCGTGTGCCGTCAGCACCGCCGCCGCCCGTGTCTGCCAGCCCTTGCCGCTGGCACGCCAGCGCTTGCCGGGGCCAGGCGCAGCGTGACGGGCTGCTTGTGCGTCGCCAGTGGCGGGCAGTCGGCTGTGCGTCTGGCGATTTCCTCACCGGTGGTCACACGGCCTTCTCCGGCCAGCGCTTGTTGCAGACCGCGTTCCAGCGATGACATCATCTGCTTCAGGGTTGGCCGCGATCCAGTTGCTGAAGGCTTCCCGGTCTTCATCATTCCAGTTTTTGACCGCGCTTCGCGCGACCCGCGACGCATGAAACCATTTGGCATCGGGGCAACCCTTGTGGTTGCCCTTGTATCCACTGGACAAGGGCCGTTGTCAGGCACACAGGGCAACCACAAGGGTTGCCCCTACAGCGCCACGCAAAACGGACCAGGTTTCATCTCAGTTTTCCATGTCGCTCACGCACCACCCGCATCGCATGAAACGAAACGCGCTGGTTTGTAACTCCCTCCCCCTTTTGGGGTAGGGGTGGGGGTGTTGTTCCCTTCAAGGGGAGGGCTGGGGCGAGGATGGGGTGGCGAGCATTGCATTGCACGGGCCACGACCGAAAAGGCTCAGGCATTGCCTTCAGGGTAAATGGGAAATTTGGGTTGATTGAATTAATACAACTAAATCGCCGCCGCCGGCAAATCATGTGGGTCGGGCGCGGCGGGCGGGCGGGTCAGCTCGCGCAGGGATGCGATGGCCTCGGCGTCGGTGCGGTACAGACACGGCAGCGGCTCGGCAGGCAATGCGCCAGCGGCGCGCAGCACCTGTTCCACCGGCAACTTCATGCCCGCTACGTGCAGCGCCACGCCCTGCTGATGCAGTTGCACCATCAACCGCGTGAAGACCTCGGCTCCCGTCGCGTCCATGCGGTTGATCGGCTGCGCGAACAGACATACGTGGCGAGTGTCCGGGTGGGCGGCCAGGTATTCGGTGACATTGCGCTCGAACTGGGCGGCGGCGGCAAAGTCCAGCGCCGCATCCATGCGTAGCGCGTAGGTGTACGGCGCCAGCGCCGGCAATTGCCACAGATGGCGCTCACGCAGGCTGCCGTCGGCATGCAGGCCGACCTCAATGATGCGCGGGTGCAAGTGCTGGTACAGAAAATGCGACAACGCCCCCAGCACGCCCACCAGCACGCCCCAGTACAGCGCTGGCGCGGCGGCAATGGTCACAATGAAAGTGACGCTAGCGATCACCGCCTCCACGCGCGAAATGCGCCACAGCCGCACGAACTCGCGCGGTCGCAGCAACCCCGTTACGGCCGCTATCACGATTGCCGCCAGCACCGCCTGCGGCACATGGCGCAGCAAAGGCGTGAACACCAACAACACCACCAGCACGACGGCAACCGAGAAGATCGTCGCCCAGCCGGTCTGCGCCCCGGCGTACAGATTCAGCGCCGAGCGTGAAAACGATGAACTGGTAGCAAACGCGCCCGACAGGCCGGCAGTGATCTTGGCAAGCCCCTGACCAATCAGGTCCTGATCCTGATCCCAGCGCTCGCCCTTGCGCTGACTGTCCACCTTGGCGCTGGAGGCGGTTTCCAGAAAGCTAATCAGCGTTATGACCAGCGTCGGCGGCAACAACTGGCCGAGCGCGCTCCATCCCGGCCAGCCCGGCAAATACAGCGTCGGCAATCCCCGCGGCAGCGGCCCGATCACGTCGCCGCCGCGCCGCTCGAAGCCAAGCGTATAACTGATACCCGCGGCCACCAGCACGATCAGCAAGACAATCGGAAAAGTAGGCTCCCAGCGCCGCGCCAGCACCAGCAGCGCCAGCGCCGCCACGCCAAAAAGCACGGCCAGCGGATTCATCGACGGCCACCCGTGCAGCGGCGTCCAATAGCCGGGCAAGCCCAGCAGCGGCGGCAACTGCGAGGCGATGATCAGCACCGCCGCCGCCTGAGCGAAAGCCGTCAGCACCGGCGAATTGACCAAATTCAACAACCAGCCGAAACGCGCCGCGCCCAGCGTCACTTGCAGCGCGCCGGCCAGCAGCGCCAGCCACACCGCCAGCGTGACCCACTGCGGGCTGCCCGGCACGGCCAGCGGAGCTAGCGAGGCGTGGATCAGCAGCGCCGTCAACGCCGTCGGCCCCACCGACAACCGCGCCGAGGCCGAAAACAGCACCGCCACCAGCGCCGGCAGCAACGACGCATAAATGCCCGTCACCGGCGGCATACCCGCCAACTGCGCGTAGGCCACGCCCTGCGGAATCACCATCAGCCCCACCGTCACCCCCGCCAGCGCCTCGCCGCGCAGCAGCGCTGGCGATGGGCGCGGCCAGCGCAGAAACGGCAGACGACGGGCAAGACGAGGCAACATGCCGGGCGATGGTACGACATGGCTCCGAAAATCGCCCGTCTTTGTGGCTGGCGCTTCAAATCGGGCACAATTTTCACCATGACCACGCTCGTCGCCCCCTTCCCCGCCGCCCGTTTGCGCCGCCTGCGCCGCGACGATTTCACCCGCCGCCTGGTGCGCGAACACGCCTTGTCGCCAAACGACCTGATCTACCCCGTGTTCGTGCTTGACGGCAAACGCCGCCGCCAGGCCGTGCCGTCGATGCCCGGCGTCGAGCGCCTGTCGCTTGATCTGCTGCTGCCGGTGGCCGAAGACTGCATGGCGCTGGGCATTCCGGCGCTGGCGCTGTTTCCGGTCATCGACCCCAAGCTGAAAGACGCCAAGGGCAGCGAGGCCACCAACCCGCGCGGCCTGATCCCGCGCGTGGTGCGCGAGTTGAAAAAACGCTTTCCCGAACTGGGCGTGATGACCGACGTCGCGCTCGACCCCTACACCAGCCACGGTCAGGACGGCTGGCTCGACCAGACCGGCTACATCCTGAACGACGAAACCGTCGGCCAGCTCGTCAAGCA
>JAITMV010000093.1 GCA_031277295.1 Burkholderiaceae bacterium | reverse complement strand
TCAACCCTGGCGCCGGACGACTGCACCACCGGACGCCATGTGTCCACTTCAAGCCGGATCATGTCGGCGAATTGCTTTGGCGTGGTGTACTCAATCTGCGCGCCCAATTCGGTAAAGCGGGCTTGAACTTCGGGCTTTTTCAAGGCTTTTTGGATCGCGGCATTGAGCTTGTCGACCACCTCGTCGGGCGTTCCGGCCGGGGCGATTACGCCGAACCATGAGGCAACGTCGAAATCGGTCAGATTGGGTATATCCAATTCAGCGACGGTAGGCAAGTCCGGCGCGCTCGGCGAACGCTTCTTGGTGGTTACCGCCAGCGCCCGCAGCTTGCCGGCCTGCGCATGCGGCCAAGCCGAAGGCATGTTGTCGAACATCAATTGCACCTGGCCGCCGATCAGGTCGGTAATCGCCGGCCCCGAGCCTTTGTAGGGCACGTGTATAAGGTCGAGGCCGGTCTTCTGCTTGAAAAGCTCGCCCGCCATGTGGATGGATGTGCCGCTGCCCGAGGAGGCGTAGGCCGTTTTGCCCGGATTGGCCTTGATGTAGGCGATCAACTCCGGCACCGTATTGGCGGGCACCTTGGGATTGACAACCAGGATGTTGGGCACCTTGGCGGCGAGCGCCACCGCCTTGAAGTCACTGACCAGATTGAAGTCAAGCTTCTTGTATAGCGTTTCGTTGATGGCGCTGGTGACCGCCACCATCAGCAGGGTATAGCCGTCGGGCTTGGCGTGCGCCACCTGCGAGGCCGCCAGGTTGCTGCCCGCGCCGGGTTTGTTTTCGACCACGAAGGGCTGACCCAGCTCGGTGGATAGCTCGTTTGACAGAATGCGCGCCACGAGGTCGGTCGTGCCGCCAGGGGCGAAACCGACCACCATGCGCACGGTTTTCTCGGGGTAGGCCGCCTGCGCGCTGGACAACGCGGCCGCGCACAGAGTAACGGCGCCGGCGGCCACAATCACGGCCCGGCGAATCAATGAAGTATGGAACATGGTTTATCTCCCGTATAAAAATCACATCCATGCGTATAGTGCGGATGCTATACGTGCATGAGATGGCTTTCAGTCTAACGTTGTCAAATGGATTTCCATCCAAAGCTGTCATCAAGGCGACACTGAGCATGAGCAGACATGGGTTGCTTGCTTATCCGATTTGATTTCGAGGCAACGCGACCTGCCGGCCAGCCACTGGGTGCACTTCGATGCGCCCATCGAACGCCGCTTGCAGCGCTTGGTGCGTGACGGCGCTTGCGCTGGGGCCGTGGTGAGCGATGTGGCCGGCCTTGACGATGAGCAGATCGTCGGCTTGCAGCGCCATATTCAGTTCATGCAGCACGCTGATTACCGTGCCGCCTGCGGCCAGCAGTTGGCGCACTACGGCCAGCCAGTCGGCTTGGTGCGGCGGGTCGAGATGGGTCAGCGGTTCGTCCATCAGCAGCAATGGCGCTTGTACCGCCAGGGCGCGCGCCAGTAGCACGCGCTGACGCTCGCCGCTCGACAGATCACCCAGCCGCCGCGCCTGCAAGTGCGTTACCTGCATTTGCGCCAGCGCCTGTACCACGGCGGCATGGTCGCGTGCCGTGGCGGGCGCCAGCCAGTCGCGGTGCGGCAAGCGGCCCAGCAAGACCAGGTCATAAACCGTCAGGTCGAAGGCAGCGGCTTCGGCCTGCCCAAGCCAGGCCAGTTGGCGCGCTCGCTCGCGCGCTGGCCAGGCAGCCAGCGGGCGGCCCATCAAACTGACCGTGCCATCGGTCGGCAACAGGCCGGCCAGCACGCGCAGCAAGGTCGATTTACCCGCTCCGTTGGGGCCGACCACGGCGCACCAACGACCAGCGGCAAATCGCGCGTCCAGCGCGCGCAAGACTTGCACTTTTCCTAAGTGCGTGGCCGATGATTGCAGGACGATGGCGGTGTTCATGTGCGTTTAGAACGTGTTCACGATCTCGGCGTGAGGTGTGCGGCGATGCTGCATAGGGATGGGCTGCAAGGCGCAATCCGCAGCCAATGGCCCGTGTCATTGGCAAGGATTGCTTGCGCCGCAGACCGCCCAATTGCCGCGCCCGCTAAGCCCGCGCCGGGATCGTGAACACGTTCTTAGCCTCCGCCGGGTGCGCGGCGGTACATCAGCCACAGCAGATAGATTCCGCCCAGCACTGCCGTCAGTATGCCGGCTGGCAGTTCTTGCGGCGCAATCAGCAAACGCGCGGCAACGTCGGCGGCAAGCAGCAGCAGACCGCCGGCCAACGCCGACAGCAGCAGCAGCGGCCCGTGCATACCGCGCGACAGCGGGCGCACCAGGTGCGGCGCGACTAAGCCGACAAAGCCGATCAACCCGGTTTGCGCTACCGCCGTGCCGGTGGCTAGCGCCAGCACGCCGATCAGCAGCGCGCGCAGCGGCGCCAACTGCAAGCCCAAGCTTTGCGCGGTGGCCTCGCCCAGCGTCAGCGCGTCCAGTACGCGCGCCAGTAGCCAGGCGACCAGTAGCAGCGGCGCCAATAAGGCGGCCATTACGCCGCAAGCGTCCCAACCGACGAAGCCGGTTGCGCCCAAAGCAAAGCCTTGCATGGCTTGCAGTACCTCGGGCCGCGCCAGTTGCACCAGTTCGCGTAACGCGCTCAGCAGGTATCCGACCACCACGCCGGCCAACAACAAACGCAAAGTCTGTTGCACGCCGCGCGCCAGCGCCAGGGTCAGCAGCACGCCGCCCAAAGCGCCGACGAAGGCCGCGCCGGTCAGTCCCAGTCGTGCCAGCGCCGGTGAGGCGGCCTGCGCCAGCGCCGCACCGACGCTATCAGGCACTACCGCGGCGGCGCTGGCGCCGGCAAACGTCAGCGCCACCGCCAGCGCCGCGCCGGAGGCGCTGCCCAGCAGATACGGATCGGCCAGCGGGTTGCGAAACAACCCCTGCGCCAGTGCGCCGGCTAACCCCAACAGCGCACCGGCCAGCCACGCGCCCAAGGTGCGCGGCAAACGGATGTTCCACACGATTTGCGCCGCCACAGGGTCGTGGCGGGCGTTGGAAACGCTTTCAAACCCGGTGCTGCCGGCGCTGGCGCCTAGCAGCAGGCCGAGCGCGGTCAGCACCAGCAAAACTGCGCCAAGCCAGAGCGTGCGGGCGGTGTTACCTGCAACCGCGTTGACGCTCATCGCCGCACCCTCACCATGCCTTTGACTGACTTGCCGTCGTCACGCAACGCGCCAACAAGTGCGCCGCTTCGGCCATGCGCGGGCCGGGGCGTACCAGAACGTCGCGCTCGTTGCCCTCGAAGCTGCACGTGCGTCCGGTGCGTAGCGCACGCATGTTGGCCCAACCGGGACGGCTGGCCATCTCGCGCAGGCTGGAGTCGGCGGCGATGACCACGTCGGGCGCGGCGCGCACCACGTATTCGGGGTTCAGACGCGGAAATGCTCCCAGCCCGGTGTCGACGACATTGAGCAGCCCCAGCGCGTCCATTAGTTCGCCGATGAAGCTGCCGCGCCCGGCCGCGTAGGGGCCGGGGCCGACCTCGAAGTACACCCGCGCGCCGCGCGCCGACGCGGGCAGCGCGCGCGCGGCAGCCTGTACGCCGGTGTCGATGTCGCGCAGCAGCGCCTGAGCGCCGTCTACGTGCAGGAGTTGGCCGAGCGCAACGGTCACTCGGCGCAAGTCGGCGCCGGTGCGCGGCTCCAGTTGTGCCACCGTCAGGCCAAGTGCGCGCAGCCGCGCTGCTGCGGGCGACGAAACGGAGATCAGCACCAGATCGGGTTTGAGCGCCGCAATCGCTTCCACGCTCGGGTCCAGCCCGCCGCCCAGCCGCGGCAGATCGCGCACTGACTGCGGCCAGTTGGAATAGCGATCCACGCCGACCAGCCGCCCGCAGGCATCGAGCGCACAAACGGTTTCAGTCAGCGACGGCAGCAGGCTGATGACGCGCGCCGGGGACACGCTCAGGTTCAGGGCGTGGCCGCTGTCGTCGATGACCTCACCGGCGCGCACGGCCAGCGCGCACAGCGCCAGCACGATGGCGGCGATGCGTTTCATCGTGGCGTCCAGCGCAGACCGATATAAAAGGCGCGTGCCGGCGTGCGGTAGCCGCTGGCGATTTGGTAGTCCTTGTCGCCCACGTTGTCGATGCGCGCCAACAGTGTCCACTCGCGCGCGATGGTGGCACTGGCGTACAGGTTGACCAGGCCGTAGCCGCCTAGCCTAACGGTATTGGCGGCGTTGTCGTAGCGGCGGCTGGCGGCCATCAGTTCGGCGCCTAGCGTCCAGTCGCCGACTCGGGTGTCGGCGCTTAGCTTTAGCACGCGTTTGGCGCGCCGCGCCGGCAGGTTGCCGGTGGCGACGTCGCGCGGGTCTTGTAGATCGAGCGAGCCGGCCAAATTGACGCTTCCCAGCCGATGCGCACCCGAGATCGTCACCCCGCGCAGAATGACGCGGCCTGTGTTTTCGTAGCAACCGAAGGCGGAAGCGCAAAGCCCGGCTGCGCCAAAACCGATCAGGTTGCTGACACGATTACGGTAGGCGACCAGGTCGAAACGGCTGCCTTGCGAGCCGGCCCAATGCAGGCCCAATTCGACGTTGCGGCCTTTTTCAGGCGCCAGATCGGGAGCGCCGTATTGTGAGAAGCGCTGATACAGCGTCGGTACGCGAAATGCCGTTCCCACCGCGCCGGTCACGCGCCAGCCGGGAGCAAAGGCATAGCCGTAAGCCACGCCGCCGGTGGTTTGGGCGCCGAATTCGCTGTCGCGGTCGTGGCGCAGATTGACTTGCAGCGTGTGCGCGCCGCCGCTGTAGCCGTAACCCAGAGCGATGGCGTTCTGATGGCGTTTGCGGTTGATCGGATCGGTTTGCAATTTGTCGTTGCGTCGCTCCAGCGCGGCGGTGAGCAGATGATTGCCCTGCCGCCATTCGTTTTGTAGCAGCAGGTTGCCCAACGTGGTTTTGGCAAGGTAGGGTGAAGGCGTGGTCTCGACGCGGTGTTGTGACTGGCTGATTGACAGACGGGTGCTGTAGTTCGGCGTCCAGCGCGCGTGCCACGAAGCGCCCAGGGTTGACAGGCGGTTTTGCGTCACCTCGTCGGCATCGGGCAGGAAGCCGTCGTACTGCGTCTTCATGTCGGTGTGGCTGCCGGTGAGTTCCAGTCGGTGATCGGCGCCCACTTGCCAGCCCAGCCGGCCGCTGAAAGCGCTCTGGCGGTAACCGTCAATGTCGGGGTTGCTGTCGGTCTGGCTGTCGTAACCGTGGCTGAGGTCGCGTTCCAGCCCTAGGGCGTAATCGAGCGTGCCATTCGAGCCGGAAAAACCCGCCTCCAGCCTGCCCGTGTGGCGGTTGCCGACGCCCGCGCCGACGTAAGGCGTGAACGCGCCTTCACCCTTTTTGGTGAAGATTTGAATCACCCCGGCAACGGCGTCCGAGCCGTAGACCGCCGCGGCGGGTCCACGCACGATCTCGATGCGATCAACCTGGCCTAGCGCGATAGCCTCCCACGGTGCGCCGCCGGTGGCCTGTGTATCGACGCGCACACCGTCGATATAGACGGCCGTGAAGCGATTGTCCGCGCCGCGGATGTACAGGCTGGAGGCCGTGCCTGGACCGCCGGTGCGCGACAGTTCCAGCCCTGGCTGGCGTTGCAGCAAATCACTGATGTTGACCGCGCCGCTGTGCTCGATTTGTGCGCGGTCGATCAAAGTCACGTCGGCCAGCACGTCGGTCAGCGGCTGTGCCGTGCGGGTGGCGGTAACGATGGTTTCGGGCAGAGTAGGGTGCCTCGAATCGGCAGCGTCTTGGGCTTGGGCTTGGGCTTGGGCGAGCGCGCACGCAAAAGCCAACGGCAGCGCGGCGGCCCGGAACGAAAACAAACGATTTTTCATGATGGGAAACACAAAGACAAAGCAACGACCCCGGCCGGCTTCCCCGCCGGCACATGGGGCGAAATAACCGCGCTCGAAAACGCGGTCTCCTCGTTGGCCGGTATCCGGGCTGGCGGAAACTGATCCGGCCTCGCCTTCCCGGCTGCTTGTTCAAGGCCGCCAGTGGCTGTGATGAGGTGGACCCGAGATGCGCTTTAGGCACCCCGTCCGCTTACCGTTGCGGGGGCAGCGCAGGTTAGGCTTGAAAGACGATTGAGCGTTGAGCGTCGAGTATCTGGCGTGAAAACCTCTTAAGAAGGTTATCTCGCACGTTCGACGCCCGACACCCAAAACAAAACGGTCTTGACTCCAAGGTTGGAGCGGCCCCCCTGCTTCCCGTTGAACTGCGGCCATGCGAACCATGTCACGCGAGCACCAACGCGGGCATTGTAAAACCGCCTGCGCGCCCTACAATTGTCATCATGACCGCCTCGCCCCTCATCGACCAGATCGCCGAGCGCGTCGAGCGCCTGCTTGTGCGCCACGAGGAACTGCGGCGAACCAACGAGTTGCTGGAGCAACGGGTATTGGCGCTGACGCACGAGCGCGATAGTCTCAAGTCGCGCCTGATGGCCGCACGTGCGCGCGTCGACTCATTGATCGACCGCTTGCCTGCGGCGTCGCCGTCGGTCGATCAAGGTTTAACTGGCAAGGAGCATCTTGCGCCATGAAGCAGGTGGAAGTCAAAATCATGGGCCAGGGCTACTTGCTCGGCTGTCCCGAGGGCGGCGAGAAAAACCTGCGCGAGGCGGTTCACCGCGTTGACGCTGCCATGAGCAAAATCCGCGACGCGGGAAAAATTCGCGCCCGCGACCGCATTGCCGTGCTGGCGGCGCTGAACCTGGCGTTCGAGTTGGCCCAGGCACAGGAAAATCGACCCGCCGCCAACGCTCCCACCATCGTGCCCGCGGAACCGGACGATGCTGCCTTGGCCGTTTTGTTGGCGCGTCTGGACGATGCGTTGGTCGGCGGCGACGGGCAGTTGCTATGACCCTGCTGCGCGCTCTGCAAAAGGACATCACCACGGTGGTGGCGGATGCCATCGTCAATGTGGATAACGACATCTTGCTGGGCGGCGACGGCGTGGACAGCTCCATTCACAACGCCGCCGGTCCACTGCTGTTGGCTGAATGCCATGCGCTCGGCGGCTGCGCCGTCGGCGACGCGATAGTGACGAGCGGTTATCTCCTGCCGGCGCGCTGGGTTATTCACACCGCGGTGCCGGAATGGCGCGACGGCACGCAGGGTGAGATGGACTTGCTGGCCTCTTGCTACCGCCGCTGCGTCGAAGAAGCCATCGGCGTCGGCGCCCGCACGCTGGCGTTTCCCGTCAGCAGTACCGGGGTGTATGGTTATCCATTCGACATGGCGGCGCAAGTCGCGGTAGACACGGTGCGGCAAGCCATCAGCGCAGCGGCCGGACAGGCGCTGGATGAAGTGCTGTTTTGTTGCTTCTCGGCCACCGATTTGCGGCGAATGCAGGCGGTGCTGGATTGCTAGTGTCCTGGATTAGAAGGCCGGGTTTGCAGCGATTTTTTGGCAAAGAGCGCAAACTCCTTGCCAAAAGCTGTTGCTTTTTTGAGCTTGCAGCACGCTTATCGCCGCAAACTGTCGCGTATCTCGCGCAGCAGCAGCACTTGTTCCGGCGGTTCGGGCGCAGCAGGCGCGGGTTCGGCTTTTTTCAGGCGGTTGATTTGCTTGACCATGACGAAAACGATGAACGCCAGCAAGATAAAGTTGACCAAGATGGTGATGAAGTTGCCGTAGGCGAATACGGCGCCAAGCTTCTTGGCCTCGGTCAGCGGCAGATCGGACGACTGGCCGGCCAATGGGATATACCAGGCTGAAAAGTCCAGGCCTCCCAGCAGCCGTCCGGCGATTGGCATGACCAGGTCGCCGACGATAGAGTCGACGATCTTGCCGAATGCGCCGCCAACAATCACGCCAACGGCCAGATCAATCGCGTTGCCCTTGACCGCGAACTCGCGGAACTCTTGCAGCATGCTCATGAGACGGTTTCTCCTCGATAAAAACCAATAACGGCGCCAGTATTCCAGATCGGCGCCCGGTTTTTTTCGAGACCGTTAGCGCCGGATGCTTTGTTGCGCTCCGCTACAATTGCCCGTTGATTCGCGTTGAAAGAACCCAGAGGAATCGCCATGAGTGACGCCTTAGTCAGCAACTTTACTCCCGCACCATTGGACAGCAGCAAACGCACATGGCTGATTGCCTCGGGTTGCGCCGGCGCGGTCGGCACGGTCGCCCTGGCGACGCCGTTTGTCAGCAGCCTGGCGCCCTCGGAGCGGGCCAAGGCCGCGGGTGGTCCGGTCGAAGTGGACATCAGCGCCCTGAAGCCGGGCGAAAAACGCATCGTCGAATGGCGCGGCAAGCCGGTGTGGATCGTGCGCCGCACGCCCGAGATGATGGCCTCGATCAAACAGACCGACGCCGAGGTGGCCGATCCGCAGTCCAAACGCACCGCTTTTCCCATTCCCGATTACGCCAAGAACGAAGCACGCGCCCGTGAAGAACACTCCGAAGTGCTGGTGCTGATCGGCATCTGTACGCACCTGGGCTGTTCGCCGGTGGATAAATTCCAGACCGGCGCCCAGCCCTCACTGCCCGACAACTGGCAGGGCGGTTTTTTCTGCCCCTGTCATGGTTCCACCTTCGACTTGGCGGGTCGCGTGTTCAAGAACAAGCCGGCACCGGACAACCTGCAAGTGCCGCCGTACATGTTCCTGGCTGAAAACAAACTGCTGATCGGCGAAGACAAGAAGGCTTGAACCTAGAGGCGGACATGGCTGAATTCAAGGAAATTTCCCCCAACGCGCCGCTGGGCGCCAAGATCGGCAACTGGTTCGAGAACCGCTTTCCGACCGCGTTTGCGGAATACCGCAAGCACATGGCGGAGTACTACGCGCCAAAGAACTTCAACGTTTGGTACATCTTCGGCTCGTTGGCGCTGCTGGTGCTGGTGATCCAGATCGTCACCGGCATCTTCCTGGTCATGCATTACAAGCCCGACGCCGGGCCGCTGGGCGGCGTGGTGGGCGCGCCGTCGATTGCCTTCGCCTCGGTCGAATACATCATGCGCGACGTGCCGGGCGGCTGGTTCATCCGCTACATGCACTCCACCGGCGCGTCGGCGTTTTTCATCGTCGTTTACCTGCACATGTTCCGCGGGCTGCTGTACGGCAGCTATCGCAAGCCGCGTGAACTGGTGTGGATTTTCGGCGCGGCGATATTCCTGTGCCTGATGGCTGAAGCCTTCATGGGCTACCTGCTGCCCTGGGGGCAGATGTCTTTGTGGGGCGCGCAGGTGATCGTCAACCTGTTCGACGCCATCCCCTTCATCGGCCCCGATTTGGCGCTGCTGATCCGTGGCGACTATTCGATGGGCGACGCGACGCTGAACCGCTTTTTCAGCTTTCACGTCATCGCCGTGCCGCTGGTGTTGATCGGCCTGGTGGTGGCGCACCTGTTGGCGCTGCACGACGTAGGCTCCAACAACCCGGACGGCATCGAGATCAAAAAAGGTCCCAAGGGCAACCGCTGGTCGCCCACCGCGCCGACTGACGGCGTACCGTTTCACCCGTACTACACCGTGCACGACATTTTCGGTGTTGGTGTGTTCTTGCTGGTGTTCTTCGCCATTGTGTTTTTCGCGCCAGAGGTCGGCGGTTATTTCCTTGAATACAACAACTTCATTCCCGCCGATCCGATGGTGACGCCGGCGCACATCGCCCCGGTGTGGTATTTCACGGCGTTCTATTCGATGTTGCGCGCCACCACTGAAGTCATGACTTTGATTTTGGCGGCCGTAGTCCTGGTTGCCGCCGTGCTGGCGGTGCTCAAGGGCCGGATGATCGGCGTCGCCAAGTGGGTGATTCTGGCCGTCGCGGTGGTCTTTGTTTTTCTGTTGGGCGGCGTCAAATGGCTGTTTGGCTTGGCCGGCATCGAATTGCCCAACACCTGGCTGCTGACTGGGTTCGATCCCAAGTTCTGGGGCGTGGTGGTGATGGGCGGGGCGGTGGTTTTGCTGTTCTTTCTGCCCTGGCTGGATCGCAGTCCGGCGCGCTCGATTCGCTACCGTCCCGGCTGGCACAAGTGGATGTTCGGGCTGTTCGTGATCTGGTTCGCCATTTTGATGGTGCTGGGCGTCATGCTGCCCGGTCCATTGCTCAGCGGCAAGTCCTGGGAATGGTTGACCAACGAACGGGTGGCGCTGGTGGGCACGTTGTTTTACTTTGGCTTCTTTTTGCTGATGCCTTGGTGGAGCCAATTGGGTACGCCCAAACCCGTGCCTGATCGCGTCACGTTCAAGCCGCATTGAAAGCCCAGGAGAAAGCAACATGAATGTCTGGAAGAAACTGCTTCTTGGCGCGGCACTGGCCGGTGGTTTGATTGGCGCGGCGCATGCTAGCGGGGGAGCTGCCTGGGACAGGGCGAACGTCGATACGACCAACTTCGACTCGCTGCGCAATGGCGCCAAGGTCTTCGTTAACTACTGTTTGGGCTGCCATTCGGCCGCTTTCATGCGCTTCAACCGCTTGCGTGACATCGGCCTGACTGAGCAGCAAATCAAGGATAATCTGCTGTTTACCACCGACAAAGTGGGTGACACCATGGTGTCGGCCATTGATCCGGTGCAGGCCAAGGCATGGTTTGGCGTCAACCCGCCCGATCTGTCGGTGATCGCGCGTTCACGCGCCGGTGCGGGCGGTTCTGGCGCGGATTACATTTACACTTTGCTGCGCACTTACTACCGTGACCCCAGCCGACCCACCGGGTGGAACAACACCACGTTCGCCGCCATCGGTATGCCCCACCCGCTATGGGAGTTACAGGGCGAGCGCGCTCCCGTGTTCGAGATGCATGAAATCGACGGCAAGCAAGAGCCGGTGTTTACCGGTGAATGGACGACCGTAACGCCGGGCACCATGACCGAAGAGCAATACGACCAGACCGTTCGCGATCTGGTTAATTACCTGCAATGGATGGGCGAGCCGGCGCAGAACACGCGGGTACGGATCGGCATTTGGGTAATGTTGTTTTTGCTGCTGTTTACCTTTACTGCTTGGCGCCTGAACAAGGCGTACTGGAAAGACGTGACGTAAATCCAATCCACTGCACGAAGGATGGAGTGGGCTGGGCCAAACACAGCCCACTCTTTTCGTTTTGGCGCAGCGCGATTGCAAAAAGCGCGGCGTTTCGGTTTTAAACCACTTTTGTTATTCTGGAGTTGCTCGCCATGATGGTGTTGTACTCGGGCACAACCTGCCCCTTTTCCCACCGTTGCCGTTTTGTTCTGTTCGAAAAGGGCATGGACTTTGAAATCCGCGACGTCGATCTATACAACAAGCCCGAGGACATCGAGGTCATGAACCCGTATGGCCAGGTGCCGATCTTGGTCGAACGTGATCTGATTTTGTACGAGTCCAACATCATCAATGAGTACATTGATGAGCGTTTTCCGCACCCGCAACTGATGCCCGGCGACCCGGTTGATCGCTCGCGTGTGCGCCTATTCTTGCTCAATTTCGAAAAAGAGCTATTTCTGCACGTCAGCACGTTGGAAAATCGCGTCAGCAGAACCAATGAAAAGACGCTGGAAAAGGCGCGCGGCAACATTCGCGACCGCCTGACTCAGATGGCGCCGGTGTTTCTCAAGAACAAATACATCTTAGGTGATGGCTTTTCCATGCTCGACGTCGCGCTGGCGCCGCTGCTGTGGCGGCTGGACTACTATGGCATTGATCTGTCCAAGAACGCCGCGCCGCTGCTGAAGTACGCCGAGCGCATCTTCTCGCGGCCGGCTTATATTGAAGCGTTGACGCCGTCCGAGAAGGTGATGCGCAAGTAAGCGCCGTACAGGTGGCTGTCATGATGAATGCGCTCGAATCCACTTCCACGCGTCCTTACCTGATTCGCGCGTTGTACGAATGGTGCGTCGACAATGGTCTGACGCCCTACATCGCGGTGTTGGCCGACGATGCCGTGCGGGTGCCGCGCGAATATGTCCAGAATGGCGAGATTGTGCTCAACATCAGCACTGAAGCCACCAGCGCACTCAAGCTTGGTAATGAATTCGTCGAATTCAAAGCGCGTTTTGCTGGCGTAGCGCGTGAAATCATGGTGCCAATCAATAACATCATTGCCATCTATGCGCGCGAAAGCGGGCAAGGCATGGCGTTTCCCGTCGGCGTTCCAGCGGTGGCCGAAGGCAGCGCTGAAAGCGCCGACGCAACGTCGGCTGATCAAGGCGATGACTCAGTCATAGGCTCGCCCGGCCCGATTCAACTGGTGCCTCGGGGTGCTGTCGGTAACGATGATGCGCCTGTCGATCCCCCGCCACAACCTAAGCGCAGGCGCCCAGCGCTCAAGGTGGTGAAATAAAGAACCGCTAAAATTCACGCCTGAAGCCGCCTTAGCTCAGTTGGTAGAGCACCCGCCTTGTAAGCGGTAGGTCGTCAGTTCGAGTCCGACAGGCGGCACCAAGAACAAGTCGCATACCGTTCCATAAAGTCTCAAAACCCGCATGTTTACTGGACATGCGGGTTTTTTCTTGTCTCAACCCGTTTCATGACATATCATGCGATACCGTCAAATTTTCGGTATTTTTGACGGTATCTTTCATGGCTAGCCATTCGGCTACTCAAACGTCGGCTCCCACCCCTGGCTCAAATTTCAATCGGCGCGGATACCCGGTTTTAAGGCGGCGAGTTTGGCGATCTGGGTCAGTGCGGCTTTGCTCATGGCATCCAAGGCGTCTTGCGCCTGCTGTTGGTTTTTTTCTTCCATCGCCAAGGTTTTTTGCGCCAGGGTAAGCCGGCGCGTGAGTTCTTCGTTTTTGCCGACGATTTTTTTAAAGGCCGCGCTTTTGAGCGCCGGGTTCAGTTGCGCACGCGCGGCGGCGCGAGCGGCGGCTTTGCTTTTGAGGGTGGCGGCGGTTTGGTTGAAGGCGTCGGCCACGATGGCGCTGAAGTCTTGCAGCGGCAGCGTCTGCACCGGGCTGGTGGCCGAGACCTTGAAAACAGGCGAGTCGGGCACGAACAGCACGCTGCCGGCGGCTATTTTGTTCAGGTCTACCTGCGGGTTGAGCGCTTGCAATTGCCGCATGGCCGCATCCGCTTGCGTACCGCCGAAGCGCGCGTCGAGTAAGGTGGCGCTGATGGATTTGAGGTTGGTGGCCTGGTCCACGACCAGTGTTCTTGGCATGATGGGTCTCCTGCTGGGTTGGCTCACATGGCGACATTGAGCGCGGCCCAGGGCGCGCCCAGAAGGGTGTTGCCGATCCTTATGGCGCCGGTGGTGATATTGCCGAGCACGGTGACGGTCTTGGCGTCGGCTTCGATTTGTATCGCCACCTCGCTCCTCTGCGCTGGCGCGGGCCTGGTGACGCGATTGGCGTTGACGATGGCAATCGGCGCCGTGAGCATGACGGCAATGCCTTCTTTCAAGCGGGCATCGACGATGTTGTTGCAAAACAGGCATTCGTCTGTCGTGACCTGGACAACGGCGCGCGCGCTGCTTGACCCGGCCATGACGTTGCCGGCAATCAGTCCTTTGACGCCGGTTGCCGACTTGACCCAGGAGACGCGGTTTTGCTCGAGCACTATGGCGCCCTCGGCGTTGAACCGGTAGACGAAAAAGGGCAGATCGGTTGCCGCATCACCCGCGTCGCCTTGTACCCACAACGCCATCCAGTTGCCGCTGGGGGCGTCGGCGGACGGCGTCGTCTCACGCTCGACGTGGTTGTGCTCGAGCTGAAAATCAAATCGCGGGATGGCCACGCAAATGCCGACCGCCTGGTCCACCGAAGGGGCGATGTCCCTGAGATCGTTGTCCGAGATCTGTGCGTGGCCGACGACCGCGGTCAGGATGCCGAAAAGAGAACCTTGCCTTGGGTTGCGAAGGTTCAGGAGGGTGTTGCCGGCGATGGTTGCCGAATCGGCCATCAGCACGCCGATGCCGACCACCGAGCTGGCGTCGGCCGTGCGCGACGCCACGATGCCATTCAGGAGGTTGTTCTTGATCAAGATCGCACCGGTTTCGACGGCCGACGACAGGATGCCATTGCCGCAACCCAAGATGGTGTTGGATTGGATGACCAGATCGCGTAGTGGCGCATTGATCATGACGCCAGCGGCGCCAAAGCCTTGAATCTGGTTGGCCCGTATCTGGCACTGGCCAAGGACGTGGTCGATTGAGCCGGGCGCCAGTTCAATGCCGATAGACGAGTTGGCCGGCCCTGCTGCGTTCACTACGACGACCTCAGCCGGCGAATCGGCCGGCCGCGGCCCCGGTTGCAGCCTATCGTCATCCGTTAATTCGGTCACGGGCGTCATATGGGCGATCTTGTTGTCGGTGATCAAGGCATCACTGACGGCGCAGCGTATGCCGTGGCCGAGGATCTGCATGTGGTTGCGTCCGACCACCAGCCGCGCGCCTGGCAGGCCGATTCCGGTGGCGCTGAGCGCGGCCTCGGTGCAGGCAAGGATGTCGTTGGCCTCGATCCGCGTTTCAATCAGATGCGCGACGTTGCCGTCGAGCGCAATCGCCCGCTGCGCCGAGCGCAGCACGTTGCGGCTGATGGTCAGTCCGTAGATCAGCAGGGAATCCAGCGCGCCGGCGTCGGCTTTGGGTTTGGGCGCCAGCGGATCGAGGGCCAGAATGCCAATCGGGGCGTTGATGGCGTTGTCGGTGATGGCTGCGCCAGCGACCACGCCCTGTAGCGAGATGGCTGAGCCGTATCGATTTTGATTGCTCGGCACGACGGTGATGTCCAACTGCCGCAGGATCAGGCCCTGCGCGGTTTGCACGGCGATCACCGGCTGCCGGCCGGATGAGATGATGTGCAGGTTTTCGATTCGCACCGCGGCGCTGTGGGCGATGATGAAGGCGCCGCCGTTGCCGGCAACGATCACGGTTGAAGCACCTTGTCCACGGATGTGGACGGCGTTCACGCTGTCCATCCGCACCGGCTCTTTGAGCGGATATTGGCCCGACTCCAGACAGATGGCGCCGCCGGTTTTGGCCAGCTTATCGACGGCGGCCTGAATCGTGAACTCGCCGCTCAGGTGCGAGGCCACCGTGACGCAGGCGGTACAACAGCAATCTTGCTGCTGTGACGGCGGCCAGGGGTGGCGGCAGTCGGAAACGATTTGCTTGGTGTCGGCATCCCAAATGGCGAGCCGCGCGTAATGGTGATGCGTGCCGCGCGGCGGCGCGTGGTCGAGCAACTCGACCGAGGCGTCGGCGGTGCGGGCGGCGAAAACCCAGTAGTCGCCGGTCTTGAAGCCGGTGGCGCCGGTGAAATCGAAGCGCACCGTGACGCCGTTTTCAAGCAGCAGTGTGGTGGCGGAATCGGGTACCTTGATGACGCCGCCCGAGCTGGCCAAGCTGAGATCGTCTTGCTCTACCAACTGGCCGTTGGCATCGGTGCTGAAGACTTTATGGGCTTGATCCCAGCGCCTGACCCGCAGGTTGCGCTGGGCGGCAAACGCGTTGTTGGGATCGCCGCCGCTGGGCAGCATGTCGGCCGGCAGCGGCGGTGTGAATTTGATGATGCGGCGCGTCGCGTCGTCGATTTCGATTTGGCGCATTTCGCCGGGTTGGAGCGAGAACTCCCGAACGTCGTCGATGATTTCGACCCAATGGCCGGTTTTGAACGACAGCAAGTCGTCACGACCCAAAGTGGTCAGTTCCAGTTGGGTGGGGGAAATGATGCTGGCCACGCGGCTGCCGACGCTGGCGTTTTCGCGCGACCATTTGAAGGTGGCGCCTTTGCCCTTTTTGGCCGGTACGCCGGGGTGGTGGATTTCGACTCGGTAGAGCTGGTTTTCCAGGCCGCGATAACCGCCGGTCGGCGGCAGTTCGCAGGGGTCGTCTACCGCCGCCACTTCGACGGTGCCGGTCGACAGCACGCCGGTTGATGGCGCGATGATCGGCGGCCAGCCGGATACTTCTTCGTCGGGCGACGCGCAACTGACTTCCTTGGCGGCGTTTTCGGCCACCACCCTGACCTGCCACACGGTTTGGATACGCGAGGTGGCATCGACGCCGACCGCGCTTTCGACCAAATTGGGCTGCTCGAGGTGGGTGACTTCTCGGTTCCAGACATCCAGATAGACCAGATGGCGGCCTTTGTCGGGCAGCGCGGGGGGATTGGGAAGGTAGGGTTGCCCGGTGTAGGCAATGGCGTCGGTCTTTTGCGCTTCGGCCAGCAGGGGGTCGAAGCCGGGTTTGCCGGCGCCGTGGTTTTCGGCCAGCAACCCATCGACGTACATCCGCCCACGGCCGATAGTGAGCTGTGCGCCGGCAACGCCGATCTTGAAGGCGTCGGCGGTGGTCGCCGAGACGCTCGAGCGGCCCAGCACGTCGCCGGCCAGCGCTCGCAAGCGCCGGTCGAGGATGCCGACCAGTTCGTTGGCGTCGGCGTCGATCAGTACGCCGCCTTGCTTGAGTTCGAGCGCGGCGTAGTCGCGTAGCGGATCGAGGCGGACGCTGGAGAAGTCATTGGCCATGGGGGTTCACTCCGTCAACTGGCGTAAAACAAGCCGGCATGTAGACCGAAACGCAGATATTCATCGAGCCGGGTGCGCAGGTTGATCTCGCGCTGGGGTTGGAATAGCGCATGCAGCACGCCGATTTCGCCGCCGTCGTCGGCGCCGGTGCGGATCGCCGGGTCGGTGATCTGGCGCAACTGGCCGTAAGCCGGATCGCCATAGCGCAGCGAGGTGAAGTGCGGCAAGGCGCCGGGATGCTCGGCGTCGGGCAGGCAGTGATAGCGGCGCGGCGTGACCGCGCCCGCGGGCGCGAAGGAAAAGCGCATACAGCCTTGTTGCCGACGTTCGACGATGATCGGGGCGCTCCAGGTTTCACCCGGTTTTGGCCCGAGTTGGGCGAAGAATAGGCAGTTGGCGGCCATCTCGATCACCCTGGCGCGCAGCTTGCCGACGAAGGTGCATTCGCGCGCCGTCAGCGTGCCGCCGGGGCCGCCGGAGGGGCTGGTATAGGCGACGCCTTGGGGGCTGCCGGCGTCCACGATGCAGTCGGTGAGGGTGATGCTGGCTTCGGCGTGGATCTGGATCGGGCCGGTGATGCAGCGCTCAAGGCTGAGCTTGGCGAAGGGGTGCTCGATGATCAGGCTCGGCGCGCCGGGCGCGCTGGCGCTGCCGTCCGGGTTGAGCGCCAGTCCGGGCACCAGGGTGCAGTCGCGCAGCACCAGTTCGCAGGGCTGATTGTCGGCGTCGGCGCCGAGGACCAGGGCGCCGCCCGAAAACACCAGGCCGTCGATGACCAGACGGCCGTTGGCGCCAATCGCCAGTACGACCACCTCGCCGTCGTTGGTCGTCACCAGTGGCCGCGCCCCATTGCGCGCGGCGACCACCACTTCGCGCCCTGGCGCGTTGGGCGCGCTGGCGCCCTCGACCTTGAACAATGGGGTTTGCGCATAAGTCAGGCTGTCGCCAAGGGTCAGCCGGCCACCACCGGCGATGGCGTCGAGCGCCGGCTGCAATGGCGCGCCGCCGGTCACGGTGTGTTGTACCGCCAGCTCTTGGCCTGGCGGCGCGCGCTCGTATTCGCCGCCGCCGAACGCGCGCACCGCGCCGTAATGGAAGCTGGCCAGTAGCGGCTGCTCGACCGCCGCGCCGAGCAGCACCCGGCCGCGCTGCGGATCGACGCCGATGCAGGAGTCCGGCACCGAGGCCTGATGGTTCCAGCCGATGACGTTGCCGCCACTGTCAACGATGTCGCGCAGATCGCAGATCACGATCTGCTCGGCCGGCACCGCCATGGGCGGCTGGGTCGGATCAGCATGGGGATGCAGCAGCACCAGGCTGTTGTCGATGCCATAGTCCGCGCCATAGTCGCTGCCGGATCCGGCCAGCGCCATCAGCCGTATCGACAGGGGTTCGGGCAGGTTGATGGGTTCGGCCAGTTGGCTGATGTCGTCTTCGGTGCGCGGACGGCGGAACAGTTGCAGGTCGGCTCCCAGCGGATTGAGACGGAATTTGCGGCCGGTGGCGTCGCCGGGATGGGCCACCAGCGGCTGCGCCGTGAGCTTGAGCGGCATCAGGCGCCACAGGAAGATGCCGATGTTGGGGATGTTGTAGCGCCCGGTTCCGGTTTCGGGCCGGCGCATTTCGGGCGTGTGGGCAAAGCGGGTGAAAGCGCCGCCTTCGCGCCAAGCCGCTGGCAGATCGCGCAGGTTGGCGGTGGCCGGCGCTTGCAAGCGGATGTGCTTCATGTATTGCGTGGTGGCCAACCGCTGGAAGAATTCGACCGCATGCGCCGGCCAGCCGGTGACGTCTTGCGCCAATTGCTCAAGCATCAACGCGGTGCCTTTGCGCCGGCGATAGGCGATGGTGTTGGCGACCTCGGCGCGCGGCGAGGCCACCTTGGGCGCCACGCCATGCAGCGGCCGGTAGCCGATCAAGTCGCCGATGTAGGGCGCGACCCAGGCGGCGCAGGTTTCGATGAATTGGTCGTCGTAAAGCTGCTCGATGTTTTCTTCCAGCGCGGCAAATTCTTGCGCGAAGGCGGCCATCAGCGCGCGCAGCGGCTGGCCTGGCTGGCGCGCGTCCCGGAGGCGATAGACGGCCGGCAGCAAGGCGTAGAGGCGCTCGGCCGTGAGGGTGCTCATGTCATGACCTCCAACTGATCGAGTGGCGCCGGATCGAGCGTGAGCAGCTCGGCCGCCAAGGCGGCCCCGCCTTCGACCCGCATGCGCGAAGCCAGCAGCCGGACTTGCGGTTGTGCCGTGGCCACGGTCTGCCCAGCCGGCAGGGTGCCGCCATAAAGCCGCGTCAGATCGACGGCAATGACGCCCGGCACCGCTTGCACGGCGGCGATCACGTCGGATTGCTGTACCGGCGCGCCAAGCGAGCGGGCGTCGAAGGAAAAATGCGCCCGCAGCGCCGCCTCGACCGCCGCCAGCACCTGGTCGCTGTCGTAATCCGGGTCGGGCTTGACTCTGAGGCCGAGACGGAAGGTGCTGAGCTGGCAGGCCAGCAGCGTCACGGCGACGTGCGGATCGCCGCTGGCCCCGAGCGCCTCCCGCAGGTTGCGCCAGACCGGGCTGGCCGCGTCCAGCGCTTGGCCACTGGGGGCGGCGAGCGTGATCGCCACCGTCGCGCCGCCATGCACTTGCAGCACGGCGGCTTGCGCTTTGGCGATGCCGCCAAAGGCGCGGGCGTAGTCCTCGTAGTCGAGCACCGAGACGGCGCGGCCCAGGGTGCGCGTGGTCAGCGGAATGGAGCGCCGCGCCGCGCTCTCGGCTTCGGGATCGGTTCCGCCTTGAGCGGCCAGCGGGTTGCTGACGCTCTTGAGGCCCAAGGGCCGGGTCATGAGCTGTGTCAGGCTGTCGGCGGCGACGTTGCCGGCCACGCCGATGCCCTTGCGGTAGTTGGCCTGGATGTTGTTGACTCCGCTCGGCAGGCGCGCGGCGTTGACGCCGTCGCCAAAGCCGACCCACACTTTGCCCTGCTCGTCGGTACCGAGCGCGTAGGCGCGCTCGGTCGGCGCGGCGCCGTAGAGGCTTGGCCGTTCTTGCCAAGCGACGTCGCCGACGCGCACGGTCAGGGCCGCGGCAGCGCCGATTTCATTGTTGGCGGCGCGGTAGGTGAGCGGCAGTTGCTTTAGCTCGAACTGCTGGAAGCGCTGGCTGGCGTCACCGGCGCCCAGAATCTGGGTGAACGACTCGCCGTGCGAGGCCAGCGCCACGTTGCCGTGTATCACGACGCTGTCGCGCCGCAAGGCATCGGCCAGCGGCGGCGTGATTTCGAGTTCGCAGTGGCTGGCGTCTTGCGCGTGCGCGGCAACCAGCGTGGCCTGCATGACGACGGTTTGTCCGTCGCTGATGCGCGCCCCGCGCACGATCAGCCGCCGCCCAGGCAGCAGGCCGCAGGCGCTGACGGCGACTGGAATACGGTCGCCGGCCACGTCCTGCTGGCATGGCCGCTGCGTCTGCGGCAGCAGTTCGGACTTGGCGAACACCGAGGTTTCACGCACCTGGTTGAAGAACACCGTGTCGAGGTGCTCACCGACGAGTTCCAGGCGCGACACCTTGCCCGACAGCGCGAACGCCGCCAGCGACACCTCGGTGGTGCCGGCCACGCGATACAACTCGACGTAGGTGCCGGTCGGGAACTTTTCGCCCGGCCGGTTGAAGCCGCCCTTGGCCAGCACGGCGAAGCTGCGCCGCGCGGCGTCGCCAGGGACATCGGCGGCGATCTCCGGCTGCGCTTGGTCGAGATCGACCGAGCCGCCTTGATCGGTTGCGCCGGTCTTCTGACTGAGGCGGAAATTGGGCCACTCTGGGCCGTTAATGGCGTCTTCCTTGACGGCGCCTCTGAACTGGGCCACGTAACCGGTGCGGAAGTTGACATCCATGCTGCGCCACACGGGCGCGTTGTGACCAAACACCGCCGCGCGTTTACGCAGGGCATAGATCGACGGCTGCTGGGCCGGATTGGAATAGGGGTACGACGAGCCTAGCCCTCTGGCCCAGGTGACGCAGGTGCGATTGCCCGCCGGGTCCGGCTCGACCGCGGTGAGCAAACGGAAATCCCACCGGTCGCTGGTGGCGTCGGCCCCAAATTCGCTGCCGACGAACAACAACGCATCACCGACTTTGAGCTGGGTGGCGGCGCCGGCCAGCCAAGCCTGGCGGTCGCCGCGCCGCAACTCGTAGTGCTCGGTGAGCCAGGGCGTCATGGCGTTCCAGGCCGCGCGCGCGTCGGCCAGCTTTTCGACCAACTCGAAAATCTGCGGGGTTTCGCCGGGGCCGGGCACGCTCTGCACCTTGGTGCCGATGTCGAGCGTGACGCGGGCCGGCACGCCGGTGACGAAATTGCCGGGTTCGGGCGCCAGCGTTGCCGGCGCGGTGGGCGCCGTCTCCAGCGCAAAGGCCAGCCAGGTCTCGGCCGCCACGCCGGGCCGCAGACGGTAGCCGACCAGCTTGCCCATCTCTTGCAGCGACACGCGCTCGAGCGCGGTGCGCAGATACGATTCGTTGGCGATGCGCTCTTGATAGAAGGTCAGTACGTCGGCCGAGCAGGCAAAGGCATCGATCAGGCCGATAGTGAAATCGTCGTTGTCGCGCGTACCCAGCGCTTGCAAGGCGGCGAGTTCAGGCCGCGATGACGACAACGCCGCCTGTAGGCTGGCGCGAAACTGCGCGTAGTCGCCGATGCGGTAGGCGATGGCCGACAGGCCATCGCGGTTGGTGATGCCCTGCGGCGTGGCCGCTCCGGCGCCGCCGCAGCCGCAGGCGTTGCCGGGCGTCGGCGGCGGAACCTGGGGTTTGAGATCGGGCGTCGGGGTGGTCATTTGCCGCCTCCCGCGGCCAGGATCAGTTTGCCGCGCTCAGGAAAATTGGGGTTGTTGGCGAGTTGGGCGATCTCGAACTCGCCAATAGTGATCACCTCGTCTTGCAGCGACGCCAAGGATGTGTCGCCGAGCCGGCGGAAGGTATCGGTGCGCACGGCATCGACGCCCTCGACGGCCTGGGCCGCGCCGACCACGCGGCTGAGGTAGACCGGCTGCCCAAACGAAAAATGGTCGGGATGGAACAGACCCAGCGAGCCATCGGGCCGCACATTGCTCGACAGCGCCTCGGCCACGGCGCGCAACACCTGGGCGCGGAAATAGTCAGGATTGACGCAGATGTGCAGCCCGACTTCGAGCGGCACGTAGCGCGGCGCATTGACCGCCAGGTCATAGCCGGCCATGCGAAAGCGCTCGAGGTGCTGACGCAGCCGCGCCTTGAACACCTCGTCGATGTCGCCGCCGCCGTAGCGGTCGGGCGTCACGAATGCGGTGTACCAACTGCCGGTCCAGCGAAACGAGGCCGCCGCTTGCTGAACGTCGGGGCGCCGCTCGGCCGCCGCCGCGTAGTCGGCCGGCGTGACCGCGCGCTCCTGGGTGCGGAAGGCTTGCGGCGCGTCGCGCCGCACGGCTTCTATGTCCTCGGGATCGACGCCGCCAGCGGCTGCCAACGGATTGCGCACCAGGGTGAAGGCGCCGTTCAACGCGCTCACGACGTGGGAGATCGACTCGGCGCCGACGTTGCCGATGGCGCCGTTGCCGACGCGGTAGGTGGCGCTGAACGCGGTGGCCGTATCAGGGCGCTTGCCGCGCTCGTCGTCGCCAAAGCGCAAGCGGGCGCGCCCGCTGTTTTCGATTTCGACCACGAAGTCGGCGGCGTCGCCCGTGCTCGACATCAAGTCGCGCCGCGCGCTCCACGCCTCGGACACCGGCCCCAAAGCACCGGTCAATTGGGCAATGCGCGGCGTCGCCGCGTGCGGATCGATCACAAGCAGCGCGCTGGCCGGCCACCAGGGTTGTAAAACGGCGCGCGGATCGGCGGCTTGGCCGGTATCGAGCGGCGCCTTCAGCAGTGCCGCCATATCAAAGCCGTGCGACAGCGGCGCCAATTGCAGGGCCGGCCGAAAGCGCGGCGCAATCCATCGGGCAGGCTCGGGTGGATCGCAGCGATTCGCGCAGGCCGGCGCCACCTGTTGCAGGCTGGGCGGCGGTACGCTGCCGAGCGCCTCGCCTGGCACCGTCAAGCCGTGGTCGGCCAGCACGATGTTGCCCCGCGCCACGCTGACCTCGAGCCCCGGCTGCTGCGGCGCTGAAAGGCACAGCGCAAACGGCAGCGCATCGGCGGCGTCCCAGGCGATTTCGGTCACTTCGACGGCGCCATCAACGGCGGGATCGTCGAACAGTCCACCCGATGGATCGAGTGACTGAGCGACCGCCGTCAGCCGCACCACCCAGCGATGCGAGCGGTCGGCGTCGGCGGCTTTGAAGGTGGTCGCGCCCACCACCTCCTCAAACAAGAGGAAGTCGTTAACGTGCAGCACCGAAGTCAGATTGCCGCGCAACGTCGCGGCGGTGGCGCCGCGCGGCAGGCAGCAGCCTTGGTTGCCCCAGGTGTAGAACGACAGCGCGTTCAGCCGCTCGTCCAGGGTGGCGGGATGGGCAGTCTCGAACACCAGGGCGCCGGCGGCGATGGCGTCGCGCCGCGCCTGGCTGTTGGCGGCCACCACCGGCGCCAAGTTGGGCGTGCGCGTCAGCAACTCGCTGCCTTGGGGCAAAGGAATGTCCTGGCCGGACACCTGGAAATGGACGAACACGCGGGCATTGCAGCCTTCATGCATGAAGTAGTCGACCAGCCGCGCGTGGCGGCGCACCGATACCCGTTGCCGGGCGGTGGCCAGATACGCCTCGTTGACAATCGCGTCTTGGCGGTAAGACAGGTTGTCGGCGGCATAGGCCAGCAGTTCGACCAGCGTCACGCCCAGGTCGGCGGCCGAGCGCTCAGTCCAGCCGGGCGCCAGCAGATTCAGCCGGTCGAGCATCAAGCGCCGGAAGCCCTGGTAGTCTTTAGCCAGATAGTCGATATCCGGCTTCGGTTCGCTGGCGGGCGGACAAACAGGCTGGGCAACGCAGTCGAAGTCGGTGGGACACTCGACTTTGAAAGAGAAATCGATGGCTGACAGCTTGGGGTCGAAGCCGTCCGGCGGGTTGTCGCTCCCGGAGTTGGCGACGATGCTCAGCGTATAGCGCGAGAAGTCTCCGGCGCTGTCGGTGCGGATGACCAGGGTGCGGGGACGCTCCTGATCATCGACCGTGGCGGTCAGATCGGGTTCGTCCTGTAGCAGCGGCGCATCGGTATCGGCGGCGCAGGCGCACGCGAGGATGCCGACGGTGCGGATCCGCTCGCCTCCGCTGATGCGCAGATTGTCCGGCGTCAGTTCGAGCTCAGGCTGCAGCAGCCGAACCAACAAGGTCTGCTGGCGCGGCGCGCCGGGCGGCGAATCCTTGTCCAGCACTTCCAGGAAATCTATGGCGTTGGCCTTTAGGGCGTGGGCTTGCACGCCGCGGCGCAGGACATTGAGCCGGCGCGGGTCGCAACACTGAAACTTCATGGCGCGCTCCCCGGCGCCGCGAAGGTCGCGCTGTGGGTGGTGCG
>JAITMV010000053.1 GCA_031277295.1 Burkholderiaceae bacterium | reverse complement strand
CCGCTGACGCCGGTGACGACCACCAGCCGTTGCAGCGGAAACGAGACGTCGATGCCCTTCAGGTTGTGCGCGCTGGCGCCTTCCAAAATCAAGCGCGGCGTGTTTTCAGCCACCAGCCGCTTCAGGCCCAGGCCGACCGAGCGCCGCCCGCCCAGATAGGCGCCGGTCAGCGTGTCGGCGCCGCGCAGTTCATCGGGCGTGCCGTCGAACACCACGCGCCCGCCCGCCGATCCGGGGCCGGGGCCGAAGTCGAGCACGCGGTCGGCGGCCAGAATTACCGCCGGGTCGTGCTCCACCACCACCAGCGTGTTGCCGGCTTCTTTCAACTGCCGCATGGCGCGGATGATGCGGTCCATGTCGCGCGGGTGCAGGCCAATGCTTGGCTCGTCCAGCACGAACAGCGTGCCCACCAGCGAGGTGCCCAGCGCCGTGGTCAGGTTGATGCGCTGCACCTCACCGCCCGACAGCGTGCGGCTTTGCCGATCCAGCGTCAGGTAGCCGATGCCGACGTCGCACAGGTAGCGGATGCGGGTGGTGATTTCGTCCAGGATGAGTTTGAGGGCTTTGCTTTCTGCTGCCTCCCCCATGTCCGCCCCCTCCCCCCCTGGGGGAGGGTTGGGGTGGGGGCCAGCAGCGTCAGCAGGCGGCACAGGCGCGGACGGTTGAGAACCCGCGAATTCAATCGCCGCCGGCCCCCACCCTTGCCCTCCCCCAGAGGGGGAGGGAATAAAACCCAGTCCCTCAAAAAACCGCCGCAACCGCTCAATCGGCAGCAGCATCAAATCATGCAGACACAACCCCGGCAGCGCCTCAAGTTGCGCGCGCGACCACGCCACGCCTTGCGGCATGAAGCGTTGCGAGGGGTCGAGCGCCGCGTCCGCGTCGGCCTTGCCACCCACGCGCCACAGCAGCGATTCGGTCTTCAGCCGCGCGCCCGCGCAGGCCGGGCAGGTGGTGTAGCTGCGGTACTTCGACAGCAGCACCCGGATGTGCATCTTGTACGCCTTGCTCTCCAGATACTGAAAGAAGCGCCGCACGCCGTACCACTGCTTGTTCCAGTTGCCTTCCTTGTAATTGGGCGCGCCGTCGATCACCCACGCCTGCTGCGGCGGCGTCAGTTTGCTCCACGGCGTGTCGCGCGCGATGCCGGCGCTTTCGGCGTGGCGCATCAGGTCGTCCTGACACTCGCGCCAGGCCGGGGTCTGGATCGGCTTGATGGCACCGGCGCGCAACGTCAGCCGCTGATCGGGAATCACCAGCCCCCAATCGACCCCGATCACGCGGCCAAAGCCGCGGCAGCTTTCGCACGCGCCAACGGCGGAGTTGAACGAGAACATCGACGGCATCGGATCGCCGTAGCGCAGATTGCTTTCAGGGCAATGCAGGCCGGTGGAAAAGCGCCAAAATAACGGTACCCCCACGCTCCCCGCTTCGCGTGGTTCGCTGCCCCCCGAGGGGGCTGACCCGCCTTGGAGCGGCCCGGCGGCGGGTCGTTCCCCTTCATCGGCCAGCACATACACCGTCAACCGTCCGCCGCCGCGCTTGAGCGCCACTTCTATCGCCTCGATCACCCGCGCGCGCTCCGCGCCGCCGACGCGAAAGCGGTCGGCCACCACATCCAGCACCTTCTTGCCGCCCTCCTCGCGCTCGGCCTGCACGCGCGTGAAGCCGCTGGCCGACAGCCACTGCGTCACTTCTTCCGCGCTCGCGTTGGCGGGCAGTTCGACCGGGAAAGTCAGCGCCAGACGCGGATCACCGGATGATTTTCCGCGCGCGCGCAACTCGGCATAAATCGAATCCGGCGAATCGTGGCGCACCGGCAGCGCGGTCTGGCGGTCGAACAACTGCCCGGCGCGCGCAAACAGCAGTTTCAGGTGGTCGTTCAACTCCGTCATCGTGCCCACGGTGGAGCGCGACGAACGCACCGGGTTGGTCTGGTCGATGGCAATCGCCGGCGGCACGCCTTCCACCTTGTCCACCGCCGGCTTGTCCATGCGGTCGAGAAACTGGCGCGCGTAGGCGCTAAACGTTTCCACGTAACGTCGCTGGCCCTCGGCATACAGGGTGTCGAACGCCAGGCTCGACTTGCCCGAGCCGCTGGGCCCCGTGACCACCGTCATTTCGCCAGTACGGATGTCAAGGTCGATGTTTTTCAGGTTGTGCTGGCGCGCGCCACGAATGCGGATCAGGGAAGGCGACATGAGCGGTGCCTCGGCCAAAGCGATAGGGCCGAAAATTCTATGCCCTCCCGCGTAAGAGTGAGGTCAGGCGCACACTCCAAACTGCTGTTACGCTCCCAGAGCCTGTGAATGAATTCGGCGCGTCCGAGCAGGTCGCCAGAACGTGTCCAGTCTAGGCGCAAAGCGCAGCAATACCTCGTGGTATTGCGAGCATTTGCAACAACGACTGGGCGCGTTTTGGCGGCATGAGCGGGCGTGACGGATTTATTCACAGGCTCTCAGCCGTGTGCGGTTTGGCGCGCGACACTTTTCCACCTTCCGAGGAGACTTACCATGCAAGAAGACCCCAGGGTCGAGCGGATTCAACGCAATCCAAAATATCAGCAACTCAAACGCACGCGCGACCGCTACGGCTGGACGCTGGCTATCCTGATGCTGGTGGTGTACTACGGCTACATCGGGTTGATCGCCTTCGATAAGCCGTTTCTGGCCACGCCGCTGGGCAAAGGGGTCATGACGCTGGGCATTCCCATCGGCATGGCGGTGATCGTGTTCACGATCCTCATCACCGCCCTGTACGTGCGTCGCGCCAACAGCGAATTCGACGCCGCCACGCGCGACATTCTGAAGGACGCGACAGAATGAAACACCCCCTACGCATCGCATCGGCGCTGGCCGGCCTGCTGGCCTGCGCGGGCGCCTGGGCCGCTGGCGGCGACGTTGGCGATACCGCCAAGCAATCAACCAACTGGACCGCTATCGTCATGTTCGCGGTGTTCGTGATTGCCACGCTGGGCATCACCAAATGGGCCGCCGCGCGCACCAAGTCGGCGGCCGATTTCTACACCGCTGGCGGCGGCATCACGGGCTTTCAGAACGGGCTGGCGATTGCCGGCGACTACATGTCGGCGGCGTCGTTCCTGGGTATTTCGGCGGCGGTGATGGCCACCGGCTACGACGGGCTGATCTACTCCATCGGCTTTTTGGTCGGCTGGCCGATCCTGACCTTCTTGCTGGCCGAACGGCTGCGCAACCTCGGCAAGTTCACCTTTGCCGACGTGGCGGGTTACCGCTTTGCACAGACACCGCTGCGCACCTTCGCCGCCGCGGGCACGCTGGTGGTGGTGGCGTTCTACCTGATCGCGCAAATGGTTGGCGCGGGCCAACTCATCAAGCTGCTGTTCGGCCTGGACTACTGGGTTGCCGTGGTGCTGGTGGGCGTGCTGATGATGATCTACGTGCTGTTCGGCGGCATGACGGCCACCACCTGGGTGCAGATCATCAAGGCGGTGATGCTGCTGTCGGGCGTGACCTTCATGGG
>JAITMV010000033.1 GCA_031277295.1 Burkholderiaceae bacterium | reverse complement strand
ATTCGCCACAGCAAACGCGCAATAGCAGCGATGGAAAATCGATACCAGCATCAATCGCCAATTGCAGCGAACCCCAGAAACGGGTGTTCACTTCCATCAGATAGGGCTTGCCATCTGGTGCGATGCGAAATTCAACCATCGCGACACCGTGCCAATCGGCAGCGTCGAGCAGCGCCGCTGCCGCGGCTTGAAGTTGCGGTTCAAGCCTCACACTGCGCGACAACACACTGACACCACCGCGCGGCGGCTTCTCACGCAAACGCTGGTGCGCGAAGAATGTCACCGGCTTGCCGTGGTCATACAGCGCAAACACGCCCGCGCCATGCCCGGCGATGAACTCCTGCACCATGAACGGGTATTCGCGCAGATAGCGCTTTTCTTCGAGCAATTGCGCCAACTGCGATGCGGACTGCGCAACATGAACCGTCGTGTCGAGCCAACCATCGCCAAGCCAGCGTCGCGATTGCGTGGGCTTCACCACCAACGGAAACGCCTCCGGCGGCAACTGCGCCCAGTCTTCACGCAGCGCGGTCGCATTGGCATAGTGCCGCGAACGCGGATGCGGCACGCCAACACGCGCGGCCAATTGCATCAACTCCCATTTATCGGCCAGCGACATCACCTGCGACAACGCCGCAAACGGCAATCGCGCGCCGCCCAACAATGGGGATTCAAGCAGGATCAACTGACTGCTGATCTCCGTGACCGGAAACACCCAGTCGATGCGATGCTCGGCCACGGCTGCGCTGAGCCACTGCAGAAACTCCCGGGGCTGCCGCCCCGGCGACGGACAGCGAAGGTAGCGTTTGCTGTAACGGCTGCTGCCCGCCAGCGCAGCCGGTGTGGTGTCGGCGGTGATCACCAGCGCGCCTGAGCGCCCCAGTGAGCGCGTAACGGCCAGCGCGCTGCGCTGGTTGGCGTCAAGCACCAGAACGCGACTGTGCGCCGCGCCAGCCGGTTGGGCTTGGGAAGGAAAAGGCACTTGCATCATGCGCAGTGTAGAGGCGATTGGCCCGCAAATGCTTGAAGTCCAGCGTCTATTATCGGGTAAATCCGCCCTGTGAAAGTCGCTTCTTGATCTCTTCAACCTGCGCCTGCGCAAGTCCTGCCTGTTTCGCATGGCCCGGCCACCCTGCAATCGCCGCGCGCACTTCTGCAATCACCCGTTTGGCCGTGCCAATGCCGAAGCGACCGGCTTCGGCCAGCAGGTCGTCGGCTTCAATCCCCTTGAACTTTCCGTTCACCGACATCAAGTGCTGATGCGTCCACACGCCCTGCGGATTGTGGGCAAAGGTCAAATCGTAGGCTGGAGCCAGCGTCCACGCGGCGCTGCCTTGACGCAGCAGGAAGGAAATGTTTTTCGCGTGGTCGTCGCAGTTGCGCGCCATCACGTTGAACGCCATGCGGCGGAAAGCTTGCTCCAGATCGGCGTACGGCAGTTGCAGTTGATGCATCACCTGAAAAAGCTGTGAGTAGGCATTGGCGCCGATTTTTTTGTAGTCCAGATGCGCCAACGCGCACAACGTTTGTATGTGATGGCGCGTGTCTTGCCCTTCGCGGTCGAAGCGTCGAGTCATGAAGTGGGCGCGACCATTTTCTTCGAGCAGACGACAGTCGCTCATCACGATTCCGGCTGCGCGCGCCATCCGGTGATACGCGTATTCGATGCGCCCGTAGTGCTGCGTCACGCCGAGTTCCAGATCGCGCCCCATGCCGTCGAATTTGAGCAGCCAGTGTTCAAAGCCGGCAGGCGCGTCGAGTTGTCCCGAACGGATCTCGTTGGTCGCCGGATTCCACGCGATCACCGCTTTGGCGCGCGCGCCACCTGCTGACGTGCCGACGTCGATGATGCTGCGCAATGCCGCACCGGCGTGGTCGTCATCATGAACGTGACCTCTGACGGCGCGGCGCGCCTGCTCCACCAGCGCGCCGAGTTCAATCGCGGTCGGTTTGCGCCGGACAGGCCCGCGCGCCGGTTTGAACGTCAATGCGCCCATGGCCCGCGAGCCCATGTAGGCCAGTCGATCCAGCGCTGTGACCTGCGCGGCGGCGATGCCCTGATCGGCCATGTAACGGTCTATGAGCGCATTGCCGAAATCATCCGGCAGCGCATCGCTCAGCATCGCGGGCAGCCGTTGATAGGTCGCTTGCGGCAGATCGGTAAAAAGATACGGCGCATGCGCGCGCACCGGCATGTGCAGCGGCGCAGGCTGGATGCCCATGCGCGCAAATTCGGGCGTATAAGCGAAGGCGTAGTAGCCATAGGCAGGGTCCAGCGCAACCGAGCCGATGTGCTGATTCCACAGATGCACCTCGACGACGCCGACGTGCTGATACGGGCGGGTTCTCGCAGGGGCGGCCATGTTGGGCGCACTCAGACGGCGCGGCGCAGGCGCGGACGGGAGGCGCGTTGCCGGGGTCGGGCTTGCGGCGTCAGCATCAGCGGATTGATGGTCGCCACCGGCGCAATGCCCTGCAACCAATCCTGCCGACCGAGCGTGCGCAACACGCTGACCAGCGTTTTGATCGTAGAACCCTGCCCGCTCTCGAGATTGCGCAACGCACGCAAACTCACTCCAGCGCGCTCGGCCAAGGTTTTTTGGTCAAGATTGCTTGACAGTCGCCGCGCCTTGAGTGCGCTGCCCAAGGCCGCTTCCATTTCCTGTGGGGTTTGGTTGGGGGAGATCATGTTCCTTATTATAAGGCATATTTTTGCCACTTAATAGAATATTTTATATTAAAAGACCTTTTTATGCCCTTAATGATTTCATTCTCTCCAGCGCGATTGTCACGCCGTAACGGCTGGGCGCCCACGCTTGGGCACTGTTGGCAATGCGATGAACGCGACCGGACGGGACTTGAAAAGAAAGTCAGAGCACGCGAACCCATCAAGGGAGTATTCATCGAAAAAACCGGGTGGGTTGATTATTCGCCTTTCCTTCCGTCGGGGATGGAGAGAAAAATGATGCAAATTTCAACAGCCAGCTACCCTTCAGCGGGGCGCTCATTTCTTCCCTGATTTCACCGGGCCGCTACCGGTGGAACAACTTCATGCTCATCGTTGATGAACTTGGATAGCGTTAACACGTCCCGGGGCAGCCATCTTGCAAGCGATGAAGTTCACGGATGCCTTGCTCTTCGGCGACAGCTTCCATGCCCTGTATTTCGCCTCTAAGCTCGCAGCAGCGAAGACGCAGCGCAGTTCCTGTTGCACGCAAGCCCATCACGGTCTGCGCCCGTGGCGGTTGCCCTCCACGGCATCGCCGATCTGGTTGCGCAGCAACGGCAGCCGCCGTTGTGTATCCTCACCAAACAGTTTGAGACAGGTTGCAGTCACAATGTGTGGTTTCGTCGGTGCGCTGCGATTGCGCGCGGATTCAAGGATGGATGCCGGGCAACTCGCGGCGCGCGTCACCGTGATGTCCGAAGCAATTGCGCATCGCGGGCCCGATGATTCCGGCCTGTGGCTGGACGCGCCGACCGGCATCGCACTGGGCCATCGCCGCCTCGCCATCGTCGACCTGTCGCCGCGCGGCCGCCAGCCCATGCACTACGCGCAGCGCTACGTCATCGCGTACAACGGCGAGGTCTACAACTTCCGCGAGCTGCGCAAGCAGTTGCTGGCGCTGGGTCATGCGTTTGCCTCGGGCACGGACACCGAAGTGATCATGGCGGCCGTGCAGCAGTGGGGCATCAGCGATGCACTGGGCCGTATGGTGGGCATGTTCGCGTTCGCGCTCTGGGATTCGCAGGATCGCGCGCTGTATCTGGCACGTGATCGTCTCGGCGAGAAACCGCTGTATTTCGGTGTAAGCGGCGGCTGGCTTTACTTCGGTTCGGAGTTGCACTGTCTGGAAAGTATCGGCTTGGGGGCCGAGCTCTCCGACGAAGCGCTGGCGCTGTACCTGCGCCATGGCTATGTGCCCATGCCGCACAGCATGTGGCGCGGCATCCAGAAGCTGCCGCAGGCTTCATGGATGCGCATCACGGCAGACTCCCCACAAGCCATGCGCACCGACAGTGCCACCGCATCCACCTACTGGAGCGTGCCCGCAGGCGACAAGAGGCCGCTGGCCGACCAAGAGGCCATCGAGAACCTTGAGGACTTGCTCACGGCGTCGATCCGCGACCAGATGCAGTGCGACGTCCCCATGGGTGTCTTTCTCTCGGGTGGCATTGATTCCACCGCCGTGGCGGCGGTGCTGCAGAAGCTGTCGAGTGAGCCCGTGTCCTCGTTCACCATCAAGTTTGCCGTGCCGGGTTTCGACGAATCCGAGCATGCGGCTGCCGTCTCGCGACACCTTGGCACACGCCACCACGAGATTTCGCTCGATCCATCCGATGTGCTGCGCTCAATTCCCGAGTTCGCCGCCACACTTGACGAGCCGACCGCAAACGCTTCGTACTTCCCGCTGCGCCTCATGGCCAAGGCGGCTCGCCCACACGCCAAGGTCATCCTGTCCGGTGATGCGGGCGACGAACTGTTCGGCGGTTACAACCGTTACCGCCTGACCATCCCGCTGTGGCGCCGTCTCGGCTGGATGCCACACGGTTTGCGCCGCTTGCTGGCGTGCGGCACGAGAGTCATCCCCACGTCGCTGCTGCAGGGCGCGGGCAAGCTCGCCGGCGTCTCTGGCCAGACCGATGTCGGCACCGCGCTCAAGAAGTTCGGCCGGTTGCTCGATGCCGCCGATCTGGGCGACAGCTACCTGAGGCTGATGCGCTGCTGGGACAGCAGCGCCGCGATTGCCGAAGTAGCCGAGCCGCGTGACCCACGCATCACCTGCAGCATGGCGGACTTTCTCAGCGCAGTGACTGCGCACGACCTGATCACCTATCTACCGGACGACAACCTCGCGAAAGCCGACCGCGCCACCATGGCTGCGGGCATCGAACAGCGCGTGCCGCTGCTGGATCACCGCATCGTCGAGTTCGCGCGCACACTGCCGGATTCGCTGATGATCCGCGATGGCGTCACGAAGTGGCTGCTGCGCCAAGTCGCATACCGGCATGTGCCGCGCGAGGTCCTCGATCGTCCGAAAATGGGATTCACCGTGCCCATCCGCGCCTGGCTGCGCGGCCCGTTGCGCGAATGGGCGGGCGACCTGCTGCACTCCAACGCGCTCATCGAGCGCGCTCGCCTGCGCAAGCGCGCAGTGCAAGCCAACTGGGACCGGCTGCAGAATTCCGATGCGCCGCTGGCTTGGGAAGTATGGAGCCTCGTGATGTACGCGGCATGGCTCAATGCGCGTACGCCCGGCGCCGCCAGCACTCACCTGAAGGTAGCCGCTTGAAGAACCCGGTCGTCGCCGTCACTTGGGAGAAGCACCGGCGCATGCAGGGCCTGTGCGCGCGGCTCAGGCTGCCGTTGTTTGAACTCACACATTCCGGCGGCCGCGCCGCGCGCTACCTGTGGCTGACCTGGCGCACCATCCGGCTGGTGCTGGCCGAGCGGCCGCGCGTGCTGCTCGTGCAGAACCCCTCCATCGTGCTCACGCTGCTGGCGCTGGTGCTGCGCCCGTTCGGCCGCTACCGCCTGCTGGTCGACGCCCACAACGAAGCGGTGCAGCCTTTCATCCATTCGCAATGGCCGGTGCCTGGGCTCGCGCGCTGGCTGCTCCGGCGTGCGGACCTGACCATCGTGACCAACTCCAAGCTGGCCGATGAGGTCGAGCGCGCGGGCGGACGCGCGTTCGTGCTGCCCGACAGCCTGCCCGAAGCGCCTTTCGAAGAAACCGTCTTGCAGCCCACAGAGCAGGCGCTCAACATCATGGTGGTGTCGACCTATGCGCCGGACGAGCCCATCGCCGACATCCTCGCCGTGGCCGACCGCCAGCGCGACAAGTTCCGCTTCCACATCACGGGCAATGATCGCAAGCTGGCGCCCGAGTTGCGCGCTGGGCTCGCGCCCAACGTACGCCTCACGGGCTTCGTCCCCGAGCACGACTACTGGCTGCTCATGCGCGATTCGCATGTCGTGCTGGACCTGACGCTGATGCCGGATTGCCTGGTCTGCGGCGCCTACGAGGCGCTGGCCGCCTGTCGGCCGATGATCCTCAGCAACAACGATGCCAGCCGCGAATTGTTCGGTGAGGTGGCGGTGCTGGCGGAGCAGGGCACCGAGGGCATCGAGCGCGCGCTGCTCACGGCGCGCGCAAACTATGCCAACCTCGCTGACAAGATGGCAGAATCACGCACGCAGTTTGAGCATGCGTGGCGCGCGCGCGCCGACAACCTGGTCAAGTGGCTGCAGGAAACATGAAGGGATTGATAAAGAACCGCCAGGCGATCATCTGCATCCTGAAGGACAAGCTGCGGGTCTTTGCCGCCGATCATGGAGTGATCGCCGTCTCGCTGCTGCGCCGACTTGCGGTGGTGGGACCGCGCCTGCTCTATCTGAATCTGCTGATGATGGAGCACCGCTTCGAGCACAACGGGCCGCACGCCAGACGGCTCACGGCGCTGGTGAAGAAGCGCTTGCCCGAATGCATTGAAGCGCTGCCGAAGCTCATCGGGCCGAACCCGCACACATTCAACGACAACACAACATACCTGCGCGCGATCACGCTACGCGCACCGCGCTGGGAAGGCGGTCAGGTGCGCCGCGGCGTACTGCTCATCAAGTTCACCGAAACCTTCCGCTTCTTCTACCACAACATCGATATTGCCCGGCTCATGCGGTATTTCCACATCGTGCTGGAGCCCAGTTGGAGCGGGTATTGCTTGCCAGAGATTCTGCTGTGGGCACGCTTCCCGGAACCGATCGTAGTGCAGGCCAGTGAGCCGCTCGACCGCCAGTTCCTCAGCGACCTTGGCGCCAACCTCATCCCCACGGAGATCGGTGCCAGCGACTGGGTGGATCACCGCGTATTCCATCCGCTCGGCGGCGAGAAGACCTTCGATGTGATCTACGTCGCAAACCTCACGCCGATGAAGCGCGTGAACGTCTATCTGCGCGCGGTCAGCGAACTGGTGCGGCTGCGCCCTGGGTTCCGCGCTGCGCTGGTGGTCTCAAGCTTCGGCGGCAACGAGCAGGAGTTCGCGCAACTGCTGCGGTGGTACGGCATCGGCTCCCAGCTCACCGTGCTGATGAACCAGACGCAGTCGCAACTCAACGACATCATCAACAAATCGCGCGTGTCCATACTCCTTTCCCGCAAGGAGGGCAGCAACAAGACCCTGTTCGAGTCCATGTTCGCGGGCACACCGGTGATCCTGCTACGCAACAACATCGGCGTAAACAAGGATTACATCAACGAGCACACGGGCCGGTTGACGGATGAATCGCAACTGGTGTCGACCATCCTCGAATTCGTCGATGGGCGCATCCGCACCACGCCACGCGAATGGGCCATCGAAAATATCTCCGCCGAGCGCAGCACCCAAAAGCTTGAAAAGGTGCTGCGGGACGTCGGCATGGCCGATCCAGCAGTCGATGCGCCGCTGTTTGTAAAAATGAACACGCCCGAGGCAACTTACAAGGACGCCGATGTGGCCAGACGCATGCCGAACATCGCAGACGTACTGCGGAATTTTGCGGCCAGTTCACACTTTTCGCAGGCCGAGATTGACGAAAGACTCCAGACCCTCTTTGATCCAGTCCCGCAAAGTTCGCTGGACCGCCAGGCCCTGCCTCCGGACCCAGATGTCAGCATTTTGTGACAGGTTTACTCCCTTTGCGTGTTGGGTTAGCGTTAGGATGCCATTGATCGTTAAGGAAGCCATTGATCGTAGACTCCATCTGATTTAGGGCAAAATCGTCGCAAGGCGATGACGCAAAGCCTCCGGTCTCCAGGTACGGGAGATAGCGGGGTTGCCTCGGGGGCCGAAGGTCGCCGCAGTGTCATCACCGTGCAACGATAGTCCCTATCTGTTTCGTGGCGCACAGGCGCGTCGAGCTGCGATTCGTACACCGGAACATTAGGAGACATTTCAGACATGACCACTCGATTTTTACGCCATCTGCTGGCCGCCTTCGTAGTTGGCGTGCTACTGACCAGTGCCGCGCAAGCCGCCGTGTATCCCTTGGAAATCCTCGCGCCGCGCGCCGGGCAGACTACCGCCAACCGCTACTACAAGGCCTACCCTGGCCTGATCTACGACGTGAACGTCGCGGTCGTCGGTGGCAAATTCCCGTACACATATTCGCTGACTGCGTCCCCGTCGGGCATGGCCATCGACGCCAGCACCGGTCGCATCACTTGGCCGAATCCGGTGGCGCAGAGCGCCACCTACCCGGTATCGGTCACGGTACGCGATGCGGCGGGCAACACGGTGTCGGTGAACTGGACCATCCTCGTGACCACTTCCGGCTTCAAGTTCATCGATGCGGTGAACGGTCGCACGCGCGCACAGGGCGGAGACGGTTCGTTCGCCAATCCGTGGCGCACCATCCCCGACTGGTTCGTCGACAAGTACAACAGCGCCAACCGTGACCAGTTCCTCTATTGGCGTGGCGGCACGTACCGCACAGCCGAGGCCCCCATTGAGGACGGCGTCCGTCTGGCGAACAGTAACGTCAAGCCTGTGGTATGGCTGGCCTATCCCGGTGAGACCCCTGTCATTGATACCACCGGCAGCTACATCCTCCTCTCGGGAGCCATGAACAACGCCTATTTCGATGGCCTGACGGTGCAGAACTTCACCAAGAACTTCGGCATCCTCATCAGTTCGAGCAGCAACAATGTGCAGTTCCGCCGCAACACGTTCCGGAACATGCCATCGAATGTGGGCGGTACGGGCAGCAATGCGTCGGCCATCATGATCGCCAACGAGGCCGTCAAGGGCTCGAACTGGGCGTTCCTCGACAACACGTTCACTGGCGTCTACACCGTGGGCTACGGCATCCTCGGGTACTCCACGGATCGCGTGCTCGTGGAGCGCAACCGCTTCACCGATTTCACGGTCAACGACTCCAAAGCCATCGGTCCCAAGACCAACAACTCGATGTGGTTCATCCGTGACAATCGCATCAACATGGAGCGCGGACAGGGCATCTGGGTCGATACCTATGCCACCACGCGCGACATCGAAATCTCCTACAACCTGGTGCAGATGGGTTCGGGACAGGCGCTCTGGGTAGGCCAGGAGGCCGTGACGTACGGTACCGTAACCTCGCTGCGCAATACGTACATCGGCGGTTCGGTGCAGGTTGACAACCTCGTCGGCAGTTCAGGCCCGGTGTCCTTCGACCGCGATGTCATCGTCAACAGCGCCGGCACCTCCAACAAGATCACGGGCAATTCATCCTCGGGGCTGTCATCGATCCTTTCGACCGACCTGCTGGTCGGCGCGTCAACCTCGGGCATAGTGGACTCCGCAGGCAACCTGACGGGCTCGTACGCCCAGTTCGTGGGCACGCGCGGCTACCAACGCACAGGCGTCACCGAGGCAACGCCTCCCAGCGCGGCGGCCAACAATCCAGCCCCGGAGAAGGCTCCCAACCCGCCGTCCCCGGTAGCCGTCCGGTAGAGGCTATTGCAAAAGGTGTTGCTGCGCGTCGGCGCGTCCTGATTAGTGGCCGCGCCGCTTGCGCTCCATGTCCCGATACTCGGCAAGCACGTGCGCCTGCATGGCCACGGTGTCGCCCAGCACGGCGAAGGATTCATAGCCGTGTGCGGCCAGCAACTCCGTGAGCCGCGCCGAATCCGTGGATTTGAGCGTGTGCGATTCGTAGAAGATAGTCTCGGGCACGAAGGTTTTGAAATCGATGCCGGCGATAATCTCGGGCTCATGACCCTCGGCATCGATGGCGAGCAGATGAATGGGGCTACCGTCCCAGTGGCGGGCAAGCAACGTGCCGATTGACAGGCAGGGCACGGTGGTCTGCGTGATCGCCCAGTACTGATCGGCGGGCAAATAGTGCTCGACGTGCGCGCGATCGAACGACACCTTGCGCAGATAGTCCAACCGCTGCTCAACCGGCAAACCAGCGAGGAATTGCGCGTCGAACGCATACAGCGTCATCGAACCGTCCTCGCGCGTCACGGCAACGTTGAGGAGAGTCAGCCGATCGGCCAGATGCGAGTAGTTTGCCTTCAGAAGTTCGAACGCCTGCGGGATGGGTTCCACCAGGATGCCACGCCAGCCGCCGACGATAAACTCGCGGAACGGATCATTGCGCATGCCATCGGCCGCACCGATCTGCAGGAAATTCACGCGGTTGCCGCGCATGCGCGAGTACCGCGAGAAGAACTCATAGGCCGGGTCGGGGCTGCCCATTACGCGGCTCATGCGCTTGAGCGCATCGAAGAGGCGGGGGAAGGACCGAATCGTCGTTTTGATTCGCTGGCGCATGCAATTCTCCGTTGTGAGCGCATGAAGATACTCCTTCATGCGCAATCAAGATGAGTATTTCGACAGCACAGATGCAGCTTGGGGTTTCAAGCCATTGCCTTGGGCATGATGTGGCGGTCCGCGTAATTCCAGCCGCTTTCGTTTATCATTGCCGGAGGGGCGTCCGGCGCAAGGGAGTGATCGATGGAAGACTTCTATGCATTACGCTTCCGCGCTCTGTGGAAAGGCTTCCTGAGCGAAGGGCTGGCATTTTGGATGATTTGCGGCTATCTGTTTTTTGAATATGTGCGCCCGCAGTCACTTTATCCCGCTATCGACTTTCTGCCGTGGAGCCAGCTCTTCGTAATTGGCGCTCTGGTGGGCTGGTTTTTCGACCAAAAAGCCAGGTGGGTTTCGGTGCCGCCAACCAAATGGCTGCTGCTTTATCTGGCCCTCATCATCACGTCGGTATTGATAGCCCAATATCCTGAAGTCTCCAGATCTCATTTCTCCGACTTCTATCCTTGGATTCTTATCTATTTCGCCATCATCCTCAATGTAACCAACCGCAAGCGGTTCTATATTTTTCTGCTGATCTATCTGTTTGCGTCGTTCAAAATGTCGTTTTCGCTGGCGCGTATCTGGGCCATGCGTGGCTTTGCGTTTACCGATTGGGGCTTGCAGGGGCCGCCCGGTTTCTTTACCAATTCCGGCGAACTGGCCGTTCAGATGCTGTGCTATGGCCCGGTCGCGATGTGTGTGTATCTGGCCATCAAGCCATACCTGAGTCAGTGGAAACGATGGATGATGATTCTAATGCCCGTGACGGCCGCGATGACCGTGCTCGGCGCCAGCAGTCGTGGCGGGCAAGTGGGTTTGGTGTATCAAATTTACGCACTCTTCTTGAAGGGGCGGATATCACTCAAGAGCATTGTCGCCACCGCAATAGTCGCCGTCGCTGCGTTTTATGCGCTGCCCGACGCTCAGAAGGCGCGTTTTTTGAATGCCGGCGAAGACCAGACCTCACAACAGCGCCTCCTCTACTGGAAACGCGGCAAGCAAATGATGGATGAGTATCCGTTACTCGGAGTTGGCCTGTATAACTTTGCGCCCTATTTCCAAAGGCATTATCCGCAGGATATCCTGTTCGGAGAAGCACAGTTGCCTCACAACATATTCATTCAGGTTGGCACTGACGCGGGGTATACCGGCCTTGCTGTGTACACCATTCTTCTTCTTCAAGTGCTCGGTTCGTGCCGCACGGCGCGCATCAAGGCCGCACAGCTACCGCAGAAAGAAGGCGACTTCATTGCGGCCGTGGCCAAGGGCATCGCCGTTGGTCACATCGGCTTCGTAATCGCCGGCCAGTTCGTTACTGTGGGCTATTACCCCTTTTTGTGGATCAACCTGGCGCTATCTGCTGCGCTGTTGAATGTCGTGAGAAGCGAGGTTGGTGCAACAGAGCAAAGCGCCGCAAGCATCGCGGTCCGACAAATCAACTCGGCTCGGCAGCGGATTCACCCATAGCGCCACGCGTCAACTCGTGGCCCGCAGCCCCACCAGCGTACGGTCGGCAATGTCGCCGATCAGCGCGACGCGATCACCGCCACGCTGGATTTCTTGACTACCGGCGCATGAAGGGCACGAATCCACGCGCGCACTGGCGCTGCTTGCCGAAGACATTACTACGGCTCTACCGTCTTGAATGGCACAAAGCGCATGTTGCCCTTTAATGTAAGTAATAATACTATTGTCGTCTTACTTTAAAGGAGGCTCTGCGTGGAAACCGTTACCCTCTCGACGAAAGGCCAGTTGGTCATTCCAAACAGTATTCGTAGCGCATTGCGGCTGAAAGCAGGCAATCGCCTCAGCGTCTCCATCGACGAGGGCAATATCGTTCTGACGCCAGAGGGGATTCAGGCATGGAGGCCGCTCAATCCTGCCGGCGTCAAATTAAGCGCAGCCGAATTGTCACAACCTGTGGACCTGTCCCGTGCAAACCACCGTCGTTGACACCAATGTTCTGGTTCGATTGGCAACAGGCGATGATGCGAAGGAACATCAGGCCGCTGCCGCAGCCTTGGCCGCTCGTCCGTGGCGAATTCTGCCAACCGTAATTCTCGAAACCGAATGGGTGTTGCGCTCCGTATACGGGTTTTCCCCCAGCCAATTCGCTGATTTCGTCGGCTGGCTGGATGCCAACGCTCGCATCTCGGTAGACAACGGTGACGCCATTCTCGCCGCAGCCACCCACCATCGCGCTGGTTTGGATTTTGCGGACGCGCTGCACATTGCCCAAGCAAGTGGCGAGCCGTTCCTGACGTTCGACAAAGCGCTTCGGCGAAAGGCAGGGAAATTGGGGCTGCATGTCGAGGCCGTTGTATAGGGCATCTCCATTATTCTTCGTCTCCACCGGCTGAACTCAGCGCCATTTGCCGAAAACCCGCGCTGCTGGCGCACAGTTCATCAAATGTGCCAATGGCGGCAATGGAGCCCTTCTCCATGAACACGATCTGATCCGCGCTTTTGATCGTGGACAGCCGATGCGCAATCATGATGATGGTCTTGTGGCCCTTGAGTTGCGTGATGGTCTTGATGATCTCCTGTTCCGTGAGGTTATCCAGCGCGCTGGTTGCCTCATCCATCACCAGCACTTCGGCGTCGTGATACAAAGCCCTGGCGATGCCAACCCGTTGCCGCTGTCCGCCGCTGAGTCGCATACCACGCTCACCGACGACAAAATCGCTGCCCTCGGGCAGCGCCGACACCATTGTGTCCAGATTCGCCAGCCTCAGCGCCTTCGCCACGCTGGCCTTGTCGGGCTCGTTCTCCGCAGCGCCGAAGGCAACATTGGCGGCAATCGAATCATCCACCAGAAAGATGTTCTGCGGCACATAGCCCAGGTGACGCTGCCACGCACGCACATTGCTGCTGTCAATAACGGTGCTACCCGTGACCAGCGTTCCCGATGAGGGCGTCAGGAAACCCAGCAGGATATCGGCCAGCGTGCTCTTGCCTGCGCCGGACGAGCCCGCAAAGGCCACCAGCGTATTGAGCTTGATGGTCAGGTTGACGTTACGCAACGCAGGCGCAGGCGCATCCGG
>JAITMV010000007.1 GCA_031277295.1 Burkholderiaceae bacterium | reverse complement strand
ATTTAATAGCTACTTAGCAATACACATCAACGAATTCAGTCACTATTTATCGTTTTTACGTTTTGCAACAGAAAAACACATTTTCTTTCACTTTTGCATTTTTAAGAGCGAGATTTTTGATTTTGTCTGACGCTGTCAGACAAGTCGCGCATAGGCTTTCGGCGTGATGGGTTGGCCGCAAGCGAGGGTGGAGCGCCGGGATGAAGCCCGAGTTGCGCTTGGCTGGACAAGGGCCGGTGTCGGGCACACAGGGCAAGCACAAGGGTTGGCCCTACGCTAGAGCGGTTTCATGCGTTGTGGGTGGCGCGTGAGCGCTATGGAAAACTGAGATGAATTTTGCAAAGGCCGACTGTTGGGGCGAACGCAAGGCTGAGGGGTTACTTCATTAACTGATCGATTGGCAGCAAGTCATTGGGCGTCAGCACACCGGCGCTTTGTTTGAGGCGCAGCAGGCCGAGTAGCGCGTCGTAGCGTGCCTGAGACAGATCGCGCTGGGTCTGGTAAAGCTGGCTTTGGGCGTTGAGGACGTCGATGTTGATACGCACGCCGACCTGGTAGCCGAGCTGGTTGGCTTGCAGCGCGGTCAGGCTGGATTGTTCGGCGGCCTCAAGTGCCTGAACCTGGCTCAAGCCGGACTGCACACCGAAGAAGGCCGCCCGCGTGGCTTGGGATACGGTGCGTTCTATGTCGTCCAAGTCGGCGCGCGCCTGATCTTGCAACGCCAGTGTTTCGCGCACGCGGTTTTCAAGCGCGAAGCCGGCAAACAACGGCCAGTTGAGCACCACGCCCACGCTGGCGGAGGTGGTGCGGTAGCGCGAGCCGGGGGTCATGCCGATGAGAGCAGGATTGCCGTCGGGGTAGCGCGACTGGCTGACGCTGACTTGCATATCGACCGTGGGCAGATGGGCGGCCTTGGCTTTGTCGGTTTCAAGGCGGGCAATGTCCAATGCCATGCGAGCTTGCGCAAGCGCTGGATGCTGATCGATAGCCAGATTGACCCAGGCTTCGGCGTTGTCCGGCTGCGGCGCGGGAAGCGTGACGGGCAAAGCCAGCGGACGTGGCTGGCTGCCGTTTTGCCCGACCAGTTGATCAAGCGCCAAGCGTTTGACGTGCAGGTCATTTTGGGCCGTGATTTCCTGCGCTCGGGCCAGATCGAACCGGGCTTGGGCTTCGTGGCTGTCGGTGATGGTGGCGTTGCCGAGGTCGAAATTGCGCTGGGCTGCTTCCAACTGTTTGGCTACCGCTTCTTTGAGCGCAAGCACGAAGCGCAGTGCGTCTTCGGCAGCCAGCACGTCGAAACAGGCCTGCGACAGGCGCACGATCAGATCTTGCTCGGCGGCGCCCAGTTGCGTTTGAGCGAGTTCGGCCTGCTTCTTGCCTTGATCCCAGGCGATGCGGTTGGCCGGACGGTACAGCGGCTGCGAGCCGATCAGCGCGCTATCCCACACGTTGTAGTGGCCGCCGCTGCCGCTGCTTACGCCGGTCATCCGCATGTCCAAGCGGTTGCGTTGCGCGCCGGTTTGCAATGCCAGTTGCGGCAGCAGGCCGGCCTGGCTCTGATCGGCTTGCGCTAAGCTGGCCCGCGCCCGTGCCTGCGCCCGCTGCAAGGCGGCGTCGTAGCCGTGGGCAGCGTCGTACAGTTGTCGCAGCGTCTGCGCCTGCACGCCGACGGCCCCGCAGCAGAGCATGACGGCGGCCATGCGAAGAAGGGTAGGGCGCATCAAAATATTCATGATGCCTCGCCCCGGTTCAAAAACCGCCGCTTGAACCACTCCGCCAGATCGTCCAGATAACAGTACACCACCGGCACTACCACCAACGTCAGCAACGATGAGGTGATGACGCCGCCGATGACGGCTTGGCCCATGGGGGCGCGCTGCTCGGCGCCTTCGCTGGTGGCCAAGGCCAGTGGGGCCATGCCGAATACCATCGCCAGCGTGGTCATCAAGATGGGGCGCAGCCGCACGCGGGCGGCGGCCAGCAGAGCCTGCTCGCGCGGCAGTGGTTCGGATTGCCCCGATTCACCGACATGGCCCGAGCGCGCGCGAATGGCGAAGTCGATCAACAGGATGGCGTTCTTGGTTACCAGCCCCATCAGCATGACGATGCCGATGATGGAGAACATCGACAGGCTGGAGCCGAACATGAGCAGCGCCAGCACGACGCCGATCAGCGTCAGCGGCAGCGCGGTCATCAGCGCCAGCGGCTGCACGAAGCTGCGGAACTGGCTGGCTAAGATCATGTAGATGAAGATGATGGCCATCGCTAGCGCTTGCAACGCATAAGTAAACGATTCCTGCATGTTCTTGGTAGCGCCGCCGAAGCTGTAGCCGTAGCCAGGTGGAAATGCGGTGCGCGACAGCAGGGCGCGGATGTCGGCGGATATTTCGCCTGTTGTGCGACCCTGGGCGTTGGCGGTGATCTGGATTTCGCGTTGCATGGCGCGACGGTTGATTTGATTGGTGCCGGTGGATTGCGCCAGTGTGGCGACCTGGTTCAGGCGCACGATGCGCGGTGTGCCGTCGGCGTTTACACCGGCGGTCAGCGGCAGGCGCTCCAGGTCGTGCATGGTGGTGCGCGCTTCGGGGGCCAGGCGCACGATCACGTCGTAGGTTTCGTCGTCGGGCGCGCGCCAGTTGCCGACCGTGGTGCCGGCCACCAGAGTGCGCAGCGCGTCGGCAATTTGCGCCGTCGACAGGCCGAGTTCCGAGGCAGTGTCGCGCTTGATGGTGATGTTGATCGTCGGCTTGTCGGGCTTGCTGCTGGTATCCAGATCGACCAGTCCGGCAATGGCGCGCAACCGCTCCAGCAGCGGGCCAGCGAGCCGATCAAGCTCCGGCTGGTCGGCGCCTTGCAGCGAAAACTCGATTTGTTTTTGTCCGCTTACCGGCTCGGCCAGGCCAGCTTGTGTGACGGTGATGCCAGGCACGGCGCGCAGGCGTTGGCGCAACTCGGCGGCCAGCGCGTAGGCGCTGCGCTGGCGCAGATGGCGCTCCACCAGCCGGATGTACAGGCTGGCGTTGGTTTTACCCTGTGCGTTGCCGCTGTTGACGGTGGTTACCGTATAGAGCGCCTCGGGGTAGCTCAAAATGATGTCGCTGACCTGACGCGCCTTGGCCTCGGTGGCCTCCAGTGATGAACCCTGGGGGGTGTAAAAAGCGACGTTGGTTTCAGAGAAATCCGCCGGAGGCACGAACTCAGTGCCTAGAAACGGCACCATCGCCACGCTGACGGCGAAGATAGCCCCCGCAATCAGCAGTGTCGCCGGCCGGTGCGCCAGCGCCCACGACAAAATGCGCTGATAGCCTTCGGCCAGCCGGTCGGTGGCGCGGTCAAACCAGGCAGTGATGCGGCCCGCAGTGCGCTCGTAGAACGTGCGTTCGTGGTTTGTGCGTCGGCCCTGGAGCGTGCGGTCGTCGCTTGCGCTCGCGTGCATGCCGGGGTCGTGCCAGACCGACGACAACATCGGGTCCAGCGTGAAGCTGACGAGCATCGACAGCAGCACCGCCGCCACGATGGTCAGCCCGAACTCGTGAAAAAACTTGCCGATGATGCCTTCCATGAAGCCGATGGGCAGAAACACCGCCACGATGGACAGTGTGGTGGCCAGCACGGCCAGGCCGATTTCATGCGTGCCCTCCAGCGCGGCGGCAAACCGCGGTTTGCCCAGGCGCGCATGGCGCACGATGTTTTCACGCACCACGATGGCGTCGTCGATCAGCAGGCCGACGCACAGCGACAGTGCCATCAACGTCAGCATGTTGACGGTAAAGCCCAGCATCTGCATGAAGAAGAAAGTGCCAATGACCGAGATCGGCAGCGTCAGCCCGGTAATGACCGTGCTGCGCCACGAGTTGAGGAACAGAAACACGATCAACACCGTCAGCAAGGCGCCTTCAATCAGCGTCTGGCGCACGTTGGTTACGGCCACGCGGATCGGGCGCGAGGCGTCCGCCACAGGCTCCAGCCGCACGCCGAGCGGCAGTTCGGCCTGCATGGCGCGCACGGCCTCGTTCAGCCCATCAACCACCTGAATGGTGTTTTCGTCCTGCGCTTTTTGCACCGACAGGATCAGCGTGCGCTGGCCGTTGTACAAGGCGATGCTTTCCTGTTCTTGCGCACCGTCGAACACGGTGGCGACTTGCTCCAGGTAAACGGGCGCGCCGCCGCGCCGACCGACGATGATGCGGTTGAAGTCTTCAGGCCGCGTCGCGCGGGCATCGAGTTGCACGGTCAACTCTTGCGCTTGCGTGCGCACCGGGCCGAGCGGTTGCTCCTGGTTGTCGCCGCCGACGGCGGCCAGCACTTGATCGGGTGTCACGCCCAGCGCCTCCAGCGCCAGCGATTGCAGGTAGATGTGTAACTCGCGCTTGGTTCCGCCGACCAGATTCACCGCGCCGACGCCGCGCACGTTTTCCAGCCGTTTTTTCAAGACCTGATCGGCCCAGTTGGTCAACTCGACGGGGGAGGGCGCCTGTTGCCCTGGCCGGGTGCCGGGCAGCACCGCCAGCGACCAGATGGGACTATCTGCCGGATCGAAGCGCAGCACGCGGGGTTCTTCCACCTCATCGCGCAATAGCGGGCGTACCTGGCCGATTTTTTCGCGCACGTCCTCGGCGGCCTTGCGACCTTCAATGTGCAATTGGAACTCGATGATGACGACGGATAGACCCTCATAGGTACGTGAATACAGTGCATTGATGCCGGCAATCGAGTTCACCGCTTCTTCGATCTTCTTGGTGACCTCGCTTTCGACGATGGCCGGCGCCGCCCCTGGGTATACCGCTGTTACCACCACCACCGGAAAATCGACGTTCGGAAACTGATCGACCTGCAAGCGCTGCAAGGAAAACAGTCCTAACACCACGAGGGCCAGCATCACCATGGTGGCGAGTACCGGGTTGTTCAGGCTGACCTTGGTGAACCACATGGTGGGTATTTAAACTTCCCGCCGTCCTCAGGACGCTGTGGCTGTGCGCCCGCTTACGCCCTGCATCCCATCGACGAAAAGGCACCGGCGCAGCCCCGAAAAGACTATGGACAGGCTCTTACTCCGTTCCCGCCTCAGCCCGCGGGTGGACGAAGGAGGCAACAGCTTGATTAAAGACATGATTGCAAACACCCGCGCATCGCCGATGCCGTTGTCCGCGGCGCGGCGATGCGCGCCCGTGTGCCCTCGCGCAACACGCCAGCAGCGCCGCGCAGCACTTGCGCGCCTTCGGCCACGCCCTGTACGGCGACCCACGTCTCGCTGTCGATCTCGCCACGCACGCCGGTTTGGACTGGTCGGTGCATGATGCGGCCATCGAACACCACTTGTACATAAGGCGCGGGCTTGTCTGTGCGTACCGCCGACAGCGGCACCGCCAGTGAGCGCTCGGCCGTGGTCGTCAGCCGCCCCTGCGCGAACAGACCTTGGCGCAGCCCAGGCTGCGTCGCCACGCTCAGATACACCAATACGCTGCGGCTGCCGGCTTGCGCGCTGGGGTTGATACGCGCAACCGTTGCTTGTACCGGCTGGGTTACGCCTTCCACCGTCAGCGCCGCGCGCTGGCCAACCCGCACCGCCACCGAGTCGGCGGGGCTGAGCGCGGCTTCCAGTTCCAACTGGCTTAAATCCACAAGCTCGACAATGGGCGCCTCCGGTGCCACGCGCTCGCCCGGCTGCGCCAGCCGCCTGGCTACCTGGCCGCCGATAGGGGCGCGCAACTCGGTGTCGGCCAGCGACTTGCGCACCACCTCGGCGCCAGCTTGGGCGGCGCGGTAATTGGCCTCGGCGCTTTTTAGGCTGGCCAGCGAGTTGTCCAGCGCCGTTTTGGAGATGAAGCCTTGCTCTACCAAAGCGGCGTTGTTGTCGTATTGCCGCTGCGCGATGTCCACCTGCGCCCGCGCTGCGTCAGCTTGCTGTTGGGCCTGGCGCAGGCGCTCGGCGTATTCGGTCGGCTCGACGCGGGCGATTAACTGCCCGCTTCGTACCGTGTCGCCTTCGCGCACGGTCAAGTTGCGCAACTCACCCGGCACGCGCGCCTTCACCAGCGCTGAATGCACTGCTTTCAGCGTTCCGGTGATCGGCAGACCAACGCTTAATTCGCGCACCCGCGCCGTCGCCAGATCGATTGCCGTCAACTCGATCACCGGCTCGTGAGTAGCCAACTCCGTTTGCGCCTGTAATGCCGCTTTCCGCTCGCCGTGGCCGCGCCAGCCCAGCGCGGCAATCAGCGCCAGCGCCAACGCCAGCAGCGCTACTGCCGCCACTAGCCTGGAGCGCGGCTTTCGTACCGTGGAGGCGGCGTGCGGCGAGACGGTCATGTGGGATGAAAAAGCGTTCCCGTCAGCGGCAGCCAGAAGGGGCATCCTTTTCGCCCGCCTTGTTCCACCAGATGATGGCTTGTGCGCAATCCTTGACAACGCCTCGGCCTTGCGCGTACATCAAGCCGAGGTTCGATTGGGCGTGAGTCAACTCCTGCTCGGCGGCCCTGCGAAACCAGGCGACGGCTAGCTTCTCGTTTCTGGCAACGCCTTTGCCTTCCTGGTACATCGAACCGAGGTTGAATTGGGCATATGCAAGCCCTTTTTCAGCGGCTTTGCGATACCAGACGACGGCCTGCGCGTCATTCTTGGCAACGCCCAGGCCTTTCTGGAACATCACTCCGAGCTTGTTTTGGGCGTCGACATCACCGCGCTCGGCGGCGGCGCGGATTCTTGACAATTCCGCCGAGACTGATTCGGTACTGGCCGCGGCGGAGGAGGCCGCGTTTTGCGCTAAAGCAGGCGCGGATAGACCAAGCGCCAGTACTGCGGTAAGGGCAAGTTTTTTCATATACCGTTGATGGATAGTGTGTGATGACAAGTGCTTATCAGCGGCTTGGCGACGGATGCGTTTGCGCACCAAGAGTGTGCGCATTGGGCGGACATCTGCATCCAGCCCGGCCAAGGGTGTTCAGGCAACGCCTCACCCAGTCTGTCGCGGTTGGCGTCTCCTGGTTTTGGGCAGACTGCTTCTATAAGCAAATGCTCGTGATACCGCCGGGTATCCCTCGCGCTTTGCGCCTCGCATTCGATCCCAAACCCAGGCGCGCCAACCCGCGTAGACCGGATGAAGCGTCGCCTTAAATACGGCTACCCAATCCCGGCGGCCAATTTCGCCTGGCGCCATTGCCGCGCTGCCGTCTCCCGGCATGTTTTTCACGGCAGAACTGGCGTTTAGGAGCGGACGATTCCATGCCGGAACTCCGGAACTAGGCACACCGCCGGGCAAAGAGGCACGTACAGCTTCTCGGGCGATGGACGCCTGCGTCATATCGACAACCTGTCTGTCCTCACCGCGAAAGTACCGCCACGTCCAGCGAGCAAGCACGCCAATCAAGATCACCCAAAGCAACGAGTGCCAGACTTTTATTGAAAACATCTCTTTGAGCTTACCTATCGCCTGCCCTGCCGTCTCGCGAAGCCGGGTAACGGCGGCCTGCGGATCGTTTTGGGCAATACCTTGGCTTTGTGCGAGCGCTTCGTCGTGGTTGCTTTGAGCGTTATCTGGTTTGGCGGTTGTGCCGAACGATGCGGCGGCTTGTGCGCCATCTTCGCCAACGATGTGGCCTTCGACGTATATCGTGCCAAGAAGGTTTTGGGCGCTGGCGCTGCCTCGCTCGGCGGCAGCGCGGATTTTCGGCAGTTTCGCCGCCATGAAATCCGTTGCGGCTGCAACAGCCGTGTTGGCGTTTTGCGCCAAAGCAGGCACGGCAAGGCCAAGCGCCAACAGTGAGGCAAGGACAAGTGTCTTCATTGAAAGTGTGTGATGACCTGAGCGTATGCGCCCGGCGACTGTAGCCGATACCACAAGCCTGGTTCCGGGTAAATCATAGACACTCCATATATCAGGTACAAATCAGGTACCGCATATCCAAGGAAAAAACATGGACGCTTACGCCACTGTTCCGGTCGCCACGGTCAAACTGCTGATCGACGGCGAGTTCGTCGAGTCGAAGGCCACCCAATGGCGCGAGGTTGTCAACCCGGCCACGCAGCAGGTGCTGGCGCGGGTGCCGTTTGCGACGCCGCGGGAGATCGACGCGGCGGTGGCCGCGGCCAAGGCAGCGTTCAAGACCTGGCGCAAGACCGCCATCGGCACGCGCGCGCGCATCTTCTTGAAATACCAGCAACTGATCCGCGAGCACATGGGCGAGCTGGCCGCGCTGCTGACCGCCGAGCAGGGCAAGACGCTGCCCGACGCCGAGGGCGACGTGTTCCGCGGCCTGGAGGTGGTGGAGCACGCCGCCGGCATTGGCAACCTGCAACTGGGCGAACTGGCCAACAACGTCGCCACGGGCGTCGATACCTATACGCTGCTGCAACCGCTGGGGGTGTG
>JAITMV010000250.1 GCA_031277295.1 Burkholderiaceae bacterium | reverse complement strand
ACGCTCTGCGGCGCAAGCAATCCTTGCCAATGACACGGGCCATTGGCTGCGGATTGCGCCTTGCAGCCCATCCCAATCCGCATCCCGCACACCTCACGCCGAGATCGTGAACACGTTCTAAGCGCCGGCCACCGCTGCCCTGGTGTGGCCTGCCAATGAAAAACGGCAAACGTTCAGTGCTTGTCGCGCAACGTCGGACGCCGGACACCAGACACCGGTTTGTGGATAAATGGGCCGGCGACTACAATTCCCAAACTCTTCCGATGCATTTTGTCCACAATTTCCACCTCTCCCATGTCCGAGCAACTTGCCGTCCAGCCAGCGGCTGACGTCGGCGCCACGCCGTGGCCGTCCTGTCTTGAGCAATTGGCGCAGGAGCTGCCGGAGCAGCAGTTCAACACCTGGATCAAACCGCTGGCGGCGCAGTGGGCGCCGGAGGCTTCGCGACTGACACTGTTCGTAGCCAACCGGTTCAAACTAGATTGGGTGCGCGCCCAGTACGGCCAGCGCATCGCTGCCATTGCGGAGCAGATGCAAGGCCAATCTGTGCAAATAGAGTTGGCATTAACTCCCAAGCAAGTTCAAATAAAACAGGTTTATTCAGAAACGATCCGGGCGCTAAACACAACAACCGATCCGCCATCGACTGGGCCTGACTCTCTCGTCGGCGACAGTCTCGCGACAAGCGCTTCAGAATCGCCCCGCAGCCGGCTCAACACCGGGTTGACGTTCGTTAATCTGGTTGAGGGCACGGCTAACCGCATGGCGCGGGCGGCGGCGCTGCATGTGGCTAACGCGCCTGGGCAACTTTACAACCCGTTGTTCATCTACGGCGGCGTCGGCTTGGGCAAGACGCATCTGATGCATGCGGTTGGTAACAAACTGCTCGAATCGCACCCTGAGGCCAAGGTTCTCTACACCCACGCCGAATGGTTTGTTTCGGATGTGGTCAAGGCATATCAGCGCAAGACTTTCGACGAGTTCAAGCAGCGTTACCACTCGCTCGATCTGCTGTTGATCGACGATGTGCAGTTTTTCGCCAACAAGGATCGCACGCAGGAGGAGTTCTTCAACGCGTTCGAGGCGTTGCTGGCCAAGAAGTCGCACATCGTCATGACCAGCGACACCTACCCGAAGGGGCTGGCTGACATTCATGAGCGGCTGGTATCGCGCTTCGATTCGGGCCTGACGGTGGCGTTGGAGCCACCGGAGTTGGAGATGCGCGTGGCCATTCTGATTCATAAGGCGGCGGCCGAGGGCGCCGAGATGCCCGAGGAAGTCGCTTTCTTCGTTGCCAAGAACGTGCGCTCGAACGTGCGCGAACTCGAAGGCGCGCTGCGCAAGATACTGGCTTACTCGCGTTTCAATCAGAAAGATATATCGATTCCGCTGGCGCGCGAGGCGCTACGCGATCTGTTGTCGATTCAAAACCGCCAGATCGGTGTCGAGAACATCCAGAAAACCGTGGCCGATTACTACAAGATCAAGCTGTCGGACATGCACAGTAAAAAGCGTCCGGCCAGTATTGCCCGGCCGCGCCAGATCGCCATGTACCTGGCCAAGGAACTGACGCAAAAAAGCCTGCCGGAAATTGGTGAGTTGTTCGGCGGGCGCGATCACACCACGGTGCTGCATGCGGTACGCAAGATCGCCGCCGAGCGCCAGCAGTTGACCGAGCTGAACCAGCAGTTGCATGTGTTGGAGCAAACGCTAAAAGGCTGAGAGTCCGTGAATAAATTCGGCGCGCTTGGCCCATGCCGCCAAAACGTACCGAATTGATCCACTGGTTTTGGCCGAGTGGCCGGCGAATTCCGACGACAATATAGGGTTAACTGGCGTCGGCCGCCAGGGTAAGATTTGAGGGGTACACATGATCGTTTTGAAGACCACACAACACCAGTTGCTGACGGCGTTGCAATCGGTCTGCGGCATTGTCGAGCGGCGGCACACGCTACCGGTGCTGGCCAACGTGCTGATCCGAAAGAGCGGCGGTGTTTTGCAGTTCACCACCAGCGACCTCGAAATCCAGATTCGTGCAACGGCTGAACTTGGCGGCGACGACGGTAACTTTAGTACCACGGTAGGCGCGCGCAAACTGATTGACATTCTGCGCACCATGCCGGCCGAGCAAACCGTGAGTCTGGAGTCCCAGCAGTCCAAACTGATCCTGAAAAGCGGCAAGAGCAAGTTTACGCTCCAGACCCTGCCAGCCGAAGACTTCCCGCTGGTGCAGGAGGCGCCCAATTTCGGTCCAGCCTTCAAGGTGCCGCAAAAAACCTTGAAGGAACTGATCGACCAGGTGGCCTTTGCGATGGCGGTGCACGACATCCGCTACTACCTGAACGGCATTCTTTTCGCGGCCGAAGACGGTCAGTTGAGCTTGGTCGCCACCGATGGCCACCGCCTGGCCTTCACCAGTTCCACGCTGGACGTCGACGCGCCCAAGCAGGAGGTGATTCTGCCGCGCAAGACCGTGATCGAGTTGCAGCGCCTGTTGTCCGACGCCAGCGCACCTGAAGGGCAGGATGCGCCGATGATCGAGATGCAGTTTGCCGCCAACCAGGCCAAGTTCGCTTTCGGCGGCATGGAATTCGTTACCAAACTGGTCGAAGGCAAGTTTCCCGATTACAACCGCGTCATTCCCAAGAACCACAAAAACAGTGTCACTCTCGGGCGCGCGCCGTTGCTGGCCAGCTTGCAACGCACCGCCATTCTGACCAGCGAGAAGTTCAAGGGTGTGCGCCTGAACTTCGAGCCGGGTGCGTTGCGCGTGGCCTCCAGCAACGCCGAGCAGGAAGAAGCGGTGGACGAGTTGGATATCGACTACGACGGCGAGCCGATAGAGATCGGCTTCAACGTCACCTACCTGATCGACGCGCTGGCCAACATGAGTCAGCAGGAAATGGTCACCATCGAATTGCAGGACGGTAACAGCTCGATCCTCATCACGCTGCCCAGTAAAAAGCATTTCAAATATGTAGTGATGCCGATGAGGATTTGACAAATCACCGCGCTCAGAACGGCGCATGACAAATGACTTCGCTGCGCTCAATGACGCGCCTGACGGCGCATGATTTGTCATGTGCGCCTTTGGCGCGCGTCATGTCGGCGCAGCCGGCATCATCTTGTCATTTGTCATCCGCGCCAAACGCAAAAAATCATGACCGATCCCAGCAGCCACCAACCCTCTGACACCCCTGAAACCCCACGCGGCAACGGCTATGACGAAAGCGCCATCCAGATTCTGGAAGGGCTGGAGGCCGTGCGCAAGCGACCCGGCATGTACATCGGTGACACCAGCGACGGCACCGGCTTGCACCATCTGGTGTTCGAGGTGGTGGACAACTCCATCGACGAGGCGCTGGCCGGCTACTGCGACGACATCGTTGTCACCATCCACACCGACAATTCGGTCAGCGTGGTGGACAACGGTCGCGGCATCCCGACCGGCGTCAAGATGGACGACAAGCACGAGCCGAAACGCTCTGCCGCCGAAATCGCGCTGACCGAGTTGCACGCGGGCGGCAAGTTCAACCAAAACAGCTACAAGGTGTCCGGCGGTCTGCATGGCGTCGGCGTGTCGTGCGTCAACGCGCTGTCGAGCAAGCTGCGCCTGACGGTGCGTTCCAACGGCAAGAAGCACGAACTCGAATTCAGTCGCGGCTTTGTACAAGACCGCGTGATCGAAACCGTGGACGGCGCCCTGGTCTCGCCGATGAAAATCATCGGCGACACCGACAAACGCGGTACCGAGGTGCGTTTTCTGCCCGACACCGACATCTTCAAGGAAAACAACGAATTCCATTACGAAATTCTCAGCAAGCGGCTGCGCGAGTTGAGCTTTTTGAACAACGGCGTGCGCATTCGCCTAGTCGATGAGCGCAGCGGCAAGGAGGATGACTTTTCCGGCGCTGGCGGCGTCAAGGGCTTCGTTGATTTCATCAACGGCGGCAAGCGCGTGCTGCACCCCAACGCCTTTCACGCCATCGGCGCGCGCCCGGCTGACAGCTACGGCGGCCTGCCCGGCACCGAGATCGGCGTCGAAGTCGCCATGCAGTGGAACGACGGCTACAACGAGCAGGTGCTGTGCTTTACCAACAATATCCCGCAGCGCGACGGCGGCACGCACCTGACCGGCCTGCGCGCGGCGATGACGCGCGTGATTGGCAAATACATCGCCGACAACGAGCTAGCCAAAAAAGCCAAGGTCGATGTCTCCGGCGACGACATGCGCGAGGGCCTGACCTGCGTGTTGAGCGTAAAAGTGCCCGAGCCGAAGTTCAGCAGCCAGACCAAGGACAAGCTGGTCAGCAGCGAAGTGCGCGCGCCGGTCGAGGACATCATCGCCAAGGCGCTGACCGACTATCTGGAAGAGCGCCCAGGCGACGCCAAGATTCTGTGCGGCAAGATCGTTGACGCCGCCCGCGCCCGCGAGGCCGCGCGCAAGGCGCGCGAAATGACGCGCCGCAAGGGTGTGCTTGACGGCTTCGGCATGCCCGGCAAGCTGGCCGACTGCCAGGAGAAAGACCCGGCGCTGTCGGAGATCTACATCGTCGAGGGCGACTCCGCCGGCGGCAGCGCCAAGCAGGGGCGCGACCGCAAGTTCCAGGCCATTCTGCCGTTGCGCGGAAAAATTCTGAACGTCGAGCGCGCGCGCTACGAAAAGTTGCTCACCAGCAACGAAATCGTCACCCTCATCACCGCCTTGGGCACCGGCATTGGCAAGACCGCCGCCGATTCGGGCAAAAGCAGCGCCGACGACTTCAACATCGACAAACTGCGTTACCACCGCGTCATCATCATGACCGACGCCGACGTGGACGGTGCGCACATTCGTACCTTGCTGCTGACCTTCTTTTACCGCCAGATGCCCGAGTTGGTCGAGCGTGGCCACATCTACATCGCCCAGCCCCCGCTGTACAAGGTCAAGTCCGGCAAGGAAGAGTTGTATCTGAAGGACGGCCCCGCGCTCGACGCCTACCTGATGCGCGTGGCGCTGAAAGACGCTATCGTCCACACTGGCCAGACCAATGGTGGCGCCCAGCAACAAATCAGCGGCGACACGCTGGCCGAACTGGCGCGCAAATACCAGGTGGCCGAAGGCGTGATCGGGCGCTTGTCGCAGTTCATGGACACCGAGGCGCTGCGCGCCATCGCCAGCGGCGTCACGCTCGATCTGGACAGCGTGCCCGCCGCCGAGGCCAGCGCCGCCGCACTGCAACAGCGTTTGGCCGAGATGCAGGCGAATGGCAGCGCGCCCGAGGTTGCCAGCGAATTCGACGCCCGTTCCGATAAACCTGTTCTGCGCATCAGTCGGCGGCAGCACGGCAACATCAAAAGCAGCGTCATCACCCAGGACTTTGTCCACGGCGCCGATTACGCCGCGCTGACCGAAGCCGCGCACACCTTTAAAGGCTTGCTGGGCCAGGACGCCAAAGTCACGCGCGGCGAGGGTGAGCGCCAGCGCGAGGAGCGCGTGGCCGACTTTCGCCAGGCCATGCGATGGCTGCTGGCCGAGGCCGAGCGCACCACCAACCGCCAGCGTTACAAGGGTCTGGGCGAGATGAACCCCGAGCAACTGTGGGAAACCACCATGGACCCGCAAGTGCGCCGCCTGCTGCGCGTGCAGATCGACGATGCCATCGAAGCCGACCGCGTCTTCACCACCCTGATGGGCGACGAGGTCGAGCCGCGCCGCAACTTCATTGAGACGAATGCGTTGCGGGCGATGATTGATACGTGATGATGCTTGAGGAATAGGTCGTGACCCTGCCAGCGAACCGCGCGTTCCGGCGCCAGCGCCAGTTCGCGGCGTGGCTGGGGGTCTTTGCCATTTGCCTGACGGTGTTGATGCCGCTGCTGACGCAGTGGGTGGGTACGCCAGGGCAACTTGATCCGGCGGTTTGCAGCGCCAGTCACGGCGCGCCGTTTGAGTCGGGCAGCGGTTCTTCACAGCCGCCCGTCCACGGATTTGATTCTTGCGGCTATTGCAGCTTGCTGACGCATACGCCCTTCGTCACGTCGGGCGCCCTGGTGCTGGCGGGCTTCGCGCCGACGGCGGCGGTTATGCGGCCAGTGGCCGATGCGCCGCCGCGATTGGCCCGCCGCTATGTGCGCGCGTTGCCGCGTGCGCCGCCCAGCGCCTGAAAACGCGGCGTTTTCTTTCCCCTTTTTCTCTTTTTGTTTGTCTTGCCCGTTGGCGAGCACTGTCGGCCCACGCCTTGCTGGGGGGCCGTGCATGGTGCCGCGCCGGGGCTTTTGTCGAGGTTCGATGACCATGAATTTTCTGTTTGATTTTTTCGTCCGGTATTCACGCACGCCTATTGGCCAAGCTGTCCAAGCCTTGCTGGCTGCGGGTGCGCTAGGCATGTTCTGCATGAGTACGGCCCATGCCGCCGACGCCCAGAAATCGACGCGCAGTCTGACGCCTATCGAGGTGATCGCCGACGTGCCCGCCAGTCCGCTGACTTTTTCCGCCGACCCCAAACAACCGCGCCAGCCGCTGCCGGCCA
>JAITMV010000239.1 GCA_031277295.1 Burkholderiaceae bacterium | reverse complement strand
GCGGCGTGCTCATCACGCTCAACATCGACGTCATCGTGCCCTTCCTCGAACGCGTGTTCCGGGTGAGCTTTCTCGACAAGTCGATTTACTACATCTCCGATCTGCCGCAAAAGCTGCTGCAAAGCGATGTGGTGACGATAGCCTGCGTGGCGCTCGCGCTTGCGCTGCTGGCGACGATTTATCCGTCGTGGAAGGCCGCGCGCATCAATCCCGCGGCGGCCTTGCGTTATGAGTGAAGCTGCATCGGCGTCCGTGCAGAGCGATGGCGCGCGCGCGCCGGTGCTCGCCTGTCGCGGGCTCGAAAAAACCTACACCAGCGGGCCGCAGGATGTCGCGGTGCTGATGGGCGTTGATCTCACCGTGACGGCGGGCGAGCACATCGCGATCGTCGGCGCGTCGGGTTCGGGCAAGAGCACGCTGCTGCACATCCTGGGCGGGCTCGACGCGGCCACGCGCGGCGAGATACGCATCGAGGGCCAGCCGTTCGACACCTTGTCGGCGGCCGAGCGCGGCCGCGTGCGCAACCGCGCGCTGGGCTTCATCTACCAGTTTCATCATCTGCTGCCCGAATTCACGGCCGTGGAAAACGTCGCCATGCCGCTGGCGATCCGCCGCCTGCCCGCGCGCGAGGCCGAAGCGCAAGCCGCCGCGATGCTGGCGCGCGTGGGTTTGGCGCACAGGTTCAAGCACCGGCCGGGCGAACTGTCGGGCGGCGAGCGTCAGCGCGTCGCGCTCGCCCGCGCGCTCGTCACCCAACCGCGCTGCGTGCTCGCCGACGAACCCACCGGCAACCTCGATCGCCGCACCGCGAACGCGGTGTTCGAACTGATGCTCGAACTCAACGCCGCCGTGGGCACGAGCCTTGTCATCGTCACGCACGACCCGGAACTCGCGGCGCGCGCAACGCGGAGCTTGCAGCTTGTCGATGGCAAGTTGATATAAGGCGGCATCGCCGCTTGCGGGCCAGGCTTGCGGACAAAAGCCCCGCGCCATGACCTTGCCCCTGGACTTCGTATCCCATAACAGAATTCATGAGTAGGCGAGCCAGGGTTGATTGGCAAGCCAGTTCTGCTCGAACTGCATCGGGCTGACATAGGCCAGCGTCGAGTGCAGCCGAGTATGGTTATACCAGAGTAGCCACGCAACGATTTCATCTTTGGCCTGGCGTCTGGTGGCAAAACGCTGCCCGTGCAACCGCTCTACCTTCAATGACCCGAACAGCGATTCGCTGCACGCATTGACGCTCCTATGTCAAGCGGCACGTGCTGAATCAGCCAAGTCGGCCAGAATGAGCGGGTACAGTTCCCTGGCTATATAGCGTTTCAGACAGCGGTGGATTTCCTTGTTCGACATGCCTTCTTGGGTTCGTCGCTCGACATACGCCCGTGTTCTCGGATCGCTGCGCATGCGTACCATGGCAATGGTCCATAAGGCATTGTTGGCGGCACGGTCGCCGCCTCGATTCAGGCGATGCCGGACTGTTTTTCCAGAAGATGCTTGCAATGGGCTCACACCACACAGCGCCGCCAGGGCCGCCTCGCTTTTCAAGCGCTCTGGATTGTCACCTGCAACGGCAACCAGAACTGCTGCTGTTTGCGGTCCAACGCCGAATCGTTGGCGAAGACGCTTGGCATGCTGGAGGGTCAGATGTTCGAGCATGCTGTCGAGCAGCTTAAGCTCTGCGTCTAGCGCAAGACAGCGTTTTGCGAGCAAGCGCAATGTTGTCGTCAGTGTCTGCAACATGGGTGTATCACCCAACGAGCGCAGCCGTGCGCACTTGGCAACACATTCGACCGTCTTTGTTTTCAGAAGACGTTCCCGGATGTCGTGCGGGGCGCGTACCAGCAACGCTTGCAACTGATTAATCGCCTGTGTCTTGGCCTTGACCGCGCTGCGACGTGCAACGGAAACGGCACGCATCGCTTCGGCTGCTCCAGACTGCTCTTTGGGCGTCGCCGTTGCTTTTCCGGCAAGCACCGCTCGCGCGGCGTTTTCCGCATCAGTGGGATCGGACTTGCCACGTGATCGGCGCGCGGCCCGATCAGGACGATTGACCTCCAGCACTTCGACATCGTGATCGCGCAACATGCGAGTCAAGCCTGCACCATAAGTACCGGTGCCTTCAACGCCAGCGCGACACAGACGACCGAGTGAATTCGCCCAAGTCAACAGTTTGAGATAGCCCGCCGCGACGGCAGGCACCGATAGCGTTCCGAGAAGCTTTCCTGTTTCGTCAATGGCCGCCCCGACATGTGTATCGAGATGCGTGTCGACGCCCAGGATGATTTCGTGTTGTTCCATGTGTGTTTCCGTCGTGGTGGATGCATCGCCAACCCCACTCGCTGGACAGGACACTCACGGTGCAGAACAAAGCTCCTATCAGGTCACAAACGCTGGGCCCGGCAACGCTCGGGGAACGCCGGAGCCCGATCGACAGGTCAACGCCAGGGCAGCTTGGCCAATCCCAGCACGGGTCAGATCGGTCCGACGTTCAAAACGAATTCTGGACTGAGTGTCCCAGCAATTGCCCTTGCGGCTCATCGAACTGGTGATGCCGTACTCCTTGAGCACCTCCCGGAAGTCGTGGCTGGCATACTGGCTGCCCCGGTCGCTGTGGAAGATCAATCCTGCCTGCTCGCCGGGGCGGCGCTTGAACCACGCCATGCGCAGCGCATCGACTGCGATCTGTCGCGCCATGTCCTCGCGCAGCGACCAGCCCACCACCTGGCGGCTGAACAGGTCGATGACTACCGCCACAAACAGCCAGCCCTCGCCGGTGTCGATGGACGTGATGTCGCCTGCCCAAACCTTGTCCGGCCGGGCGGCGGTGAATTCACGGTTGAGCAGATTCGGCGAGACCGGCAAGCCGTGGGCGCTATCGGTGGTGACCTTGAAGCGGCGCTTGCCCTTGGCGCGAATGCCGTGGCATTGCATCAGCTTTTGCACCCGCGCCTTGCCCACGCGCAGGCCACGTGCCCGCAGCTCCCTCCAGATGCGCGGCCAGCCGTAGCTGCCGCGCGTCTGCGCATGGATCGCCCGGATGTGCGCCAGCAGCGTATCGTTGCTCATGGAGCGCCTCACAGCACCGCCAGCCTTGCGCGCGCAGTGCTCGTGGTAGCCAGCCACACTCACCCGCAGCACCCGGCATTGCACCCCGATCGGCCACACCCGACGGTGGCGACGGACAAAGGCGTACTTCACCGCTGCGCTTTCGCGAAGTACGCCGTCGCTTTTCCCAGAATGTCGCGCTCCATCTTCACACGCGCAAGCTCAGCGCGCAGACGACTGATCTCCATCTGCTCGGCACTCACCGCCTTGCTGTCAGCACCCGTGAGCCGGCCTGCGCGCTGGGCCTTGACCCAGTTAAACAAGGTCTGATCAACCACCCCCAAGGCCCGCGCCGTCGCAGCAATGCTCTGACCTCCCTCGACCTGCCTTACCGCCTCTTGCTTGAATTCCAGCGTGTAACTCGCCCTCTTCGTCTTCTTCATCTGCGTTCTCCTTGCCTATATTGAAACACCTCGCAAGGGATACGGTTTTCGAGGGCAAGGTCAGCTCGATCTTGCCACTCGATCTTGCTGCTCGATCTTGCCACCTGATTTTTCCACTCGATTTTCCCACTCGATTTTCCCATCACCCACCGCCAT
>JAITMV010000222.1 GCA_031277295.1 Burkholderiaceae bacterium | reverse complement strand
ATGAAATCGATGGATTTGTTCGCCAGGCAAGGCGCAAAGCGCAGCAATACCGAGTGGTATTGCGAGCATTTGCAACGCAGCATGGCGGACAAAGACGCGATTTCATGTCAATGTTTTGGCGGAACGGAGTACTAGGCACGAAAACCGCACCGACACAACCGCTGCAACCGGTGGCGCAATAACGTCAAGTTTTGGCGGGCATCATGTCCATGACGCGCCGGTACCACTCGTGAAAGTGCTGCATCCCGTCTTCCATCGGGCTTTGATAGGGGCCGACTTCGTTTTCGCCACGCTCGAAAAGCGCCTTGCGGCCCGCATCCATGCGTTCGCCGATTTCGTCGTCTTCGATGCAGGTTTCCATATAAGCGGCGCGCTGCGCTTGCATGAATTCCGGCTCGAAAGCGACGATTTCCTCGGGGTAGTAGAACTCGACCATGTTGAGCGTTTCGCTCACACTGATGGGGTGCAACGTGGAGATGGTCAGCACATGCGGGTACCACTCGACCATGATATGCGGGTAGTAGGTCAGCCATATCGCGCCCCGCGCGGGTTTCTTGTCCTGGGTGTAAGCCATCAGCGCCTTGTGCCAGCGTTCATAGACCGGGCTGCCGGCGCGCTTGCCAGGCGCCAGGTTGGCTGACGCACCGACGGTCTGGACAGAAAATTCTCTGCCAAATTCCCAGCGCAGGTCATCGCAAGTAACGAAGTTGCTCAAGCCGGGGTGGAACGGCGCGACGTGGTAGTCCTCCAGGTAGACTTCGATGAAGGTCTTCCAGTTGTAGCGGCAGGTATGCAACTCGATGTGACCGAGTGCATAGCCGTCAAACGACAACTTGTGTGCCAGCGTCATGCCGGCTAGATCGGCGGCGATGTCACGGCCATTGTCCTCAAACAGCAGGCCGTTCCATTCCCGCAGGCCGTAGCGGTTCAGGTTCAGGCACGGGTCTTGGGCGAAGTGCGGCGCGCCTAGTAGTTCGCCGCCGGCCGAATACGTCCAGCGATGCAGCGGGCAGACGATGTTGCCGCCAGCGGCGCCTTTGTGTTCGTTATCGAGCGAACCGCGACCCTTGAGCATCACGGCTTGCCGGTGCCGGCAGATGTTGGAGATCAGCCGCACGCCGCCTTGACGGTCGTGAACCAGCGCGCGGCCTTCGGCCTCTTGCGGCAGCGCGTGGTAATCGCCCGGCTTGGTGATGGCCAATTTGTGGCCGACGTAGCGCGGAGCGGACTCGAAGATAAGCCTCCGCTCGCGCTGCAAAAGCGCCTCGTCAAAATAGGAACTGACGGGAAGTTGACTTGCCGCCTGCTGTAACTGAAGACTCAAATCAGACATGATTAGTCCAACCCAAAGACTCCCCCTATGAAGGGGCAGGAAGTAAGCGCCGCATCCGAAGATATTTAGCGCGCGGACCCAAAGTATTTTTGACCAAGGGAATTGATGATTCTATCTGGGCTGCAAGTTGGCCAAACGCAAGAAAAACCGCACGCTATCCTGGAAACGGCAGTCGACCGGATGAGGCGTTGCTTTCATCTACGCCCTTGGGTGCGATTGAAAGTGGTGTGCGCTTGAATTGACTCCTTCCATTGCTGAGGGAAGAAGCCCTCCCCCAAAAAGGGGGAGGAATACCGGCAGCCGCGTTTGGCAAACACGTCATTTTCAATCGCACCCCCACGTCCTCCTCAGTTTAAGGCAACGCCCTAAAATAACTAGTTTGTTCTGCCATGCCCAGAAAAACCATCGCTGCTCCCACCCAGCCCGCCAGTTATGGCGAGGCCATCGAGCAACTCGAACAACTGGTGGCCACACTGGAGTCGGGCCAAATGCCGCTGGAGCAATTGTTAAGCCAGTATCAGCGCGGGACAGAGTTGTTGCGCTACTGCCGTGACCGCTTGCAGGCGGTGGAAGATCAGGTCAAGATACTGGATCAAGGGGGCATTAGTTCCTGGGACGGACAATGAGCGCGATGGATTTTCCGGCTTGGATGGCCGCCCAGCAAGCCCTGGTGGAAGAGGCGCTGTCGCGCTGGGTGGCGGCTGATTCCCCGGCCGGCTTGGGTCAAGTCATGCGCTACGCGGTGCTGGGCGGCGGCAAGCGTCTACGCCCGCTGCTCGTGCTGGCGACCAGCGAAGCCGTGCGGGGGAATGACGCGGCGGCATTGCGCGCTGCTTGCGCGACGGAGTTGATTCACGCCTATTCGCTAGTGCATGACGATTTGCCCTGCATGGACAACGACGTGTTGCGGCGTGGCAAGCCGACTGTGCATGTCCAATTCGGCGAAGCTCGGGCTTTGTTGGCGGGCGATGCGTTGCAGGCGTTGGCGTTCGAGTTGCTGGCGCCCGATGACGCAACCATGCCGCCCGCTATGCAAGCTGCGCTGTGCCGCTTGCTGGCGCGCGCCGTCGGCGTGCGGGGCATGGCCGGCGGTCAGGCGATTGATTTAGCCAGTGTTGGCCAACGCTTGACCGAGCCTGAGCTATGCGCCATGCACCAATTGAAAACCGGCGCTTTATTGCAAGCCAGTGTGCGCATGGGCGCGACTTGCGGTGCCGATGTGCCGTCAAAAGCGCGCTTGGCGCTGGATGATTACGGCGCGGCCATCGGGTTGGCGTTTCAGGTCGTGGACGACATTCTGGACGTCACCGCCGACTCTAACGCGCTGGGAAAAACCGTCGGCAAGGACTCGGCGGCCGACAAACCCACTTACGTGTCGCTGCTGGGCTTGCAGGCTTCGCAGGCGTTGGCCGACGATTTGCGAGTACGCGCCCATGCGGCGCTGGACGGCAGTGGCATGACCCGCCTGGGGCCGCTGCGGGCGTTGGCTGACTTGGTCGTTAGACGGGAAAACTGAGGGCCTGTGGACAAATCCGCCCAAAGTCCTCTCATGCCGCCAAAACGCGCCGGATTTCTTCACAAGCTTCCGAGCACAATGAACAACTGATATGAAACACTCCCGTGTCTCGCCGGTTTTTCTCCTTCCTCCTCTGGGGGAAGGCAGGGATGGGGGCCGGCGGCGCAAAAAAAGCAAACGTAGGGCGGGGTTCACACCGCCATTGCGCCGCTTCACAAAACCGGAGAATGGCGGGGTGAACCCCGTCCTACGCTTGCTGAGATACGGGTTCGAAGCACCAAGGACAAACCGACCTCCGTGCCGGATACCGCAGCCAATGTTGTACACCCGTTTCATGCGATGCGGGTGGCGCGCCAGCGTCATGGAAAACTGATATGCCCGCCGACTTGCTCGACACCATTCACGTTCCTGCCGATTTGCGCCGCGTGCCACGCACTCAACTCAAGGCGCTAGCCGGCTTGGTGCGTGACTGCGTTTTGCAGAACGTCGCCCGTACCGGTGGCCATTTGAGTTCCAGCCTGGGAACGGTGGAGCTGACGATTGCGTTGCACTACATATTCAACACGCCCTATGACCGGCTGGTGTGGGACGTGGGGCATCAGACCTATGCGCACAAAATCCTGACCGCTCGCCGCCAGCGTATGCCGACGCTGCGTCAGCAGGGTGGTCTGTCGGGCTTTCCGCGTCGCGACGAAAGCGAATACGACGCCTTCGGTACCGCGCACTCCTCAACCAGCGTCTCGGCTGCGCTGGGCATGGCGTTGGCGGCGCGCCAGCGGGGCGAGGAGCGCAAGGCGGTGGCCGTGATCGGCGATGGCGCAATGACTGCCGGCATGGCCTTCGAAGCGCTCAATAACGCCGGGGTCGAGCGCGATGCCCGCCTGCTGGTGGTGCTCAACGACAACGACATGTCGATCAGCCCGCCGGTGGGTGCGCTCAACCGGTATCTGGCGCAGTTGATGAGCGGGCAGTTTTACGCCGCCGCCAGAAACGTCGGCAAAACCGTGCTCGGCCAGGTGCCGCCGCTGTTTGAACTGGCCAAACGGCTGGAGCAACAGGCCAAGGGCATGGTGGTGCCGGCCACGCTGTTTGAGAAGTTCGGCTTCAACTACATCGGCCCTATCGACGGTCACGATCTGGACGCGCTGATCCCCACGCTGGAGAACATTCGCGATCTGATGGCCCGTCAAGCCGGCCCGCAGTTTTTGCACGTGGTGACCAAAAAAGGCCACGGCTACAAGCTGGCCGAGGCCGACCCTATCGCCTATCACGGCCCCGGCCGGTTCGATCCTGCCATCGGTTTGGTCAAGCCCGAAGCGGCGCCGAAGCTGACTTTCACGCAGGTGTTCGGCGGGTGGCTATGCGATATGGCGGCAGCCGACGACAGGCTGATCGGTATTACTCCGGCCATGCGCGAAGGCTCGGGCATGGTTGAGTTCCATCAGCGCTTTGCTGATCGTTACTACGACGTCGGCATTGCCGAGCAGCACGCCGTCACCTTTGCCGCGGGCTTGGCTTGTGAGGGCTTGAAGCCGGTGGTGGCGATTTACTCCACCTTCTTGCAACGCGCCTACGACCAGTTGATCCACGACGTGGCAATTCAAAACCTGCCGGTGGTGTTCGCCCTTGATCGCGCCGGCTTAGTCGGCGCCGACGGCCCCACTCACGCGGGCAACTACGATATTGTCTTCCTGCGCTGCATTCCAAACGTCAGCATCGCCTGTCCCGCCGACGAACGCGAATGCCGCCAATTGTTGAGTACCGCGTACCAGCAGAACCACCCTGTTGCCGTGCGCTACCCGCGCGGTGCGGGCGCGGGTGTGACGCCGTTGGACGACTTGAGCGCGCTGCCGTTCGGCAAAGGCGAAGTCCGCCGTCGAGGTCAGCGCGTCGCAATCTTCGTCTTCGGCGTCTTGCTTTATCCGGCGCTGCAAGCGGCTGAGCGCCTGAGGGCCACCGTCGTCAACATGCGCTGGGCCAAACCGCTAGACACGGCGCTGCTGCTTGAAGTGGCCGCCGGGCATGATTTGTTGGTGACGCTGGAAGAGGGCGCGATCATGGGCGGCGCAGGTAGCGCCGTCGCCGAAGCGCTGAACGCCGCTGGTCTTACCAAACCCCTGCTGCAACTCGGCTTGCCCGACCAATTCATCGAACACGGTGATCCCGCTTGCCTGCTGGCGTCGCTGGGGCTTGACGCAGCGGGCATTGAAACCGCGATACGCGCCCGGCTTACCCCCGACGCCGCGCGGCCTGCCGTTGCAGCGCTCAGGGTGGTTTAGCGTTTTGTGCTCGCGCTGGGCCGCGAAAGCTCATCTGAAGATAACAAGCGGCGGGCTGCCTAGGTTCAAACAGGCGCGCGCTTCGGGCGCGCTTTGGCAGCCGACTGCAAATCCAGCCTCAATTCGTGTGTACCGGCATTGCCGGGAGTGGGTTGGTCGGTGAAACCGAGTGTTCGTCCGAGTTGGCGCATACGGTCGTTTTCGGCAAGTACCGTTGCGCTCAGACGCTGGGTGCCGGCGGCGCGCTGGTAGCGGATCAGCTTGTCCATCAGAATGCGGCCCAGGCCGGTGCCCTTCATGTCTGGGCGGATGATGATGCCGAATTCGGCGCCAGCATTGTCGGGATCGGTTAGCGCGCGGGCGATGCCCAGGGTCTGCTCGTCGCCATTTGCTGCGGCGATGGTGGCGACGAAGGCCATTTCGCGCGTGTAGTCAATCTGCACCAGCCGCGCCAATTCGCTGCGCTCCAGGGTGCGGCGGCTGTAAAACAAGCGCATGCGGATGTCTTCCGGGTCCAGCGCCGCCAGAAAGGCCAGGTGGCGCGCTTCGTCTTCGGGCCGGATCGGACGCAAGGTCAGGGGCCGAGCGCGCCATTCGAGGGTTTCGATCAACTCGGCGGGGTAGGGCCGAATGGCGAAACGGATCGCACCAGCGGGCCGCTGTTTGCTGACGCGCACGCGGGCATCCAGTGCGATGGCGCCTTGGTGGTTGACGATCAGCGGGTTGATGTCCAACTCGGCGACTTCCGAGACGTCCGCCAACAACTGCGATACAGCTTGCAGGGTGGCGATGACGGCGTCCACATCGGCGGGCGGCACGTCGCGATAGCCCTTGAGCAGGCGGGCGACGCGAGTGCGCTCGATCAGCGCGTGGGCCAACGGCTTGTTCAGCGGCGGCAACGCCATGGCGCTATCCTTGATTACCTCAACGGCGGTGCCGCCCTGGCCGAACAAAATAACGGGGCCGAATACGGGGTCGATGCTGGCGCCGACGATCAATTCACGCGCGTGCTCGCGGCGCACCATTGCCTGCACGGTGAAACCGTCGATGCGCGCGTGCGGGTGGACTTGGCGCACGCGCTCCAGCATGGTCCGCGCGGCGCTGCTCACCATGCCTTCGTTCAACAGGTTGAGGGCGACACCGCCGACGTCGGATTTATGCGTAATGTCTTCGGAAAGAATTTTCAACACCACCGGAAAACCGATGCGCGCACCCTCGGCTGCGGCCGCCTGCGGGTCGGCGGGCACGGTGCGGGTAGCGGCAACGGGGATGTGATACGCCTCGCAGACCGCCTTGGCTTCAGGCTCGGTCAGCATTTCACGCCCGCTGGCGAGCGTTTGACGTACCAACTCACGCACTCGCTTGGTGTCTGGCGCGGCTCCGTTGGCCGGTGGCGCGGCGGGCGGCGCTTCAGTCAGTTCGGCCTGGTTGCGGGCGTAGCGTTGCAACATGCCAATGGCGGCGACAGCCTGCTCGGCCATGTCGTAGCAGGCGATGCCGGCTTGGGTGAACACGGCGCGCGCCTCGGCCACCGCCGAGCCTCCGAGCCAGGCGCTGACCACCGGCAGCGGAGGGCGGGCGGCTGGACGAATGACCGGCGCCAGCGCGCGCGCAATGTCGGCGCTGGGCACGATGGCGGTGGGGGCGTGGATAAACAACAGCGTCCCGGTGTCTTGCGGCCGGCGTGCCAGCACCGCAAGCGCATCGACGTAACGCTGCGCGGGCGCATCGCCAATAATGTCCACCGGATTGCCGCGCGACCAGTTGGCCGGAAGCACCCGCTCCAAATCGGCCAGCAGCGCTGGCGGCAATTCGGCCAGCGGCACATCGGCGCTGGCGGCGGCATCGGCGGCTAGCACGCCGGCGCCACCGCCATTGGTCAATATGGTCATTGCGTCGCCGATAGGCGCCTTGGCTCGAGTCAGAATCTCGGCGGCGGCAAACAAATCCTGCAAACTGTCCACGCGCAACATGCCGGCGCGGGCGATGGCGGCATCCACCACGTCGTCGGCCGCGGCCAGCGCGCCGGTGTGCGAAGCGGCGGCTTTCTGTCCTTGTGTGCTGCGCCCGGCCTTGACCACGATCACCGGTTTGTTGCGCGCAGCCGCACGTGCCGCCGACATGAACTTGCGCGCCTCGTCAATTGATTCGATATAGAGCAAAACGGCGCGCGTGCGTGCGTCGCTGGCCAGGTAGTCCAGCATGTCGCCGAAGTCCACGTCGGCGTGCTCGCCAAGCGACACGAACTGCGAAAAGCCTATCTGCCTTGCCTCGGCCCAGTCCAGCATGGCCGTTACCAGCGCACCCGACTGCGAGACAAAAGCCAACTCACCTGGCCGCGCCGCGATGTGGGCAAAACTGGCGTTCAACCCCACGTGCGGGGCCAGCAGACCAACACAATTGGGCCCCAAGATACGCATCAGCGTCGGTCGCGCGGCGTTCAGCACGGCGCGCTTTTGCTGGGCCGACAAGCCGGCGCTGATGATCACCACCGCTTGCGTGCCCAGTCGCGCCAGTTGCCGCACCAGCTCAACCACGGTGGCCGGCGGTGTGCAGATCACGGCCAACTCGGGCGGTTCTGGCAAATCGGCCACGCGGTCGTAGCAGCGCTCGCCCGACAATGTCTGATATTTCGGATTGACCGGAAAAATGCGCCCAGCAAAACCGCCTTCGCGCACGTTGCGCCACAGCGTGCCGCCGACCGAAAACGGACGCTCCGAAGCGCCGATAACGGCCACCGATTGGGGATCGAACAGGAAGTCAAGGTTGCGAATAGTCATGGCAAGAGTGAGAATTCGGCGAAGGCCGGAAAATCACAAAACCAGTTTAAGGCAAGAAGCTCTCGCACACTCACGGCCTTAGCCGAAATGCGCTCCGCTTGAGGAAAACAATAAAGCAGCGGGTGCTCATTGAACCTGGTGTCCATGACCTTCACGCGCCACCCGCGACGCATGAAACCGACGCAGCATCACCCTTTCGTCATTCCCGCATCCCCTCGTCATTCCAGCGTCCCTTCGTCATTCCCGCGAAGGCGGGAATCTACAGAGCGTGTCCTCAAGCGTCGGCTCTTGAATAAAGAGCCCCCGGATGAGCGGTCCTTGAAGCTTCGCCTTCCCGCCTTCGCGAGAATGACGGCGATACATGTAAATCGCTAGAAAAAAATCAGACAGTAAAGTCAAAGTCTGAGAAGTCGAGGATGGACGCCTGGACATTGCTGAGCAGCAGGTGATCGTCGCCGAAGCGGACGTCGACATTCGAACCAGACTGTATGACGTTGCTGCTCTTCCACGCCGCGAAGCTTGATGCGGTGATACCGTTTACAACGGCGGAGAGGTCGATGATGTCCTGATTGCCCGCGCTGTCGCCGAAGTCTTGGATGTAGTCGGTGATGGCGCCGGTTGCATCGGCTTGGCAGATAAAGATGTCGTTGCCCGCGCCGCCGCTTAGCGTGTCGCTGCCTCCGCCGCCGGTCAATGTGTCGTTGCCCGTGCCTCCACGCAGCGTGTCATTGCCCGCGCCGCCGGTAAGCGTGTCGTTGCCAGCGCCGCCATCGAGGAAGGCGAGATTGGTCACGGTCTTG
>JAITMV010000166.1 GCA_031277295.1 Burkholderiaceae bacterium | reverse complement strand
AGCTTGCTGTGCGCGAAGGTGTCGTCCTCGTTGCCGTCCTGAATGGTGCCGAAGGTCATGCGGCTGGAAAACGTCGTGCCCTGATACGAGGGCACCGACCATGAATTGGTGCGGCAGCCGAACATGCCGAGAAAGCGCGCCAGCAGCCCCTCGATCTGGTCGCTCTTGTGCAGCACGCCGTAGCTGGCGCCGGCATACGCCTGATCGAGCAGCGCCGTCGGGCCGTAATCCTTTTTCAACTGCACCATTTTTTGGGCGATTTCATCCAGCGCCTGGTCCCAACTGATGCGCTTGAACTTGTGCTCGCCGCGCGCGCCGACCCGCTTCATCGGGTACAGCAGACGCTCGGGCGAATACAGGCGCGCGCGGTAGCTGCGCCCGCGCAGGCAGCCGCGCAACTGCGGCTCGGCCTCGGTGTCCTTGCCGTAGCTGCCGTCGGCCTGATAGGTGCCGTTGTCGGTGGACAGCCGCACGATCACGTCACCCTTCTTGTGCGCCACCAGCACATGGCGCGAACCGCAGTTGTGCGCGCACGAGGTCACCACCGTGGTCAGTTGATCATCGGTGAAATAAGGCTCGTAGGCGAAGGCTTTGGCCTCCTGCGGCTTCAGCGCGGCGCCAACCCCCAGCGCCGTGGCGCCCGCGCCGATGCCGATGATCTTCAAAAAGTCGCGCCGTCGGTAGCCGCCGGCCCGCTCCAGGCTGTCGCTCACGCTCGGAAAGCGCGCCGCCGGGCCGCCCCAAGGCGCGCTAGCCCCCTCGGGGGGCAGCGCACCACGCGCAGCGGGGGAGCGTGGGGGCAACATCCGTGTCGCCAAGCCCGCGTAGGTCAGTCGAGGCCAGTCGTTTTTCATTGCTTTTCTCCTGCGGGATTGGCGACGGCGATAAAACGCGCTTCCGATTTCGTCGGGCGGTTCTTGGCCCACTCGGGAACATCGTCTGGCATGTCCGGCCACGGGTGACGCGGGTAGGGGTAGGCCACGCGATACCAGGCTCTCCCGCCATGACAGCCAAAGCACACGTCGCCGCCATCAGTCTTGGCAGCCAGTTCCTCGATGGCCTGGGCGTTGAGATAATTGACCTGATGCCGCACAGTCCGCTGCACCGTGTGGCAGGCCACCACGCAGTTGTTCTGAAACGGCTCCTTGAACTCCGCCCACGGGCCGGGCAGGCCCATCACCGGCCAGTTCATCTGACCGTGGCACATCAGGCAAGTGGCCTCCGGCTTCACCGTCTTGCGCAGCGTCAGATCGGCCTGCGCGGTGGCTGAACTGCCCGGCGCCTGATCCCTGGGATCGCTGCCCTGATGGCAGGTGGTGCAGCGCAGGTTCATCACCTGCTTGGCATAAGGCGTCTCCAGGTGCCGGCGATGGAGCGTGTCCTGCTCGCCCTCATAAGTGGAAATCCGCTGATACCAGGCCTTGGCGGCAGCAGCCTCCAGGCCAGCCGGCGAAGCCTTGCGCACCGACGGCTTCAGCACCTCGGCATGGCAGGCCAGGCACTGCTGATCGGTCGCCTGTTCAATCGCTGGCTTGAAATGAATGGGGTCATATTTGGCCGCCTGGTAGCTCGCAGGCGTGACCTCGGCAGGCGCGGCAAAGGCCGGTGCCGACGTTGCAGCCGCCACAGGCGCCGGCGGTGAGGTGGCGTCTTTGCAGCCCGCCGTACCAAAGGCTGCCAACAAACCGGCTGACGTGACACACATCAGCTTGTAGAGCAGCGCACGAAACCACGAAGCACTCATCAAGATCGCTCCCGGAAATGACATTCCACCCAGGCAGACATCCCTGCCGACCGGGCAAACTCCAACCGCAGACTCGTGCTGCGATGCGGGCGGCGCATGAGCGCCATGAAACACTGAAATGGATCAAGACCGGCGCCGCTACCCATCAAGCGGCGCCCGCACGCAAGCCGCTGTTGTCCGGCTTGCGTGCGTAACTACCGTTTTTATTTCTTGTTGCCGGACATACCGCTCATGCCCTGCTGACCGGACATGCCACTCATACCGCTCATGCCCTGCTGACCGGACATGCCGCTCATGCCTTGCTGACCGGACATGCCACTCATACCGCTCATACCCTGCTGACCGGACATGCCGCTCATGCCAGACTGTTGCGCCATGGCCGGCAGGGCGGCGCCAAGCGCGGCAGCCATGACCGACAGACCGAGAAGATTGCGAATAACTTTCATGGATATCTCCTTAAAAAGAACCTAATAACACACACAGGGACGAAGCCCCTCTTTTTGCCTGTCGGCAGCATCGCGGCCACCCCGGATGGGGTATGCCCACGATTCGGTCAGGCCACCCGGCGCACACGCGCCGACGCAACCGTATAGGAATGAACTTGGCCGCATGGTTCAACGCGCGGCCACGCTTCGCTCTTGCTGGTGCCATCCGCGCAAGTCATACGGTGGCGTCATGCCGGCCGAGCGCAAGGGAACCCACCAACCGCCAGTAGCGGCAACCGTTTGCACGTTGCCGGGAGGCTGGCCTTCAATACCGTGCAATGCGCGCCCGAGTCGATCCGGCGGCAGGCTGAACTCCGTTGCGGCGGCAGGAGCGCCATCTGGCCGCCGATCAGACTGTAGCCCGGCGACATAGCCAAGCGTCTGAGCCGCTGCGCCACAAGTGACGGCAAGCAAACAAAAGACGAGACGAGCAGGTACTAACATGCGATGGACTTTTCCTTTTAGTTTACCTGGTGCCTTGAGTCAGAAGTTCGTGAACAAAAAACCTGCCGAAGTCAGTTCTGAATTCGTGACCTCAAGAAGAAAAGGTCTCACTCCGAAGGTGATGTGTTTTTCCTCTTCAACTCACGGATTCAGGCCAGTGCCACACAAGACACACAGCGCAACAATACTACCCGGCATTGCTACGCCATGCGCCCCGCATCACCCCACGCTAAGCCGTAAAGCCATCCTGAACCGAGGCACGCTCACTCGCAAGATGATGAATAAGGCGTTGCCCTACTTCTAAGCAACATCCTTGCCATATGTCAAAATTGAATTTATTCCTTGTAGATCAATAGGTTACCGTATGAGATAAGGCGAAAAACAAGCTGCCCTGTCAAATTGACAGAAGTGTGCAGACACTGTTATGACAAAATGTCATGCCACTTTGACAGACGTCGCATCTGCCTTGCGCTGGTAGTGGCGTAAGTGCTTTCCCTTTTGCGAAATCTCTCTGACCCGTATGAACGCTCACCTGAGGCTCCCTGCCTTTCCCCAACGGGGAGTAAAACCACCCACCGCGCCCTCATGCGGCTTGGGCGCCAGAGCGCTTTCAACCCGTGTGGCAAGGCAAGGGCGAAAAAATTTTCGCCTCCACAACGCATTCGATATTTCAGCAAACGCCGCTTATGCGTGGGGCGAAAGATTTTTCACTCCGACGGTTGCCTAAAGCTCCCTCCCCCAAAAAAGGCTATCGCAAAAGGAGCAGGGCGGCCACAAGAGCCGCCCCTACGCCAATCCTCTGTCAGGAAATTTCGTAGGGGCAGGCCTTGTGTCTACCCTTTTGCGACATACTCCAAAGGGGGAGGGGACTTCAGGTTAGTGCCTATGCGCCTTCGCGGGAATGACGAAGGAGTACGCGGCAATGACGAGGGAGTGAGGAACGCGGGAGGGCGAAAGATTTTTTGCCCCTGCGTGATGGGAATCCATTCCTCCAGCAGCCAGCGTTATGGAAAACCAGGTTAAAACCCAAAGCACAGAAATATTCTGTGATACAGTGAGCGTTTGCTTATAGTATTGCGAGAGCAAAGATGAGATTTCATTGTTTTGGGGATGGTAAGCAAATGCGGGTATTCACTGATACAAATAGTAACAACTTACACTATCATGGTGGGTGTTACTGTCTCAAGTGTTGTGTCTAAAGTGTCTTCACGCTCCGGATCGTTGCTCACCTGGCACCGTCGCTTGCTGCTCGGCGCTCCGGCGTCGATTTGGGCGGCCAGTTTGATTGGCGCGCAGGATCGGCCGGAGCGGGCCGCGTTGCGGCTGGCGGTAGGCGGCAAGGCGACGGTGAATCATCTACCGCTGACCGTGGCCGAGAAGCTGGACTACTTCAAGACCGAGGGGCTGAGTGTCGAATTGCATGAATACGTGGGCAGCGGTCAGGCCGAACAGGCGCTATTGGCGGACAGGGCGGACGTGGCCGTTGGCGGCTTCGAGCACGCGATGTTGTTGCACGCGCGGGGATTTGATTGCCGGACGTTTGTTTGCCTGGGGCGGGCGCCGCAGACGGTGCTGGGCGTCAGCGCGCGCGCTGTGCCGCAGTATCGCCACATTGGGCATTTGAAGGGGCGGCGGATTGGCGTGTCGTCGCTGGGTTGTTCTACCCATTGGTTTGCTCGCACGGTGCTGGCGCGCGGCGGCGTGGCGCCGGGCAGGGTTGAGTTTGTGGCGCTTGGCACCAGCGCGGCCGCGGTGAGCGCGGTGCGAGACGGCCGCGTCGATGCCCTGTCGAGCATCGATCCGGTTATCAGCATGCTGGAAGCGCGTGGCGAGTTGCGGGTGCTGGCCGATACACGCTCGCTACGCGGCACGCACGAGGCGCTGGGCGGGCCGATGCCTGGCCCTTGCTTGTACGCGACGCAGAAGTTTATTGCTCGCTATCCCCGCACCGTACAGGCGCTGACCAACGCGGTGGTGCGTGCGCTCAAGTGGTTGCAAACGGCTGGACCGAGCGACATCGTGCGCGTGATTCCTGAAGCTCACATGTACGGTGACCGTACCGTTTACATGGCGGCGCTGGATAAGGCGCGCGAGGTGTTCTCACCCGATGGGCTGGTATCCGAGGACGGCGCGTCGACGGCATTGAAAGCGATTGGCGGCGATAACGTGTCCAGGGCGCCCAACACCTGGACGAACGACTTCACCGACCGGGCCAGACAGCGCTATCCGGTCTGGACGACGCCTAGTGTCCTGGGTTAGAACGTGTTATGAGTTGGTACGCCGGACGCGCGGTCTCGGGCGGTTATTTCTCTCTGGTCTCGGCGTCGGCGTAAGCGGGCAAAAACAATGCCACCGGCTGGCCGGGCTTGAGCACGGCGCCGGGGCGGGATTTATTCCAGCGCGCCACCGTGGCGGCGGGCAGGTCGTAGCGCTTGGCGATGGCGGCAATCGAGTCGTCTTTGTTCGCATGAACAGTGGTGCGGCGCAACGCGATGTTCGACAGGTAGAGGGTCTCGGCGCTGTCATCAACCGCGTCGGCGTCAGCGGCCGAGGTGACTGGGTCATTGGGGCGGCGCACGATTACCGTAGAGCCGGCCTTGACCATCTTGCCGCCCGAAAGACCGTTGATCGCGCGGAAGTTTCTCTCGTCCATGCCGAACTGACGGGCGACCTCGTGCGAGGGCAGGGTGGAAGGCGCGACCCAGGTTGTCCAGGAGGCGAGTGAGTTTGGCGCGGCTGCCGCCAGGTTGCGCTTGAAGATGGCGGCGTTGTCCCAGGGCAGCAGCAGCACTTGTGGCGTTCCGGCGGCAAAGATCACTGGCTTGCGCTCGGACGGGTTGAGCGCTTTGAAGTCTTCCAGTCGAACCTCGGCCAAGCGCGCGGCTACCTCGATATCGATGTCGCGTGCGATCTCAACGGTATCGAAAAACGGATGGTTTCCGATCTGCGGCAACGTCGCGCCGTAGACCTGAGGTTTGGAGACAATGTTTTTGAGCGCTTGCAGCTTGGGCACGTAATTGCGCGTCTCGGCGGGCATGCGAAGGCTGGCGTAATTGACGTCCCGGCCGGCCGCCCGGTTGCGGTCGACGGCGCGCTTGACGTTGCCAGGGCCCCAGTTGTAAGCCGCCAACGCCAGTTGCCAATCGCCGAACATGGAGTGAAGCTGTTGCAGATAGTCGAGCGCCGCCCTGGTCGAGTCGATCACGTGGCGGCGGTTGTCGCGCAAGGTGTTCTGCGTGAGTTGAAAGTCGCGTCCGGTGCCGGGCATGAACTGCCATATGCCGGCGGCCTTGGCGCTGGAGACAGCCTGCGGGTTGAAGGCCGATTCGATGTAGGGCAGCAATGCCAGTTCGGTTGGCATCCCGCGCAACTCCAGTTCCTCGACGATGTGGAACATGTATATGCGCGAGCGCCGGGCTATGTGCTCGAGGTAGTCAGGCCGGCGCGCATACCACGCTTCATACTTGCGTACCGGATTGGTGTCGAGGTCGGGCATGGCAAAACCACGGCGCATCCGGTCCCAGAGGTCAGCCGGCGCGTCCAGCGGCACCACGGTGTCGGAATGCAACTCGGTCATCGCGACTGGCGACATGACGCCGCGGCCATGTGAGGCCGCGCCTGCCTTGGGGCGCTGTGCCGTGTTGACCGTGAAGCGCCGTGTCGTGCTGACTGTGTTGGCCGCGGGGCGTTGCGCCGTGTTGACCGTGGTCACTTTTGAGCGTTGTGCCGTGGCCGCGGCCTTCTCGCGAATTTGACTCAGGGCGCTTTTTTTGCCCAGTATGCTGGTGCAGCCGGCCAGCGCCACAATCAGTGCCAGAATCAGAAAGCGCGTCATTTGAACTCGTCCTTCCATTGGCGCAAGGCGGCAAACACCGCCACATCATCGTTCGTGCACCCTGTGTGCGCCTTCACAGAGCGACTGACCGCCGCTTGGCGGCTGCGCAAAAACGGATTAACCGAGCGCTCCAGGCCGATATGGGTCGGCAGCGTTGGCTTACCCTGATCGCGCAATGCTTGGCATTGCTGCTGGTAGTTTGCTAGCGCGGTGTTGTCCGGCTCGACCGCGCGCGCAAAGCGCAGGTTGTTCAAGGTGTACTCATGCGCGCAGCACACCAGGGTATCGGCGGGCAGGGCAGCCAGGGCGTCGAGCGAGGCAAGCATTTGCGCCGGCGTCCCCTCGAAGATACGTCCGCAGCCGCCGGAAAACAGCGCGTCGCCGCAAAACAGTAACGGCGAGCCGTTTATGTCGTCGGCAAAATAAGCGACGTGACCGGCCGTATGGCCCGGCACGCCGATCACCCGCCAGCCGATGCCTAGCGCTTGTACGCGGTCGCCGCCGTGAACGGGCGTGAACGGCTTTGGGATTGATTCGCCCGCCGGGCCGAATACTTGTGCGCCCGTGGCATCGCGCAACGCGGCTACGCCGCCAGTGTGGTCACCGTGGTGGTGCGTGACTAAAATGGCGGCCAGCCGCAGCCCGAGCCGATGCAGTGCTTCGGTCACCGGCGGCGCGCTGCCTGGATCCACCACCAAAGCTTGCGTGCTGTCACACAGCAACCAAAGGTAGTTATCTTCGAAGGCGGGCAGGGCAGTCAGTTCCATGTAACTTGGACTATAAACCTATTGAGTGATTGATTTTTGCCATATTTGCAACACGTTAGGGCACTTTGGACGGAAAAACCGGTTTCATGTGTTTGAAAAAGTCAATAAGGGCAGTAATTGATCACCGGCGATTTTGGCGAAACCCACATGGATAGGCAAGCTCTGAACAAGTCTGCGCGAGCAAAGCGTGCCGGATTCGGCTTTGGGGATGCGAGGTGCAAAGCTCAAGCGTACCAAGCGGTATTGCTGCGCTTTGCGCCTTGCAGCCCATCCCAAACTAAAGAAGCGCTCATCCGCAAGGGCTGGATGAAGCGTCGCCTTAATCTTAATATTCGCGGCTGCAATTGCATCTGCCCTTCTGGGGGTAAGTGCTATGCATTTGGCAGCGTCGATGCGCTTGAATCATCCGGCGTTGTTTGTCTTCGTGAGTAGGCGAGCGTGGTAACCGAACAGATCGACTGGCTTCAGACGCCGACCGGCCAGTACCTGCTGGAGTGGGAGCGCGCGCGCTTCGACGCCGCTTTGACCGATGTGTTTGGCTACCATGCGCTGCAAATTGGCTTGCTTGGCATCAATGCCCTGGCCGCCAACCGCATGTCGCACCGCTGGCTGGCGCTGACGGCGGGCTGCCCCCAGGGCGCGCTGGCCCCCACGCTGGTTGTTGACAGCACGGCGCTGCCGTTTGCAGAGGCCAGTCTGGACTTGGTGGTACTGCCTCACACACTGGAGCTCAGTGGCGACCCGCACGCCACATTGCGCGAGGTGCAGCGCGTGTTGGTGCATGAAGGCCGGATTGCCATCACTGGGATCAATCCGGTCAGCCTGTGGGGGCTGGGCCGACGGCGACGTTCCGGTCTGGGGCAGTTTTTTCTGTCCGATGCCGGTACATTCATCGGTCACAGGAGATTGCGCGATTGGCTGCGGCTGCTGGAGTTTGAGTTGGAGTCGATTTCGTTCGGCTGTTACCGTCCGGCCATGCGTGGCGAGCGCGCTCAGGCACGCTTTGGCTGGATGGAGCGTGTCGGCGCGCGCTGGTGGCCGATTTTCGGCGCCGCCTACTTTATCGTCGCCGTCAAGCGCGCCCGCGGCGCGCGGCTGCTCGGTCAGGCGTGGAAAGCCGCGCCCGTGGTGGCGGCAACGCCTGCGCCGGTCGCCAACCGCGAGCCGAAAGGATCGCATTGATCCGGGTTGAAGTTCACACCGACGGCGCCTGTAAAGGCAACCCAGGTCCTGGCGGCTGGGGCGCGTTGCTGCGCTCGGGGGGGCGCGAGAAAGAATTGTCGGGCGGCGAGTTGCTGACCACCAACAACCGTATGGAGCTGACCGCCGTCATTGAGGCGTTGTCGGCGCTTAAACGCCCATGCGAGGTTGACCTGTACCTGGACAGCCAATACGTCAAGATGGGCATTACGCAATGGATCAGCGGCTGGAAAGCCAAGGGCTGGCGTACCTCAGCCAAGCAGCCGGTGAAAAATGTCGACCTGTGGCAACGGCTCGACGCCTTGCTCGCAAGTGCCGGCCACCACGTCCGCTGGCACTGGGTCAAAGGCCACGCCGGTCACGAGGGCAATGAGCGCGCCGACGCACTGGCCAACCGAGGCGTGCCGCGTTGAAGTGAAATCTCCCTGAGAGCCTGTGAAAAAACCTGCCACGCCCGCTCATGCCGTCAAAACGCGCCCGCTCGTCGAAAGCAAATGCTCGCCATAACACGAGCTATGTCTGCGCTTTGCGCTAGAGAATCGGGCACGTTGCAGGCGACCTGCTCGGACGCGCCGGATTTCTTCACAGGCTCTGAGTGGAAAGTAGTGTCAACAGGTCCTGAAGGGATCAAGTTTTGAAACTGCGACAACTTCACACGGAAATCATGGTGATTGGGCGACACTTGCGTTAATCTTCCAAGTTCGCGCACAAGATGTCGATCCGCGATGGAAACACAGCTTCCTCCCATCCCCGCCAAACGTTACTTCACGATCGGTGAGGTGGGCGAGTTGTGCGGTGTCAAGCCGCATGTGCTGCGGTATTGGGAGCAGGAGTTCACCCAACTGCGTCCCATGAAACGCCGCGGTAACCGGCGCTACTACCAGCATCACGAGGTATTGATGATTCGGCGCATCCGCGAACTGCTGTATGACCAGGGGTTCACCATCAATGGCGCGCGTGCCAAGCTGCACGAACTGGCCCAAACCGAGCGCCAACGCGCCGGCCAGGTCATGCTCACTGGCGTTGAGGTGTTCGACTCTGACGAGGTTACCCCAGGCGAGTTCGACGACAGCGCGGCCTCCGACGGGTGGAGTTTTCCTGAACACATTCGTCAGGTCGAGCGCGAGTTGAAGGAAATCCGCGATCTGCTGACCGTGTCACGCTGGCATGGCCCTTGATCGGGTGTGGGCGATGTGCCTTGCCTCCCAGTTTTTCATGGCGCATAAGCGTTATGGAAAACTGAAGTGAAACTCAAGCCTGAGATGAAACTTGACCCGTTTAGCGCGACCGCTGTAGGGGCAACCCTTGTGGTTGCCC
>JAITMV010000089.1 GCA_031277295.1 Burkholderiaceae bacterium | reverse complement strand
CGCTTGGCCGCTGAAAAATCGTAGCTGTCTTTCATGACTTATCCTTCGTAAATGCGCCGCTCGCGCTGCTTCAGCAAATCGCGCAGAAATGACGCGGACCTCATCTTCGCCCCGATAGGTATAGACGACCACCAGAAGGCGACCAAAGCCGTCCAGCCCGAGGGTGACGAAACGCATTTCGTCATGATCCCGGTCTTCGCGCGTCAGCGCCATGCCGTCGTAGAACACCCCTTCCACATCGGCCAGATCGACGCCGTGCTTGTCGACATTGATGCGGTTCTTGACGGGGTCAAACGTCAGGTTCATGCGGCGTGACATGCATACATTACATGTATTGCCTGACTTTCACAGCCAGCGCTTCTGGCGGGCGTGACGCCCGCCCCTTGGAGTCTGTTTGCGGTTCGCCTTGTCCCTTGTCCTCTGGGAGAGAGGGTCGCCTTTTGCAACCCGCTATGCTGCGGCTTGCAGATCACCCGCAGGAGGACACACCCCATGCCCGCCGCCATTGAAGCGCACCATGCCAGCCACGGCCCGTACAAGAACAAGCTGGTGAGCGCCGCCGAGGCGGTGCAACTGGTGCATGACGGCGACACCATTGCCACCGGCGGCTTTGTCGGCATCGGCTTTGCCGAAGGCATTGCGGTGGCGCTGGAAGAACGTTTTCTGGCCACCGGCCAGCCGCGCGATCTGACGCTGGTTTACGCCGCGGGCCAGGGCGACGGCAAAACGCGCGGCATCAACCACTTCGGCCACGTTGGGTTGTTGAAGCGCGTGATCGGCGGCCACTGGGGGCTGGCACCCAAGGTGCAGAAGCTGGCCGTCGATGGCGACATCGAGGCGTGGAACCTGCCGCAGGGCGTTATCACGCACCTGTTCCGCGACATCGCCGCGGGCAAGCCGGGCACGCTGACCGGCATTGGGCTGGACACCTTCGTCGATCCGCGTCACGGCGGCGGCAAGCTCAACGCGCGTACCACCGAGGATTTGGTGACGCTGATGACCATCGGCGCGCGGGAATACCTGTTTTACAAGGCGTTCCCGATCCATGTCGGCATCATCCGCGCCACCACCGCCGACGCCGACGGCAACCTGACGATGGAGCGCGAGGCGCTCACGCTGGAAGCGCTGGCGATTGCGATGGCCGCGCGCAACTCGGGCGGCGTGGTCATTGCGCAGGTCGAGCGCATCGCCGAGCGCGGCAGCCTGCACCCGCGCCAAGTCAAGGTGCCCGGCGTGCTGGTTGACGCCGTGGTGGTGGCACAAGACCCGGCGCACCACCAGCAGACCTTCGCCGAGCCGTACAGCCCCGCCTTTGCCGCCGAAATCCGCGTGCCCGTTGACGCGCTGCCCGTCATGGGCCTCGGCGAGCGCAAGATCATCGCCCGCCGCGCCGCGCTGGAGCTGCGCCCGCACCAGGTCGTCAACCTTGGCATCGGCATGCCCGAGGGCGTGTCCAGCGTGGCGGCGGAAGAAAAAATCATCGATCTGCTGACGCTCACCGCCGAGCCGGGCGTGGTTGGCGGCATCCCCGCGGGCGGGCTGAACTTTGGCGCCGCCGTCAACCCGCAGGCCATCATCGACCAGCCGTACCAGTTTGACTTTTACGACGGCGGCGGGCTGGACATCGCCATCCTGGGCCTGGCGCAGGCCGACCGGCACGGCAACCTCAACGTCAGCAAATTCGGCCCCCGGCTGGCCGGCGCGGGCGGCTTCATCAACATCAGCCAGAGCGCGCGCACGGTTATCTTCGTCGGCACCTTTACCGCCGGGCAACTGCAAGTGCGGCTGGACGAGGGGCGTCTGGCCATCGCCCGCGAAGGCGGCTCGCGCAAGTTCGTGCGCGAGGTCGAACACCGCACCTTCAGCGGCGCCGAGGCACTGCGGCGCGGCCAGCGCGTGCTGTACGTGACCGAGCGGGCGGTGTTTCGCCTGGTTACGGCGGATGGCGGCGCTGGAACAGCGCCCCCACGCTCCCCTGCTGCGCATGGTGCGCTGCCCCCCGAGGGGGCTGGCGCGCCTTGGGACGGCCCGGCGGCACGCCCGGCGCCCCCACGCTCCCCTGCTGCGCATGGTGTGCTGCCCCCCGAGGGGGCTTTCGCCGTCTTGGGGCGACCCGGCAACGGCGAACTGGAACTGTTCGAGATCGCCCCCGGCATTGACCTGGAGCGCGACGTGCTGGCGCACATGTCGTTTCGCCCCCGGATTGCCGCTGACTTGCAACTCATGGACGCGCGGCTGTTTTCGCCTGAACCGCTGGGCCTGCGCGCGCAACTGCTGGAGCGCCCCTTGTCCGAGCGCCTGCACCTGGACGCCGCCGCGCGCGTGCTGCACATCGATTTTTCCGGCCTGCAAGTCAACGCCGAGGCCACCATTGACGCCATCGACGCCGCCGTGCGCGCCCTGCTCACGCCCTTTGGCGAGCGCGTGGACGTGGTGGTCAACTACGACCACTTCGGCATCGTGCCCGAGTTGATCGACCGCTACGCCGACATGGTGCGCCGGCTGGCGGCCGATCTGTACAAGCGCGTCACGCGCTATGGCACCACGGGGTTTCTCAAATCCAGGAAAGCTTGAACCTGGAGCCGCCGATGCACGGACAATACTCCTTGCTCCAAGACCACACCTATTCATGTCGGCGAAAATTTTTCCGGTGATCTTATCGGGCGGTTCGGGTTCGCGCCTGTGGCCGCTTTCGCGCGAAAGCTTTCCCAAGCAATTGCTGCCGCTCATGAGCAGCAGCACCTTGCTGCAAGACACGGCGCGGCGCACCGACGATCCAAAGCGCTTTCATCCGGTCACGGTGATCGCCAACGCCCAGCACCGGTTCATCATCGCCGAGCAATTGCGCGAGATCGGACAAGAAAACGCGACCATTGTGCTGGAGCCTGTGGCCCGCAACACCGCGCCGGCGGTGGCCGCCGCTGCGCTGATTGCCGGCAAAGCCGATGCGCACGCCTTGATCCTGGTGATGCCGGCTGACCAGGTGATACCGGACAAAGCGGGTTTTCTGGCCACGCTTGAGCAAGGCATACCCGCCGCAAAGGCTGGCGCGCTGGTACTGTTTGGCATTCATCCGGACAGCCCGGCAACCGGCTATGGCTATATCCGCGCTGGCGAAGCGCTTCATGGCAACGTGCGCCGCGTCGAAGCCTTTGTCGAGAAACCAAGCGCCGCTCTCGCCCGCTCCTACCTTGCGGACGGGCGCTACAGTTGGAATAGCGGCATTTTTTTGTTGCCGGCAGCAGCAGTCATCGCCGAGCTGCAAACCCACCAGCCAGCGCTGATCGCCGCCGTGCGCCGCTCGCTCGAGGCGGCGCGCCACGATATGGATTTTCTGCGGCTGGACGCCGAAGCTTTTGCCCGCTGCCCATCCATATCAATCGATTACGCCGTCATGGAAAAAACCGATCATGCGGCGATGGTGCCCGGCAACTTTGCCTGGAGCGACGTCGGTGCCTGGTCGACGCTCTGGAGCCTGGGCAGCCAGGACGAATCGGGCAACGTTGCCATTGGCGACGTTGTGGCGCAAGACACCCGCGGCTCGTACCTGCGCAGCGAAGGGCCGCTGGTGGCAACCATTGGCGTAAAGGACTTGATCGTCGTCGCCACGCCTGACGCCGTACTGGTGGCCGAGCGGCGCTTGGACCAGGACGTCAAGAAAATAGTGGAGCGGCTAAGGGCCGCCAACCACACGACCGGTACCCAAAGCCGGAAGGTCTATCGGCCCTGGGGCTGGTACGAAGAAGTCACCCAGGGTGAGCGCTTCAAGGTCAAGCGAATCGTGGTGCAACCGGGACAAAAGCTTTCCTTGCAAAAACACGTCCATCGCGCCGAGCATTGGATCATCGTGGGCGGCACTGCCGAGATTCATATTGACGGCCAGCAACGGTTACTGGCGGAAAACGAAAGCATCTACATCCCGCAAGGAGCCAGGCACCGCCTGGGCAATCCCGGCAAAATTCCGCTGTGCCTCATTGAGGTGCAGTCAGGCGCCTACCTCGGCGAAGATGACATCGTGCGCTTCGAAGACGCCTACGCTCGCGCCTGAGCCTTCTCATTCATGGCTCGTGCAATGCGATGGCCGGCTGGCCTCCATCCCTGCCCCCTGCAGGGGGAAGGAGAAAAACTACCCACTGCCTCGCTGCGCCTGTCTGGCGCGTTTCAGATTCTGATGACCTGACCACTGATGCCGCTCTCCAGGCAGCGCAGGTAGGCCAGCGCCACCCTTTGCCCGGAGATGATTTCAAAGCCGGGGAAGGCGGCGAGGGCCGCCGGGGGTGTTCCTTCGACCAGGCTGGGGCTGACGGCATTGATGCGGAACGCGCGCATCTCGGTTGCCGCGGCGCGCACCCAGTGGTCGAGCGCGCCATTGACCATGCTCAATGAGGAGCCGCCCAGGATGGGGTCGTGGCTGGTGGTGCCGGAAGTCAGCGTTACCGAGCCGCCAGGCTTGAGCACCGAGCGGGCAGCCAGCGCGAGGTTGACCTGCCCCAGCAGTTTGTCTTGCAGGCCCAGGCCGTAGGCGGATGATTCGATGGCGGCGGGTTCCACCGACGCCATCGGGACGAAGCGCGCGCGGCCCGCCGTGGAGATGATGGCATCCAGCGGGCCAAGCTGCTGAAGTTTGCCGGCGATTTCGGCGGCTTTTGACAGATCCAGCGTGAGGTCGGGGCCGTCCAGGCCGGCGCGGATGACTTCGTAGCGGTCCTTCAGCGCGGCATGGACATGTTGGCCAATGACGCCTTGCGCGCCGACGAGAAGAATGCGTTTGCGCGATGCGGTCATGACGTCACTTTCGCCGGCTTGGTTGACGGATCGCCCAGAAACCGCCCCGCCACGGCCCAGTCGCCACCGGCGACCTCGGAGAACATCACGTAGATGTGAGCGGCATCGACTTCGAACTCGCGCGCGAGCACGTTCGTGATTTCGGTGGCGACCTTTTGTTTGGCCTCCTGGCCGCGCCCAGGGAGCATTTCAATTTTGACGATAGGCATGGGACCTCCGGTGGTTGACGATCATGATTTGAAACGGGACAGCGCGTAGTCGGCTGGGTTCAGCGTCGGGTTTTTCCCGTCGATGCACTCGGCCACCAGTTGCGCCGAGCCGTGGGACAGCGTCCAGCCGTATGTGCCGTGGCCGCTGTTGAGGTACAGGCCCTTGATTCCGGTGGCGCCGACGATGGGCGTGCCGTCGGGCGTCATAGGGCGTAGCCCGGCCCAGAACTGGGCGTTGCGGGTATCGGCGACGCCGGGGTAAAGGGCGTCGAATCCAGCGACCAGTTGTTGACAGCGCGCGCTGTCCAGGCGCAGGTCGTAGCCTACGACGTCGGCGAATCCGGCGACGCGCACCACGTTGTCAAAAGCCGCGATGGCGAGTTTGCTCCGTTCGTCGATCACCGCCCGGCGCGGCGCGGCGGTCCGCTCGGCGATGGGCGCGGTCATCGAGTAACCCTTGACGGGGTAGATGGGCACGCGCAGATGCCGGGCCAGCAATTTCGCCGTGTCCGGGCCGGCGGCGACGACGCAGGCATCGGCGTTCAGCGTTTGCCCCTTGACCCGGATCGAATGCAGCTTGCGGCTGCTTGCCGAGCCGTCTGGGGCCAGGACTTCAAATCCATCGACGGTGGCGTTCCACTCGAAGCGCACGCCTTGCCGCGCGAGGTGTTGGGCCAACTGCCTGCCGTGGCTTTCGCAGCTTCCCGCGCCTTCATGGATGATATGCAATGCCCCGAGCAAGTCGGGCATTGCGCTGTCCAGGGCAGGCTCCAGTTGGAGGGTTTCTTCGCGCGACCGCCAGACGGCGTCAACTCCGTCCGCGCGCAATGCGTCGCGTTGTCTTTGCATCGCCGCCATGCCAGCCGCGGATCGGCACAACTGGAGCACGCCGTCGTGGTGACGCGCATAGGAAAAACCCAACTCGGCATCCGCCTTGTCGTGGCATTCGCGGCTGTATCTTGCCAAGGCCAGCATCCGCGCCCGGTTCAGGGCAAAGCGGTTGGCGCTGGCTTGGCCGAGCAGCGCGGCGATCCAGCGCCATTGATCGATGCTGAAGTCGGGCCGCCAGCGCATGGGGGCGACGGGGTCGAACATGCACTTCAGGGCCAGCCGCGCCAGTCCCGGCGCGGCCCAGGGCGCGCAGTGCGAGGGCGAGAGAAAGCCGCCGTTGGCTTGGCTGCATCCCATGACGGCTTGCGGCTGGCTGTCCAGCACCGTTACCGCGTGCCCGGCTCGATTCAGGGCGTGGGCCGATGTCAGCCCCACGATGCCCGCGCCTATGACCACGATGTTCATGTGTGAAGCCCGGCAAAGGGTGGTTCGGTTCTGAGGTTGCGACGGCTGAACCCGCTGGCATCGGGACATCCGCACATGGCCAGGGTGAGGTCGATTTCATCGCGCAGGATATCCAGAACGGCGCGCACGCCGCGTTCGCCACATGCGCCCAGGCCATACAGCGGCGCGCGGCCTAGGAGCACGCCACGGGCGCCAAGCCCCAGCGCCTTGAGTATGTCCTGCCCGGCGCGGATGCCGCCGTCCAGGAATACCGGGCGCCGAGAGCCAGCGGCGGCAACGATTTCAGGAAGAACCTCAAGGGCCGAGGGCGCACCGTCGAGTTGGCGCCCGCCCTGGTTGCTCACGCTGACCGCATCGGCGCCGGCATCGAAGGCGCGGCGCGCGTCGTCCGGCTCCAGGATGCCCTTGACGATCAGGGCGCCGCGCCAATGCCGCTTGACCCATTCCACATGGTGCCAGCCGAGGTTCAGTTCAAACTGCCCCTTGTACCAATTCAAGAAACTCGGCATGTCGCTCACGCCCCGCGCGTGGCCCATGATGTTGCCGAAAAGAGGGGCGCGCCGGCGCATTCGCCACAGCCAGCGCGGTTTGCACAGCAGGTTCAACAAGGCCGCGGGGCGCGGGCGCGGTGGCAGGCCGAGGCCGTTGCGGGCATCGCGATGGCGGGGGGCGGCGACATGGAAGTCCAGCGTCAGAATCAGCGCGGCGCAGCGCTGTGTCCGCGCTCTTTCGATGAGTCCCTGCATGAACGCCGTGTCCTTGAGCACCGACAACTGCATCCACAACTCGCCGTTGCTCGCCGCGCGCACCGCCTCCAGGGAATGACTACTTGCAATCGAAAGCGAATAGGGAATGCCAAACGCCGCCGCCGCGCGCGCCACGGCAAGCTCGCCTTCGGGGTGCAGCAGTCCCAGCATACCCGTCGGCGATATGGCGGCCGGTATTTGAGCCGGGCTGTTCAGCAGCGTCGTTTGCGTGGTGCGCGCGGAAACGTCGCGGCAAACCCGCTGCCTGAATCGAACCGATTCAAACGCCTGGGTATTGGCGCGCAATGTCGATTCGGCCCATGAGCCGCCATCCACGTAATCGAACACCATGCGCGGCAGGCGCCGCAGCGCCAGCGCCCGCATATCCGATACGCATGTGATGACGGCGCCCACGGTGCTCTTTCCCGGCTATTCGGCCTGGATGCCGAATTCCTTGATGAGAACGCCGAAGCGCTGGGCATCGTCGGCGACTTGCGTGGCGAATGCGTCGGGCGTTCCGCCTACCGGCTCGATGCCCATAGCGTCCAGCTTGGTCTGCACGTCGGGCAGCTTGATGATTTCGTTCATGTGCGTGTTCAGCACGCGCACGACATCCGCCGGCAGCCCGCGCGGCCCCATCAAGCCTTGCCAGGCGCTCATTTGCACGTCCTTGTAGCCCAGTTCCAGGAACGTGGGAACGTCGGGCTGGAGCTTGGTGCGCTTGGGTTCGGCCAGGGCGAGCGCGATCAGCTTGCCTTCCTTGACGTGGCCGATAGCCACGCCCGGCGTGGTCCAGCCGACGCTGACATGGTTGCCAAGCAGATCGGCGACCAGGGGCGCCGATCCTTTGTAGGGAACGTGGGGAATCTTGACGCCCGCCGCCTTGTTGAAAATTTCCGCCGCGATGTGCATGGGCGTTCCGGTGCTGGGAGAGCCGTAGTTGATGCGCTTTCCGTCTTTCGCTTCCTGAACCAGTTGCCGCACCGACTTGATGCCGCTGTCCGCGGAGGTGACCATGACCAATGGAATGTTCTGGTCGCGGATGATGGGGGTGAAATCGTTGACCGGGTCATAGGCCACCGAGGTGCCTACCTTCAGCACGTTCTGCACGATGGGCAGCGTGCTGTTCGCGTACAAAAGGGTGTAACCGTCGGCCTTGGCCTTGGCGACGTGGAAGTTGCCAATGATTCCGCCAGCGCCGGGCTTGTTTTCCACCACGACGGGCTGTCCCAGGCGGATGCTGAGTTTTTCCGCGTAAATCCGGGCCGATGCGTCGGTGTCGCCGCCCGCCGGGTAGGACACGACGATGGTGATCGGCTTGGAAGGCCATTGCTGCGCGGCGGCGTTTGCCGCCGATACCGCAATCGCCGAGAGCACAAAGAGTTTTAGGGTGGAGGGCATTGCAGGCTCCATGAAATAGGGAATAGGGTTACGCAGTGAGTTGCGGAATGTGCACGGACGTGCCGGCTCACAATGAATCGAGGGCCATCAAATATCCAGCACCAGCGGCCCGCGTTTACAGCGGGAAACGCAGATCATCATGGTCTTGTTGGCGGCCTGCTCCTGCTTGGAGAGGATGCCGTCGCGGTGATCGGCTTCGCCCGAGAGCAGGGGCGTTTCGCAAGCGCCGCAGACGCCGTCTTTGCAACTGTGGCCGGGTTGCAGGCCGGCGTCGATCAGGCTGTCGAGGATGGATTTGCCGGGCGGTACTTCGATGGTTTTGCCGCTGCGCGCGCATTCGACGACGAAGCTCTGCTGTGACATGGCCTGCGCCGCGGGCGCGGGCGCGGCGGCGAAGCGTTCAAGGTGGGTGTGGGGCAGGCCAAGGTTTTGGCAGGCGGCCTCGAAGGCATTCAGCATGGGGGCTGGGCCGCAACAGTAGTAATGGCTGTCGGCGCCGCGCCCGGCCAGCAGCGCGCCAAGCTCGGGCGGGCCGCCGCGTTCTTCGTCGAAGTGCCACGTCAGCGCGACGGCATGGGCCGCGGCCAGGGCCTCGATGGGTTCGCAAAACGCCGCTTGTTTGCGGTTGCGCGCGCAGTACACCAGTTGCGCCGGGCGCTGGATGGAGGCCAAGCGTTGCAGCATGCACCAGATGGGCGTGACGCCAATGCCGCCTGCCACCAGCACGCTGCGCGGCGCGCTTTCGTCGAGCCGGAAGTGGTTGCGCGGCGCCGAGATGGGCAGGATCATGCCGACGCGCAATTGCTGGTGCAGGTAGCGCGAACCGCCCCGGCTTTGGCGGTCGTGCAGCACGGCGACGACGTAGCGCTGGCGGTCGGTCTGCGGGTTGCACAACGAATAGCTGCGCGCCAGTCCATCGGGCAGGTGTATATCGATGTGCGCCCCGGCCTCAAAGGCGGGGAAGACCGTCTCGGCGGCGGGGCACAACTCGATGCTGATGATGCCGTCGGCCTCGAAGCGGATGGTGCGAACCAGGGCGCTGAGCGTGGGGGAGGACATGCGGACAGGGGTAGGAAAATGACAAATGACCGCGCTTGGGCGGCGCTGGTCATGGTGTCATGCGGCCTGCGCGTCCAATTGCTGCTGCGCGAGGTTGCGCAGGTGGCGGCGCAAGCGCACCAGGCCCAGGTCGTGCTGGTACAGGTTCTCGTGCTGGTTGGCGTCGCCGTCCATGTCTTCGACCAGCAGGCGGTCTTGTTCGATCACGGCCCAGTGGCGCTTTTCGAGGCGGTTTTTGTAGAGGAAGCGCCAGGTGTCGCGCTCCCAGCCCGGAGGCAGTTTGCGGGCGCGCCAGTGGAATACCGCCGACAGGGTTGGCGAGATGGGCGTGTAGCTGCCGATGATGATGAAGTTGCCGCCAGGGCCGCCGGTTTTCAGGTAGGGAATTTCCAGCCGCATCCAGTGCACGCCGGTGTCGGCCCATTCGGTCCAGTCGAAGTTGGTGTCACGCTGGCCTTCTTTCTCGAACACGAAGCCGGTGTCGGTCGCTCGGATGCCGAACTTGGCGCTCATGCTGCCCTCGGCCATGGAGTGCGATTGTTTGTGCAGGTAGGCGCCGTGCATGGGGTCGATCACGTTGTCCATGACGTAGCGGTAGTCGATCTTCCACTCGACGTAACACAGAAAGCGCGCGTAGCGCTCGTCGTCAACCAGTTGCTCGGGCAGCACCAGGGGGGGCGGCGCTTCAATGTTTTCCTGGGCGTTGTAGAGCCAGACGGTGTCGGCTTTTTCCTGCACGTGGAAAAAGCGCGTGGCCTGGGAGCCTTCAAGCGCGCAGCCGGGGCTGCCCGGCACGCTGGTGACCACGCCGTCGGCGCGTACCTCGACGCCGTGATAGGGGCAGGCCAGGCGGTTGCCCAGGATGACGCCTTGCGACAGCGGCGCGCCGCGATGCGGGCAGCGGTCTTCCAGGGCGTGCAGTTTGCCGTCGCCATCGCGCCAGAGCGCGAACCTGCGGCCCAGGCGGCGCAGCGAGATGGGCGCTTCCTTGATGAAGCTGGACGGGCAGATCGGGTACCAGAGGTTTTTGAGGCCGATTTCAAGCAGTTTGTCAGCGGCATCGGGGTGGGAGGTGGTCATGGCTGTTCCTTGTGATGATGGGGGGATATATCCGGATTTAGAACGCAATGCGGGTCATTTAAGCGCACAAACCCATACGTTTCGTCATTCCCGCGAAAGCGGAAATCCAAGGGGGTTTCCCCAAGAGCCGGCACTGAATCAAGCGCCTCTGGATTCCCGCCTTCGCGGGAATGACGGAGCTTAGGTAGCGCCTATGCGCGAAGGCGGGAATGACGAAATAAAGGTTCATGCCCTTAACTGAACGGTATTGGACTCAAGCGGCCAGCGCGGCGATTTCCTGGCGGTAGATGGCCTCAGTCCAGGTCTTGCCGCTGGGGCTGGCCGGACCGCTGCTGTTGAGGTGCGAAATCAGCCCGGCGAGGTCGTGCACGCCCGAGGCGTAGGCACGCTCGATGGAGTCGCCCAGCAGGTCTTCATAGACCGTGGGCGGGCGCTTGCGCGCTTGATGGGGTTCCAGATAACGGTTATCAGTCATGGTTGTCTCCTTGAAAAAGAAAGGGGTGGATGAATGCGGATGTGCCTGGTGGTTGGCCGGCTTGGGCAGGCATCGCGGGTGCGTTCGCGGGTGCTGCTGCGCGGCAAGGGCCGGCGGCTTGGTTGTGGAGGGCGGCGGTTGCGGTCATGGCGCGTTTGTCATCCTGATGTGCCGGGAGCGAATGACCTTGAGCCACACGGCGGTTTCCTCGCGCATGGCGGCGGCGAATTCGGCGGGGGTGGAGACGGTGGTGGTCATGCCTTGGGCCTCGAGCAGTTGGCCGTTGTCGGCATCGCCGAGGATTGCCGCCGCGTCTCGCGCCAGCCGGGCGGCGATGGGCGGCGGCAGGCCTCCTGGCCCCAGCAGGCCGTACCACGACTTCACTGCCACGCCGTCGATGCCCTGCTCGGCCAAAGTGGGAATGCCGGGCGCGATGGGCGTGCGTTGGGTATCGGTGATGCCCAGGGCAAGCAATTTGCCGTCGCGGATGAACGGCAGCGCGCCGGGCAGGTTGCTGAACATCAACGGCACGGCGCCGCCTACCACGTCATTGAGCGCGGGGCTGGTGCCTTTGTAAGGAACGTGCAGCAGCTCGATGCCGGTCTGCTGCTTGAACAGCTCGCCCACCAGGTGCAGGCCGCTGCCCACGCCCGGCGAGGCGAACGACAGTGCGTCCGGCTTGGCCTGGGCGCGCGCAATCAGCGCCTTCACGTCGCGGATGCCGGAGGACGGCGCGGCCACCAGCACGTTGGGCGCGGTGGCCAGCAGGGTGATCGGCGTGAAGTCTTGCTCGACGCGGAATGGGAATTCCGGCATCAGCGTCGGGTTGATGGTCAGGTTGCCCGCTGGCACGACCAGCAGCGTGTGGCCGTCCGGCTTGGCGCGGCGAACCTTGTCCATGCCGATATTGCCGGCGGCGCCAGGCAGGTTTTCGACCACCGCCGGTTTGCCGTGGATACGGTTCAGGCCCCGTGACAGGATGCGCGCCAGCGTGTCCACCGGCCCGCCCGGCGGAAACGGCGCGATGAGGGTGAACGGCGCGTCGGCAAGCTGCCTGCCGGTGTCGTCTTCGGGTTGCGCGCGCACGCCAGCGGCGAGGCAGCCGAGGGCGCCCGCCACTCCCTTGACAAACGTGCGGCGCCGCGCGCCGATCCAGGCGGTCATGGTTTGTCGGTGAGGAATTTGTTTTCGGGTTGCCGGACGTTTTTTTGCCGCCGCGTGTTGCCGTCCAAGCCACCCTCCACCGCCCATTCGGCGAATACCGTCGGGCCGGGCTGGAATTCGCGCGGCTGCCAGGCGGCGGTGAGTTGGTCTTCGTCGGCGTAGTACTCGATCAGCCCGCCAGCCGGGTTCTGGAAGTACCAGAAGTAGGCCGAGGACACCGGGTGGCGGCCCGGCCCGAGTTGCGTGGTCCAGCCCTGGCGCGAGAAGTGCAGCCCGCCGCCGAATACCTCATGGATGTCGCGCACGGTGAAGGCGACGTGGTTGACGCCGCGGTCCTTGGTGGGCCGTTGCAGCAGGAACATGTCGTGGTGGCCGCCCTCGGGCGCGCAGCGCATGAAGATGCCGTGATTGGGATAGCTGTCGGATACCGCGAAGCCGAGCTTGCTGGCGTAGAACGCGCTGGTGGCATGCACGTCGGCGACGAAGAACACGACGTGCCCGACTTCGATTGGCGTGGCGCGCTCATAGATCGGCGCCGGCTGGTCGATGCGGGGCTTGACGTTCCAGGTGTTCATGGCCGCGCAGGCCACGTCGATGGGGCGCTTGCGGCTGACTTGCAAGCGCACCGCCAATCCGTTCGGGTCAAGGCAGCCGATGCGGCGCGCGCCATCGACGGGGCCATCGACGAAGCCCGGTTGATCGGCAATGGCCTCGGCGTAACGCGCGAGATCGGCGTCGCTTTCCACCCCCCAGACGACTTCGCACAGGGTCGAGCCGGATTCGAGGCCAGCGGGCAGCCCCGGCTTGCCGAGCGCCGCCACGATCACGCGGCAGCCGTTGAGGCACTCGAAGACCAGTTCGTCGTCGCGCTGCTCGCGCAGCGCCAGTCCCCAGTCCAGAAAGAACTGGCGACAGGTCGGCAGATCTTCGACGCAGTAAGTGATTTGATCTACGCCCAGTACGCTCATGTTTGTCTCCTTGCTCGGTTTTTAGGTTCAAGTCGCCCACGGCAGGGGCTGTTCATTGGTGCCCCAGTACAGGCTTTTTTGCTCCATGTACTGGAAGATGCCTTCACGCCCCTTCTCGCGCCCCAGGCCGCTGTCGCGCCAGCCGCCGAAGGGGGTCGAGATGGAGAATTGCTTATAGGTGTTGATCCATACCGTGCCGGCCTGTACGGCGCGGCCGATGCGCCAAGCGCGCTTGAAGTCGCGGCTCCAGACGCCGGCGGCGAGCGCATAGACGCTGTCGTTGGCTTGTTCGATCAGGTCGCGTTCGTCGTCGAACGGCAGGGCGACCAGCACCGGGCCGAAAATTTCTTCTTGACTGGTGCGCGCCCGGTTGTCCAAACCTTCCAGGATGGTGGGGGTGTAGAAGTAGCCGCGGTCGAACTCAGGCCCGCGCGGGCGCGCGCCGCCGGTGCGGATGCGCGCGCCTTCGCTGACGCCCAGGGCCACGTAGCGCTCGACGTTTTGGCGGTGGCTGGCGCTGATGAGGGGCCCCATCTGCGTGCGTTCGCTGGCGGGATCGCCGACGCGCAGCGCGTTGGCGCCTTCGCTCAGACGGCTCAGAAATTCACCGTAGATCGGGCGCGCGACGAACAGGCGCGAACCGGCGATGCACGATTCGCCCGAGGAGCTGAAGATGCCGAACAGCACGCCGTTGACGGCGTGGTCGAGGTCGGCGTCTTCCAGCACCATGGTGGGTGATTTGCCGCCCAGCTCCAGCGAGACGGGCATCATTTTGTCGGCCGCGATGCGCGCGATGTGCCGCCCGGTGGCGGTGCCGCCGGTGAACGACACGCGCTTGACCAGCGGGTGCCGGGTGATGGCGTCGCCAATGACCGCCCCCTTGCCCGCCAACACGCTGACCAGGCCGGGCGGCACGCCGGCCTGCTCGCAGATGCGCGCCAGCTCCAGCGCCATCAGCGGCGTGATTTCGGCGGGCTTGAGCACCACGGCGTTGCCCGCGGCCAGCGCCGGGGCGAGTTTCTGCGCCTCGCTGGCGATGGGTGAGTTCCACGGCGTGATGGCCGCCACCACGCCCATCGGCTCGTGCACGCTCATCGTCACGTAGGGGCCGCGCGCGGGAGTCAGGGTGTCTTGCAGCGTCTCCAGCGCGGCGGCGAAAAACTGGAAGGTGCCCGCCGCGCTAGCGACCAGGGCGCGCGTTTCGCTGATCGGCTTGCCGTTGTCCAGGCGCTGCTTTTGCGCCAGCGGCTCGGCCTGCTCGCGGATCAACTGGGCCACGCGGTACAGCACGGCGGCGCGCTCGTGCGGCAGCCTTTGCGCCCAGCCGCTGTCGCGAAAAGCCTGGTGGGCGCGCGTGATGGCCTCGTCCACGTCGTCCAGGCTGGCGGCGCGCAGCCGCGCGATAGGCTCGCCAGTGGCCGGGTACAGGCTATCGTAGGCGTCGCCCGCGCCCAAGCGCCATTGGCCGGCAATGCTGAGGGGGAGCGGTTCGGCGGAAATCATGGCCTAAATCACCAGCGGTTCGACGCGGTTGCGCAGCGCCCGCAAGGCGCTGTAAACCGTGAGCGCGGAGGTTTTGGGGTTGGCCGCCAGTGGGCGATTGCGCATGGTCAACTCAAAGTGGCCAAAGGCGCCTTCGGCTTCGACGGTGTGCAGGTTTTCGCTCGTCGCGGGGTCGGCGATCAGCCGGACCTGGGTTTGGTCCAGTCCCACGCCGGCCAGTGACACGGTGGCCGCGACGTTGGCGTTTTTCGGGTACATCGAAGCCGCCTGCCGCGCGCTGCCTTCAAAGATGACCGTCTCGCGCGTCAGCGCATCGAGGTCGCGCCCCTGCTCGGCGGGCGTGTCTTTCCAGGCCCGTGGCGGCTTGCGTCCGGTGTAACGCACCTGCGCCAGCCCACCGGCGCGGGCGGCGGCCAGGGCGTCGATGGCGCCGATGGCGCCGGCAATCAACTGGACCTGGGCGCGTCCTTCACGCGCGGCGGCTTCCAGCCGTTCGGCCAAGCCTGGCGCGGATAGCGCGCCGACCGAGGCCACGATGCAAGGCAGCCCCCGCGCCAGCGCCGGCAGCACGTGCTGCTCAATGGCGGCGTGGCCGGCGGCTTCGAGCAGCAGGTCAATCTCTTGCAACGGCACGGCGGAGACGACCCGCGCTTGCGGCGCCAGGCGCGCAACCACGGCGCGGACTTGATCGACCTCGGCGGCGGGCACGACGATGGCGGCCACCGCCAGACGCGCGTCGCCGCACAGCAGTTCCAGCAGCGCACTGCCGATTGCGCCGCAGCCCACCAAGGCGATTCGCAGAGTCATGGCCTTAGTCCAAGGTCGCGGCACGCCCGGCCAGCGCCGGTATTTGCGTGACCTGGTTGGTTGGCGGGCCGGCGAAGGCCGCCTTGAAGTCGCCAATGGCGAGCATGTCGATTTCCAACACGCAAGGGCCAGGTTGCGCCAGCGCCTGCTCCAGGCGGGCTGGCAGATCGGACAGGCTGCTCAACCTTGTGTGCGGCAGGGCCAGCGCGGCGCACAACTGCCCGTAGTCGGGCGTGTGCAGGTCGGCGTAGCAGCGGCGGCCGCCGTACTGTGCGTCTTGAATGTTCTTGATGACGCCGTAGCCCCGGTCGTTCATCAGGATGATGACGATGTCGGCGCGCTCTTGCACCGCGGTGGCCAGCTCGCCCAGATTCAGGATCAGGCCGCCGTCGCCGGTCAGGCAGAACGTTTTGCGGCCCGAGGCGGTGACCGCCGCGCCAACCGCCGCGCCGATAGCCATCGACAAGCCCTGCCCGATGCCGCCGCCGGTGGCGTGCACACCGGCGGCCGGATCGAAAATGCGCAACTCGCGGTTGCCCCAGATGCTGTTGGACAGGGTCACGTCGCGCACCCAGTTGAAGCGCCGTCCGGCGGCGGCTTGCAGCGCGCGCACCAGTTCGCCATACGGCCCCAGGCCATCGGTCAGCGTGGCCACCGCCCGCGCATGGGCGGCGCGCAAATCGGTCAGCAGCGTGGCGTCGGCGCGGTAGCCGGCTTGCTCCAGGCGCTCCGCCAGGCCGTCCAGGGCCAGCGCCGCGTCGCCGCAGACGAAGGCGTCGCTGGCGTAGCAGCGCCCGTCGGCGCTGGCGTCGGCATCGATGCGGTAAAGCGGGCGCGGCAGTTTGAGTTCATACTTCAGCGTTTCGTTGCCGCGCAGACGCGAGCCGACCACCAGCATGGCGTCGCAGCTTTGGTAGAACGCCTCGATGGGCTTTTGGGCGTTGTAGGCGCCCAGCGAACCGGCATCGTCCTCGGGCACGACGCCGCGTCCCTGCGTCGAGGTGACCACGCCAAAACCCAGCCGCCGCAAGCGGTGCACGGCGGCCCCCGCGTGGCGCGCCCCGCCGCCCAGCCACAGCAGCGGGCGGCGCGCGCGCGCCAGGCGCTGCGCCAGCGCGTCAAGCGCGGCGGCTGCTGGCGCTGGCGGCTGAACCGGCAGCGGCGACAGATCGGCGGGCATGGTGGTGAGCGCCGATTGGATGTCGATGGGGATTTCAACGCTGACCGGTCCCGTGGGCGCGCTCAGCGCGCATTGCACCGCGCGCTTGAGCGTGCCGAGCGCCGTCTCCACGCTGCGCACGCGAAACGCCGCTTTCGATACCGCCTTGAGCATATTCAACTGCTCGGGCGCCTCGTGGATGTAGGCCATGCCGCGGCCCAGGTAGGGGGTTTCGATCTGGCCCGTCAGGTGCAACAGCGGCGTGCCGGCGGTAAGCGCCTCCACCAGGCTGCCGGCGATATTGCCGGCCGCCGGCCCGGTGCTGGTGACGCACACGCCCAGGCCGACGGTCGAGCGCGCGTAGGCGTCGGCCATGTTGCCCGCGCCCGCCTCGCCGCGCGCGGGCACGAAGCGGATGGCCGCGCGCTGGGCGACGGCGTCCAGAATCGGCATGTTGTGGATCGAGATCACGCCGAACATGGCCTTGACGCCGCATTGTTCAAGAAAAGCGGCGATGACGGCGCCAACGGTGACGCGGGCAGAGATGTCAGGCATGGCGGCTGTGGCCTCCGGAAATATCAAGATGGCTGCCCGTGGTGTACGACGACAGCGGCGAGGCCAGAAACACGAGCGCGCGCGCCGCCTCAAGCGGCGTTCCAAGGCGGCCCAGGGGAATGTGTCTGTCGCGGGCCAGTTGGCTGGTCCAGGCCGCCCAGTCGAGCGAGGGGTCGGCGCGCGCCTCGAAGCGGCGGCGCCATTGGCCCGATTCCACCAGCCCGATCAGGATGCCATTGACGCGCACGCCTTGCGGCGCGAACTCGGTGGCCATCGAGCGCACCAGGTTCAACAACCCGGCGCGCGCCGCCGAGGTGGCCACCATGTAAGGCTCCGGCTGGCGCGCCAGCAGCGAATTGGCGCAGACGATGGCGGCGTCGCCCCAGACGCGGCTTTGCGCGGCCAGTTGCGGCAAAAAGGCGCGGGTCGGATGGATGACCGAAAAGAACTTCAAATGCAGCTCGTCGCTCCAGGCCTGGTCGTCGGTATTGGCGAAGGTGGACATGCGGCCTTGGCCGGCGTTGTTGATCAGCATTGAGGCCGGGCCGAGCGCGGCCTGGCTGGCGGCGGCAAAGTCCCGCATCGCCGCCGCGTCGAGCACGTCGCGGGCGCTGGCAAACAGGCGCGCGCCTGGGCGGTCGGCGCGCAACTGGGCGAGCGCGGCGTCCAGGCGCTCGGCGTTGCGCGCGCACAGCGCGACCGCGGCGCCGCAATCCAGCAGCAACTCAACCGTGGCCAGCCCGATGCCCGAAGAGCCGCCGGTGACCACGGCCACGCGGCCGGCCAGGGCGTCGGGCGCGAACATGAGCGCGGGGCTGGAAACAGAAGGTGTCATGGGTGAAGATCAGGCAAGGCGGTTTTTTGCGTGCAGCGGCACGACCTTGGTCGCGTGCGCGGGCGAGTAATTCAACAAAGAAGACATTTCGCTGGCCGATTCGCGCACGTGGCGCACCGTGTCTTCAAACCGCGCCGGATCAATCCGGCTGGCGTTGATGGTGACGCCCAGCGCGGCGACCACCTGCCCGTCGTCGTCGCGCACCGGGGCGGCGATGGTGGAGATGCTCGACTCGAAAAAGCCCTCGCCTATCACATAGCCGCGCTCGCGGTCGGCTTGCAGCAACTCGTGCAGGCGCTCGACGGTGGGCGGCGTGTTGGGCGAGAAGGATTCAAGGCGCTCCTCCGGGTAGAGCGCGCGCAGTTGCGTCAAGCCGGTATCGCTCAACAGCACGCGCCCGAATATCGTGGCATGTGCCGGCAGGCGCGTGCCCACGGTGACTGAACTGGTAAAAAATGAAGGCGGCACGACCTTGGCCACATACACCACCGAACGGCCGTCGCGCACCACCAGATTGCACGGCACGCCCAATTCGTCGCACAGGCGTTGCAGCAGCGGCGTGCCGAGCTGGGTCAATTCCAGCGAGGCCAGGTAATCAAAGCCCAGCCGCAGCACCGCCAGCCCAAGCCGGTATTCGCGCCCGCCTTCGACGCGCTCCAGAAAGCCCAGGTTTTCCAGCGTGGTCAGCAGGCGAAAGACGGTGGAGCGCGGCAAATCGAAGCGCCGGGCCAACTCGGGCGCGGACAGCGTGGGAGTTCGGCGGCTGAACTCGCTCAACAGGCGCAGGCCGCGTTCCAGGGCCGGCACGTTGTAGCGGTCATGGCCGGCATCGGCGTGGTCGTCGGTGGTAGAAGCAGGCATGGTGGTTCTTTTGTACGTGGGTACTTGGTGGCCGGAATCAGGATGCCAGCACGCGGCGCAGCCATGCCGCCACGCGCTCGGGCTGCTCGACGTAGCAGGCATGGCCGGCATCGGGCAGACGCTCCAGCGGCACGCCGCAGCGCTCGGCAACAAGCGTGCAACTCTCCGGCGTGGTGACGACATCCAGCGCGCCGCAGGCCACGTGCGCGGGCATGGCGGGCGGCAGGTCGGCCAACAGGTTGCCGCCGCACAGCAGTTCGACCGCCTGGCGGTAGCCCTGCTCGTGCAGGCGACCCATGTTCCAGCGCACCCATTGATGCGCTCGCTCGTCGGCGTGCTCGGACAAAAGCCGGCCGGCGCGCTGGGCCGCCATGCCGGCAATGCCCAGCCGTTGCAGCGTGTCCAGGCGCTCGGCCCGCACGCGCTGACATTCGGCTTCGCGCCCCGGCGCGCCATAGCCGATGGCCGGGCTGATCAGCGCCAAACGCCGGATGCGCCCGGCCCATGGCGAGCCCGAGCCGCGGCGCGCCGCCGCCGCCGCCACCAGCGCGCCCAGCGAGTGCCCCACCAGCACGCAGTCCTCGATGGCCAGGGCGTCCAGTAATTCCAGCAAACGCGCGGCATAGTCGGCGGCGGCGGGACGCGGCGGCAACAGCGGCGTTGACGCGCCGTAGCCCGGCGCGTCCCAGGCCAGCACGCGCGCATCGCCGGCCAGCGCCAGCGCGCACTCGAACCACGAGGCGCTGCCCGAACCAATGCCGTGCAGACACACCAGCGCCGTGCCCGCGCCACATTCACGCACCGACACGGCGCCCGCGCCCGCCACCGGCACCAGGCGCGCGGCAAAGGCGGCGTCAAGCCGGGCCAGTTCCGCGGCGGGTGGCGCGAGAACGCTGCTCATGGGGCGGTGCTCTTTTCTCTGTTTCAGTCAGCGCGGAATTTTCGCCAGCGGGTGGTCAGGCGGATAAGTCGGCGTGATGGGCTTTTTGGCGCCCAGCATCACGCACATCAGCGCCTCTTCCTGGCCGATGTTGATTTCTCCCCGGTACAGGCCCGGCGGCACCGATACCAGATCGCGGTCGGTCATGATGGTCTCGAAGCGTTCGCCTTCCGGCGTTTCGACGAAAACCTTGATCTTGCCGCGCAGCACGAAGAAGATTTCCTCCACGTCGGTGTGCAGGTGCAAGGGGCCTTCGTGACCGGCGGGAATGACCATGGTCGAAAACGTGAAGTGCTCCGACGGCACGGTGTTGTTGTCCTTGTCCACGCCAGTGCCGCCGGTGCCCACGTAGCGCATTTGCGCGCGGGCGTATTTGGGGTCGAGATCGGCCTGGAACTTCAGCGCGTTCCAGTCGTAGGTGCGCGTGGCGTAGCGCACCAGGCGCGTGCTCATCCATTGCTCCAGGCTGGCGCCGGCGGGGCGCTCCCAGCTTGGCGAGGCGGGTTGTCCAGAGGTGGTGCTCATGGGTTTATCTCCTTGGTTGAAAATCTTGGGTTGAAAAATCAATGCATGACAAAGCCGCCATTGACGGCCAGCAATTGCCCGGTCACGAAACGCGACAGGCCGGACAGCGCGAACAACACCGCGCCGCACACGTCAGCGGGCTGCTGTTCGCGGCGCAGGGCGCGGCCATCCAGGTAGTGCTGATGGCGCGCCTGCGGCACGTAGGCGGTGGCCTCGACCTTGGTCAGGCCGGGGGCGATAGCGTTGACCGTGATGCCCTCGCCGCCCCATTCACGCGCCAACGCGCGCGTCATGGCGATCACCGCGCCCTTGCTCGACACATAGGCCAGCAGCCGGGGCGCGCCCCACAGGGCGGTGTCGGATGCCAGGTTGACGATGGCGCCCTGCCCGCTGGCGGCCAGCGCCAGGCGGCAGGCACGGCTCATCAGCCAGGCGCCGCGCACGTTGACCTGCATGACGCGGTCCCAGGTCTGTACGTCCAGCTCGTCGGGATCGCGCCCGCCCGAGTTGGTGATGGCCGCGTTGTTGACCAGGCCGTCCAACCCGCCCAGATGCGCTATCGCGGCGTCGGCCACGCTGTTGATCGATTCCGGCGCGTTCAGATCCAGCGCCAGCGCCTGTGCGTCACAGCCGCTTTCGCGCAAACCGGCGGCGCCCGCTTGCACTTCGTCCGCCAGGATGTCGGCCAGCACCACCCGCCCGCCCGCGCGGGCAATGCTTTGCGCAAACGCCCATCCCAGCCCGCGCGCCGCCCCCGTGACCAGCACGCGCCGCCCCGCCAGCAGGCCAGGCGGCAACCCGGCCAAAAAAGTGGGCAGATCGCCAGCGTCGGGCAAAGTCCAGGTGTCGGTCATGGTGCTTTATCAGGACAATTGTTTTATATGTAAAACAGTGACTCATTGATGAAACGTCGCTGGAAGTGTCCAATGATCCGAGGCGCTGGGGAATAGGGATTAACCCTGGTGTAGTGCTCCGTTCCACCAAAAGGTTGACAAATGAAATCGATGGATTTGTTCGTCAGGCAAGGCGCAAAGCGCAGCAATACCGAGTGGTATTGCGAGCATTTGCAACGCAGCATGGCGGACAAAGACG
>JAITMV010000027.1 GCA_031277295.1 Burkholderiaceae bacterium | reverse complement strand
GGCATGGGCCGCATCGGCCAAGCCATCGCCCGGCGCGGCGCGCTGGGTTTTGGCATGAAGGTGATCTATCACAACCGCTCGCGTCTGCCCGAGGCTGACGAGCAAGCCGTCGGCGCGCGCTACCTCGGCAAGCAAGAGTTGCTACGTCAGGCCGACCACGTGATGTTGGTTACGCCTTATTCGCCTGAGTCGCACCATCTCATCGGCGCCGCCGAGCTCGCGCTGATGAAGCCCACCGCCACGCTCATCAACATAGGCCGCGGCGGTATCGTCGATGACGCGGCGCTGGCCCAGGCGCTGCGCGCCGGCCGCATCGCCGCCGCCGGGCTGGACGTTTTCGAGGGCGAGCCTCAAGTCCACCCCGACTTGCTGGCTTGTACCCATGTCGTCCTCACCCCCCACATCGGCAGCGCCACCGTCCCCACCCGCAAAGCCATGGCGCATCTGGCCGCGGACAACCTGATCGGCTACCTGACCCAAGGCAAACCTGTTACGCCACTGAACCCGGAGGTAATGCATGGCGCCCAAAGATAAGCCGAATTACTGTTTCCACCAGGTTGGAAAGGAGTCAGTTTGACGACAGCCAAGTTATCCACGCCGGACGAGCATTCCCCAGCCCACCGCGTGAACGCCCCTCACGGCGAGCGGCAGCAGCCCCTGTCGGAGACGGCATCGCGGCCCACCGAGACCGAGCACGAATCGGTCGCGCGCGACCGACTCCAGCCCGTCTTGCTCGACCGACTCACCGATCAGCAGCCAGGCAAACGACAGGAGCGCGCGGGCGCTTTCCTGATGAGCGGCAAAGTGCTGCGCCAAGCGGTGCTGCGCGACCTGCAATGGCTGCTCAATACCACCAACCTTGGCGTCGACCACGCCGTCAAGGCAATGCCCCGGACCAGCCGGTCGGTCATCAACTACGGGGTGCAGGGCTGGGCCGGCGCGCGCATGTCGGAAGTAGACTTCACCGATGTCGAAACAGCTATCCGCACCGCCATCGTGAACCACGAACCGCGCATCATGAAAGACAGCATCAAGGTGCGCTGCGTGACCGATGCCGCTTCGCTGGAACATCACAATCTGCTGGCGCTGGAGATTCGAGGCACGTTGTGGTCGGTGCCTTATCCGGTCGAATTCATCGTCCGCTCTGAACTGGATCTCGAAAGCGGCCACACCACCCTGGTGCCCGTGGAGGGGCTTTGACCCGGAAACGGCAGTTGTGAGCGCTTGTGATCTTCAAGAAAGATGTATGAACATTGACCTTCGAGGCTTGGCCGACCTTCAACTTCTGAGCAAGAGCGCCATGCGCCCGATCAGAGGGTGTGAAAGAATTCGGCGCGTGCGAAAGCAGATCGCGGAAATGTGTCCAGTCCAGGCGCAAGGCGCAGCAATACCTCGTGGCATTGTGAGCATTTGCTTGACCCGCATGGCGCCGATTTTCGGCGGATTTGTTCAGCGAATTTCTAACTCAGGACACCCGGTTTAAGCGTCATGGACTCTCGCCTGCTCGACTACTACAACCGTGAGTTGACCTACATACAGGAACTCGGCGCCGAGTTCGCCCAGCGCTACCCCAAGATCGCCGGGCGGCTAGGTATGCGCGGCATCGAGGTCAGCGACCCCTACGTCGAGCAGTTGCTTGAAGGCTTCAGCTTCCTCACCGCCCGCGTGCAGCTCAAGATGGACGCGGAATTTCCGCGCTTCTCGCAACGGTTGCTGGAAGTGGCGTACCCCAACTTCCTCGCTCCGCTGCCGGCCATGGGCGTGGTGCAAATGGATGCCAACCTCGACGAAGGCTCGCTCAAAAACGGCTACCTGCTGCCGCGCCACAGTGTGCTGCACGGCCGCACAATCAAGGGCGAGCAAACGGCATGTCAATTCCGTACCGGCCATGAAGTCATGCTTTGGCCGATTCGGTTGACCCACGCCAGCCTCGGCCCGGTGCCTTCGGACATCCAGCATGGGCTGCCCAACACTGCCCGCCCAGCGCGCAGCGCCATCACGATTGGCCTGCAAGCCATGGGGGGCGCCCGCTTGGCGGACTTGCCGATTGATCGGCTGGAGTTCTTCCTGTCAGGCGCGGAGTTGCACGCGCTGCGCCTGCTGGAGTTGGCGGTACACCACAGCATCGCAACGGTTTGTCGCGCCGGCCCAGGCGCAGACCGCGTCATCGCGCTGGGCGAACACGCCGTGCGCCATGAAGGTTTCGATCCCGACCAGGCGCTGCTGCCCTACGACGCGCGCTCCTTCCAAGGTTACCGGCTGCTGCATGAGTATTTCGCCTTTCCCGACCGCTATCTTTTTATCAGCGTCAACGGTCTCAGGCAGGCCGTAGCGGCAATGAAAGGCGACACGCTGGAGATCGTGATCCTGCTGGAGCGCGCCGACGGCGACTTGGAGCGGCTGATCGACGAGCGACATTTCTCGCTCTTTTGCACACCCGTGATAAACCTGGTGGAACGCACCAGCGACCGCGTCCCGGTCGAGCCCAGCCAAAACGAACACCATGTGGTCATCGACCGCACGCGCCCGCGCGATTTCGAGGTGTTTTCCATCCAGCGCGTGATAGGCCACATGAGCGACAGCGTGCAAGAGCGCGAATTTCGCCCCTTCCTGGCCTCCTTCGCCGACGACGAGGGCGACTTCGGCGCCTACTTCTCGGTGCGCCGCGAACCGCGCTTGGTGTCTGAGCGCGCCCGCGCTCATGGCACACGCACCAGCTACACCGGCAGCGAAGTCTATCTCTCGCTGGTCGACCAAAATGACGCCCCCTACTCGCACAATCTGCGCCACGTCACGGTGGAGGCGCTATGCACCAATCGCGATCTACCGCTGCTGCTGCCCACCGGGCTGGAAACCGACTTTACGCTGCGCCTGTCCGCTCCCGTGCGGGCGATCTACATGCTGCGCGGCCCCTCGCGCCCTCGCCCGGCGCTGGCCGAAGGCGCCCTGACTTGGCGCCTAATCAGTCATCTGAGCCTGAATTACCTCAGCCTGACCGATACCGACCCGACGCAAGGCGCCGCCGCCCTGCGTGAAATGCTCGACCTCTACGGCAACCTGGCCGACCCGACCGTGCGCCGCCAGATCCAGGGCGTGCGCTCGGTCGCGCTGGAGTCCACCTTCCGCCGCCTGCCCGAGCAGGGGCCGATCATTTTCGGGCGCGGCGTCGCGATTGATCTGAAGGTCGATGAAACCGCTTTCGCCGGCGCCACCCCCTATCTGTTCGGCGCCGTGCTAGAACAGTTTTTCAGCCGGCACGTCGCGCTCAACGCCTTCACCGAGTTGATCCTCTCCAGCCTGCAACGCGGAGAAATCGCCCGCTGGGCGCCCCGCATCGGACAGCGGCCCATCGCATGAGCCAGGACCGCCTCACCGGGGATCAAGACGGCGAAACCGCGGCTGCCGCGCCACCGTCGCTCGATTCGCTGCACGAACGACGGCCCACCCCAAAACATGACGACAGCGCCGCGCCTCAGCCCGCGCAGCGCGGCCTGCCCGAGCTGGACCCCATCCTGTGGGAAAAGCTGCTTGAGCAACCTTTTGCGCACGACCTGTTCATGCTGCTGCGCCGCCTTGACGCACGCGGCGGCCTGCCGTTGCTCGGCCGGGCGCCGCGCCCGCAAGGCGAAGCCCTGAGGCTGGGCCAAGAACCCTCGATGGCCTTTGCCCCCTCCAACGTCGCCCGCGTGGATGCGGGCAGCGACGGACTGCCGCGCATCTGGATTCACGGTTTCGGCCTATTCGGCCCCAACGGCCCCCTGCCGCTGCACCTGACCGAATACGCGCGCGAGCGCTGGCGGCACCACAACGACGACACTTTCAGCGCCTTTGCCGACCTGTTCCATCACCGGCTGATCCTGCTGTTTTACCGCGCGTGGGCCGACGCGCAATCCGTCAACAGCCTCGACCGACCCGACAACCACCGCTTCGCCGAATACGTCGCCAGCCTCATCGGCATGGGCCAACCGGCCTTGAAGCACCGCGACAGCATCGCCGACCACGCACGCAACTACATGACCGGCCATCTGGTGCGGCAAACACGCAATCCCGAGGGGCTGATCCAAATCATACGTCTGTATTTCGGCGTACCGGCGCAAATCCAGGAATTCGTCAGCGATTGGGTATTCATCGACGAACCGCAAATCAGCCGCATCGGTCAAAGCGGCCGCAATCACCGGCTCGGCGCCGGCTCGACTGTCGGCTTAGCGGTGCGCGATGCCCAAGGGCGCTTTCGTCTGACGCTCGGACCATTGACTTTGGCGCAATTTCACACCTTCTTGCCGGGCGGCAAACGGCTGCGACAAGTGCTCGACTGGGTGCGCCAATACATCGGGGTCGAGCTGGCCTGGGACTTGCGCCTGGTGCTGCGCCGCGACGATGCGCCGGCCATACAGTTAGGAGAACAAGGCCAGCGCCTGGGCTGGGGCAGTTGGCTGGGCACCCGCCTGGACGAAACCAACGCCGACGATATGGTGTTTTCTCCCGAGCAGCTATTATCCGCCGCCAGAACGCAAGACAAATCTCCACAGGCTTAAGCGCCCGGCGTTTGCACCGCCCGCCCACCCTGAGAGCCTGTGAAAAAACCCGCCTTCGTCCGCACCCGCCATCACACGCAACCACCACCGACCTCATGACACAGACTGCAATGAAGAACGCTCTTGTAAAAATTCTGACCGCATTCATTTTGTTTCATTTTTCTCACGCCGCATTCGCGCTCGATCCCCTCAACGCCGCCATGAAATCCATCCTTGTTGATTTCAAAAAAACGGCATCGGAAAGCCATTTTCAGCAAATTGAAGATGCCATTTCATCATCGGAGGCATTGCAGCGCGATTTGAATGAAATGGCTGCCGACAAACAATTTACGGGATTTTTAATATTACCACGCACACAGTTGACGGACGAGAAGGCTGAATTTTTTGGCGGATATGTTCAAGGAACAAAAATCGCCCTGGCGACAGAGTATCTTGAAAAACTCAAAAACAATCGCCCATTTCATGCCGCGCAGCCCGATGATATTCCACCAAACAACACCGTTTTTGTTATTTCTCACCTCTTGTATCATATTAAAAACCCGCTTGATTTCAAAAAATATCCATCGAAAAATGAATTCGTTGAAGCCGCCTTGAAAACCGAAGCCCTGGCATTTATTCAAGCCTGGAACACCATGCTGCAAGTGGCACAGCGGAGCAATGATGCCAAACCGCTTTCGACACAGCAGTTTGGGCAGTTATTGTTGAACACTCGTTATAGATTTGTGCTGACTGGAGCCATGAAGCAGGATGCCCATCCTCTGAAATTTTCTCAATCCGGGTCGGTGGAGGCCAACGACGTCAATATCCAGGCCATAATTGAAACGCTGAAAAAATCCAGTCACGCGGACCTGGAATAGCCAGCTGTGCGAAACCTCTCTGCCCCGCAGCAACTATCCAGAGCCGGCCTTCAGGCCGGGGGCGCTACGGCTTGCCGCCCTGAAGGGCGGGGTTTCAAACCGGAGCTTATCTCGGATGACCCTGAAACGCCAGCGCCCATACGGGTTAGAAAGGTTTTTCAGGGCCGACTACATGACAACCTTGAAAGGAAAAAGAAATGGCAAAATTTACCGACGTGGAAATGACTGGAAATCCGGAAATTGATGGGTTGCTGTATTACAAAAAATGGGATCAACCCATCATCAGTTACAGCTTTCCAGACTCCATCAATGATTTCTACAGGAGTGGCTACAGTCTTCCTTCCTGGTATAATGGACAAGCCCCAAGCCAGTCTCAGAATGCGCTCATTTACGCCGCTAGACTGATCATGGAATACACAAACTTGACGCTTCAGTATGCCGGCGCGGATAAAGCCGACATTATGATGGCAAAAGATTCCGACTGGAACAGTTCAGGCGCCGTGGGAACTTTTCCGGGTGGCCTAGAAAATTTATCCATCGGCCTCGGACCTTATTATGACTGGTCTCGCACTTCAGCAGGAAATTTTCAGTTTACCGCGATATTGCATGAGCTTGGCCATACGCTTGGACTCAAGCATCCTCATGAAGAAGCGGGCCGCTATTTCAACGACACTCTCGAAATAAAATCGCCGACCAAACTGCCACTCGCGCACGATCATCTGGAATATACCTTGATGACTGCCCGGCCCTATCAAGGGTCCACTACGTTGTTTGGCGTCGATCTGGCCGAGGACTACGGATTGCCGACAACGTACATGGCCAACGATATCCTGGCATTGCAGACACTGTACGGAGCCAACTATACGACCCACAGCGGCAACACCACCTACACCTGGAGCCCGACTACCGGACAGACATTCATCGACGGGGTCGGCCAGCCCGTGCCAGGCGGCGGCGCTGGCGGCAAAGCCAACCGCATCTTCGAGACGATCTGGGACGGTGAAGGAATCGATACCTATGATCTGTCCAACTACTCGACGAACCTGCGAATCGACCTCAATCCCGGCGCCTCATCATTGTTTTCGTCAGCGCAACGAGCAAATCTGGGGCTCTTTCAGTACGCAGCCGGCAATGTTTACAACGCCTACCTGTTCAACGGCGATCAGCGCTCCCTGATCGAAAACGCCACTGGCGGCTCCGGCAACGACACGATTACCGGCAACGTCGCCGACAACGTATTGAAAGGCAATGCCGGCAAAGACACGCTCAATGGCGGCAACGGCAATGACACACTCGACGGCGGCGCCGGTAAAGACACACTCGACGGCGGCAACGGCGACGACATTCTCCGCGTCGGCGGCGCCGACGTTGACACGGTCTACGGCGGCGCGGGTACCGATACCCTTTACCTGAGCGCGAACGCCTCCTTGACGGGACTCTCGTCAGAAAACAGCATCGAGTGCATCGCCAGCAACGGCTACGGCATCTACGGCAGCGCCAACAAGGACGTTTTCTTTCTTGAGGACAAAATTTTCACCGGCAGCTTGGCGTTCGTTGATGGCGCGGCCGGCAACGATCAAATCAATGGCTCGAGCGGCGCCGACAAGCTTCGAGGTGGCGCCGGCAACGACCTTCTCTATGGCAATTCCGGCGACGACCAGTTGTCCGGCGACAACGGCGCGGACACAATTTTCGGCAACGAAGGCGATGATCGGCTCTGGGGCGGAGCCGGCAACGACCGGCTGATTGGCGGAAACGGCACCGATACGCTCTACGGCGAAGGTGGCAACGACACGTTCGTGTTCGCATCGGATGAGACCGGCGCCGTGACCGACTACATCCATGATTTTGGCGACAGCATGGGCAACCAGGACATCATCGACCTTTCCGCCGTCCTCAGAGGCGTGACCGCATGGGGTTTCGCGAGCTGGAAGAGCAACAACATCATGCAGTCTGGAGCGGATGTGGACATCCGTTTCGGCGACTACCACGTGGTGTTGCACAACGTCCAAGCGTCCGCGCTAGACTATTTGGACTTTGCCTTTGCCGCCTGATGCCGGTTTTCGCTGACAGCTCCGCCATCATGCCCACTTCAGGATGCGTAGGGCGGGGTTCACCCCCATAGGCGCTAACCTAAGCTCCGTCATTCCCGCGAAGGCGGGAATCCAGGAGCGCTTGATCCAGCACCGGCTCTTGGGCAAGCCCCCTTGGATTCCCGCCTTCGCGGGAATGACGACGGAGGAAGTTTTGCGGTAAAACACGTTAAGTTAGCGCCTATGGGGTTCACCCCGCCATCCTCCGGTTTCGTGAAGCAGCGCAACAGCGGGCTGAACCCTGCCCTACCGCGCTGGCGTTTCAGGGGCACCACGGGTGGCAAAACTCCCAGGAAATGTAGGGGCGACAAATCTTTCGTCCTCCCCACCTCCGTCACTCACCTCACCGCCCTCCCTTCACCCATCATCACCCCTCGCCCAGCAGCCAATCTAACTCCTGCATCATTCTGAACGCCGTATCCTCCCTGCCCGTCTCCAAGGCCACCGACACGGCGCGCGACATCGTCTTGACCAGCTTGAGCTTCTCAGCATCCACACCCCGCATCCACTGCCGCCGCGCCTCTTCGTCGCGCGCCAGGGAAACCCATTCATACAAACTCCGCCCCCTCTCGCGCACCATCCGCTGATCGCCCTGCCTCAACTCCACCGCCATCACGTGCAATATCGCCTGCGCGAACTCGGCCAGCCAATCGTCTTGGCCCCCCAGCCGCTCGCGCATGGCCTGCCATAGCCGCAACAACTCAGCCACGTCGTCCTCGCTGATCGGCTCGCTTGGCTCATCACCGGCGTACTCCTCATCCTTCTTGCGCGGCCCGTACAAAAAATCGTGGAACCGCTGGCCACTCTCACCCCACAACAGTTGCGGATGGGTCAGCGCGATCCCGAGCATCACCAACATCCCTATTACCCCGCCAAGGCCGAAGTGCATCAGGAAAGTCGCCATCACCGCCGCTCCGTCATTGCCGCGGCTGTTTGCTTTGGACATTACGGGCGCGCTTGTTTTTTGACTTGCGCCATAGCTCATAGGCCAATCTGCCTAAAAGCCATGATCCCGCCGGAAATACCGGGGTGCCGACCAAGACCGTGAAGAGAACGGGCAGTATCCCCGCCGCCCCCAAAGCAATCACGCTGCCGCTGACGACCGCTATGCCTGCCATGGTGCGGTCGATTTTTTTCAGATCAGCATCAGCGCCTTGCTGCGTGTCGGGAGTGCGATCAGCCCCCCCCCCCCCCCTACCAAGGACATTTCCTTGTGTACGCCCGCTAGATGGCTTGCCGGAGCCGCTGCGGGGGTGTGGCTTGCTTGCTTAGTGGCGGTGCCCGCGGGCGATCCCGCTGTGGCGGCGTTGGATTTCAGCGTCGCTGCCGTCGCTGCGAGGCCATCTTTTTTCAACGCGCCGCCCGCGGCGTGCCTGGGCTGGGCGGCTTGTGTGGCATCTTGATTGTTCAGGCCCAGCTTTTCCTGGAGGTATTTGCGTAGCTCCTCTTTCAGTTGCGCCCAGCCGGATTTCTTTTTCTCTTGGGCTGCGCTGCTGGGTGATTTGTCTGTTTGCAGACCCGCGCGTTGGCTTTTTGCGCCAGGCTGTGTTTGGCCTTCTAAAAGTTGTTGTTTTAATTGTTTCAATTTCGCGAGCAGGGCTTCGCCTTGTTTCTTTATGGCAAGCCACGCTATGCCGCGCCCTGCCGTTAGCAGGCGTGCGTCTTGTATCAGCGCGCCTTTGGCTTTTTTTTGCTGCTCAGCCTTGGAGTGTTGACTCTCATGTCTGTGGGCTTGGGCGGTGTGGGGCAACTGGTTTGCCCGGCTCGCAACCGCTGTGCCTGTTGCTGTTTGCGCCGCTGATGCGTTGGCGGCGGGGTTGGCCAAGGGGTTGCCGCTCGGATTTGCGCCGCCGTTTGCTGCCGGGTTCATTCCGGCGGCGGCATGGCCTGCGCTTGCCGTGTTCGCGCCCGGTGCTGAATTAAATACCGAATTGCTCGTTCCTTGGCCCGTCTGAGTCTGCGCAAAGGGGTTGACCGTGGAGTTGGCTGCGGCCAAACTCCCGGCTTGGGTGCTCCATACGTTCGCTCCCAGGTTGGTCACAGCGGTGGCTACGGTGCTTGCCAGCGCCAGGTTGACCGTGCTGTTCAGCGTGTTTCTGAGCGCGTCGCCGGGGGCGTTGTTCAGCGCGTTTCGCAGCGCGTCGTTGATGGGGTTGCCCGGCGCTTGGTTGAGCGCGTTGTTCAGCGCATTGTTCAGGGCGTTGCCGATGGCGGTGTTGGGGGCGCCGCTGAACGCATTGTTCAGGGCGTTGCTGAGCACACCGCGGGGCAGGCTCATGATGGCATCGTCAATGGCGCCTTTAAGCGCGTTGGCGCGGGGGTCGCCAGGGTCGCTGGGGCTGTTGAGCGCTTCGCGCAGGGCGTCGTTCAGCGGAGTCTTGGGCGCTTGCTCAAGCACGTTGTTCAGCACGTTTTTGACCGTGTCGCTAAAGCTACCTACCGTAATCAGGTTGGTGTTGGCTTGGGGCAGGTCGGCAACGAGGCGCCCGCCCATATCGACATACGGCGCAATGGTCTGGCCACTGGGCGGGATAAAGGCCACGGTTTGGCCGGTAGTGCCGGCAATCAGCTCGCGGGTGTTGCTATTGATGCTCAACTGCACGGCGCCACCGCCAGGGGTGGAGACCATCACCGGCTGATTGCCGACGGTGATCGCGCTGGTGTAGGGGTTGATTGCAACCGGAGTCCACTGGTTGCCCACCAGCGCGGTGAGCTGGCCGGTGATGGGGTTGGTAAATAGCGGAGGAGAAAAGCTGCCGCTAAAGCTTTGCCCCGTGGCGGGGTTGCTGAGGTGGGCGCCAAGGGGTACTTTGCTGCCTGCGTCGCTGGTGGTGGTGTTGCTGGTAGAGGTGTTGCTGCTGGTGGTGGCGCTTGGCCCGTTTCTGGCGGGAAGGTGGCTGACTGGGCCGCTTCGGATGTCAGAGCCGCCACCGCCCTCAGACTTGCCACCGCTTGACTTGTCGCCATTTACGCCGTTATTGCCACTGTTGCGAGTATCGCGGCTGCCAGAGACGCCGCCACGCTCGCCTGTGTTATCGCCATTGCCGCGAGTGGGGCCATCGCCGGAAACGCTGTGATTGCCGTTGTCGTTTTCGGTGCGCTTGTTGGCTCCATTGCTGGTTTTGTCGTTGTCGCCGATTCTGTCTGTACCGTTGCCCTTTGCAGGCCCGTCACGCACCTTGGCGTTATCGTTGCCATTGTGGTTGCCGTTGTTCCAGGTGTCGGCAGCCGATGCGGGACGTTGATCTTTTGAAAAGGCCTCGGGGTCGAGTGGCTCGGTGGACGGGGGGGTGTTGG
>JAITMV010000011.1 GCA_031277295.1 Burkholderiaceae bacterium | reverse complement strand
CTTGACTGGGCGCCACGACCGAAACGGGTTTGATTGCGGCGTCGAGGTTCTGAACGTCTGGCTCAAGCAAACCGCGCTTCAGCATCAGGGCAAGGGCATCTCTCGCACCTTCGTCGCCGTGCCCGCCGATGAGCCAGCGGCGCAATCGTGGGCGCAATCCGGCTACACGGCGCAGGCCAACAGCATCCTTGGCTTTTATGCCCTGACTTCGGCTTTTGTGCTGACCGAAGACCTGTCCGCGAAGCAGGCCAAACGCTATCCGCGCCAAATTCCGGTCACGCGCCTTGGACGCCTGGCCACGCGAGCCGATATGCAGGGACAAGGCTTGGGCCGGTTGCTGCTGACCGATGCCGTCAACCGCGCTCGCATGGCGGCGCAGGCCGTGGGCAGCGCGGGCGTATTCGTGGATGCGAAAAACGAAGCCGCCGCGCGCTTTTACGAACGCTACGGATTCATCGCTTGCGCGGGTCAACCGCTGACTTTGTTTCTGTCGCTGTGGTGAACAGTTTGGATGAACCGAATTCCAGTGGCAGAATTCCGGCGACAGGAATTCCGGTGACAGCGAAGTAATCGGCCCGAAGCCGCAAATCGCGCCGAAGAAACTTTCGGCAAATTCAAGATTGTGGCAAGGTGGAATGCGGCACCGCGGAAGACCGATATGACAATGGCGTATTTAGCCCGCGTGACAGCGTGGTCCTGGGTGACGTCATCGACATTGGTGAAGCGGCGAGGCAGTTCGCTCTGCCGCGCCGCTATCCCGTTTGAGAGAGTGAGCACGACGACGTACCCGATGCGGGGCCACATTCCACAACGAATGATGGAGCATGTTATGGCCCAACGCAAGCAGCGCCTCAGCCTAAGTCCAAAATCGCGTCAGACGCTGAGCATCACCTACCCCAATGCCGCCGGTATCGACATCGGCAGCGCCTCGCACTACGTTGCCGTGCCCCCTGACCGGGACGATGAGCCGGTGCGCGAGTTCCCCAGTTTTACCGCCGACTTGCACCGTTTGGCCGATTGGCTAGGGTCTTGCGGCGTCGATACCGTGGCGATGGAGTCCACGGGGGTGTACTGGATCGCCTTGTACGAATTGCTCGATTCACGCGGTTTTACGGTTTTGCTGGTCAACGCGCGCCACGTCAAGAATGTTTCGGGCCGCAAATCCGATGTGTTGGACTGCCAATGGTTGCAGCAGTTGATGAGCTACGGGTTGCTCAGAGGGGCGTTTCGTCCCTCCGAGGCTGTCTGCGTGCTGCGGGCGCTGACTCGTCAGCGCCAGATGCTGCTGCGCAATCAGAGCCGTCACGTCCAGCACATGCAAAAGGCGCTCACGCAGATGAACATCCAACTGGCCAACGTCATCTCCGATGTGGCTGGCGTGACCGGGCAGAATATCTTGCGCGCCATCGTCGCGGGCGAGCGCGACGGCTATCGCTTGGCTGCGCTCAAGAACGGCCGTATCCAAGCCAGCGCCGAGCAAATCGCCAAAAGTCTGCAAGGCAATTGGCGCGCCGAACACCTGTTCGCGCTCAAACAAGCCTTGGCCGCCTTTGATTTCGAGGGTGCCCAACTGGCCGAGTGCGATGCGGCCATCCAGGCACAGTTGAGCGCGCTGCAAATTCATGACCAGACGCTCGAAGCCAACAAAAAACGGGGACATACTCGCAACGCGCCCAAATTCGATCTACGTGAACGCATGTTCCAAATGTGCGGCGTGGATTTGACGCGCATCGACGGCATCGACGTGACGACCGCGCTGGTCGTGCTTTCGGAGATCGGCGCCGATATGTCGCGCTTTCCCAGCATCAAGCATTTCACTTCCTGGCTCGGCCTGTGTCCCGGTACCAAAATCACCGGCGGGAAAGTGCTCAGCAGTAAAACCAAGCGTTGCGCCAATCGCGCCGCTCAAGCCCTGCGTTTAGCCGCAGCCGCGCTGCGCACCAGCAAGTCGGCCCTGGGCGCGTACTTTCGCAGAATGTGTTCACGAATGGACAAGCCCAAGGCCATCACCGCGGCTGCTCACAAGTTGGCGCGGCTGATCTACACCATGCTCACCAAGGGCGAGGAATATACCGATCAAGGTCAGGATTACTATGAACAACGCTACCGCGAACGCGTGCTTCGATCTCTCTCAAAACGCGCCGCCAAGCTCGGCATGCAGATGATCCCTATCGAACAACCCGTATAAAACCGCTTATCTATCAACTACTTGAAGTGAGTTTCTTGAGAGAGTGCACTTAATTCACTGGCCTGAGTTCTTAAGGCCGTCGCGGCTGCCCTGCGCCATTCCGATGCTCGGCGCGATAGACGCGCCTGTGCTTCGGATGGCTCCGGGGTCCGCGACTCGCAAGGTGCTCATGCGAAGCGTCAAATTCCGGTGACAGTGCACTTAATTCACTGACCTGGGTTCTTAAGGCCGTCGCGGCTGCCCTGCGCCATTCCGATGCTCGGCGCGATAGACGCGCCTGTGCTTCGGATGACTCCGGGGTCCGCGACTCGCAAGGTGCTCATGCGAAGCGTCAAATTCCGGTGACAGTGCACTTAATTCACT
>JAITMV010000278.1 GCA_031277295.1 Burkholderiaceae bacterium | reverse complement strand
AGGCCGTCGTTGAGCAGCAGGGTGTCGCCGGGCCGCACGTCGCGCGGCAGCTCCTTGTAGTCCAGCCCGACGCCGTGCGCGTCGCCCGCTTCCTGGCGCGCCGCGTCCAGCACGAAGGCCGCGCCCGGCTCCAGCACAACCTTGCCGCCGACGAACTTGCCGACGCGGATTTTCGGGCCTTGCAGGTCGGCCATGAGGGCCACTTCGCGCCCCGCGCGGGCCGATGCCTCGCGCACCAGGCGGGCGCGCTCGACGTGATCTTGCGTTTTGCCGTGACTGAAGTTGAGCCGCACGACGCTCACGCCGACGCGGATCATCTCCTCCAGCAGCGCCGGGTCGCTGGACGCAGGCCCGAGGGTGGCAACGATCTTGGTGGCGCGGTAGGTCATGGGGTTCTTGTCTTGCAGTCGGAGGGAAAAGATGATTCTGGCACGCGCCGATGACACCCGCATGACAGCGGGGTTGAACCGGTCAATGCAGTGCGGGCCTGTACCGCACGCCAAACCGCTCAGCCAGCGTGCCGAGCCTTTTGTCCAGCGTCCATAATCCAACGCCAGGCGTCAGCAGGACGGAGGCCAGCAGCAGCACGTCCACCAGTCCACAGCCTGAACCAAACAACCGCTCGCGCTCGATCAGCGCCATCGCCTCCGGCACGCTGGCTTGGCGGGTTTGTTCCAACTGCCCCAGGTCGGCCAGCGTGCGCTGGCGCTCGGGCGGCGTACCGCAGGCGATTTCGCCCAGAATCAGCGGGTGCATCACCACACGGTCATGCAGCAGCAAATCGGCGAGCATGGCATTGGGGCGGCGAAAGTGATCGACCCACACCGAGGTGTCGGCCAGCACCGCCCTCACCGCTTGGCGGCAACCGCGCGGCGGCGCGGAACGTTCCGCATTTTCGGCGCCGTGCCGCCCAGCGCCGCCAGCCGCTTGCCGGACTGCACACGCACAAAGGTCTTGATGGCCTCGCGCAACAACTCGGCCTTGTCCATATTGGGGTCGGCCACTTCCAGCGCCCTGGCATACAGGGCATCGTCAATCGTCAGGGTGGTTCTCATGGGAAGGAAGATCGATATCATCAGGATGGATGCTATTTTGCATCAAAATTGATGCTGAGTCTACTCCTTGGCCCGTTTTTCCAGAATGTCAAGCGCCGGTAGCGTCTTGCCCTCCAGCACCTCCAAAAACGCCCCGCCTCCGGTGGAGATGTAGCCCACGTCTTTTTCGATGCCGTACTTGGCAATCGCCGCCAGCGTGTCGCCGCCGCCGGCGATGCTGAAGGCGCTGGAGCCGGCAATCGCGCGGGCAATGGTTTCGGTGCCGTGGGCGAAGGCGTCGAACTCGAACACCCCGAGCGGGCCGTTCCAGACGATGGTGCCGGCCTGCTTGAGCTGCCCGGCCAGCCGCGCGGCAGTGGCGGGGCCGATGTCCAGAATCAGGTCGTCCGCGGCAACGTCGGTGGCGGCTTTCACCGTTGCCGCGGCGTCGGCCTTGAATTCCTTGGCGACCACCACGTCGGTGGGTATCGGCACTTCGGCGCCGCGCGCTTTCATGGCCGTCATCACAGCCTGGGCCTCGGCCAGCAAATCAGGTTCGGCCAAGCTTTTGCCAATCGGCAGGCCGGCGGCCAGCATGAAGGTGTTGGCAATGCCGCCGCCGACGATCAGTTGATCCACCTTGGCCGCCAGCGCGCGCAAAATGGTCAGTTTGGTGCTGACCTTGCTGCCCGCCACAATCGCCGCCAGCGGGCGCCGCGGCTTGGCCAGCGCCTGGGTAATGGCGTCGATCTCGGCGGCCAGCAGCGGCCCGGCGCAGGCGACAGGGGCGAATTGCGCGATGCCGTAAGTCGTGCCCTCGGCGCGGTGCGCGGTGCCGAAGGCGTCGTTGACGTAGATGTCGCACAGCGCCGCCATCTTGCGCGCCAGCGCCTCGTCGTTCTTTTTCTCGCCCTTGTTGACGCGGCAGTTTTCCAGCAGCGCCAGTTGGCCGGGCTGCACATCGACGCCGTCCACCCAGTTTTGCAGCAGCGGCACGCTTTGCTCATAGGGTGGCCCCAGCAACTCACCCAGCCGCCGCGCCACCGGCGCCAGCGAATCGGCGGGCGTGAACTCGCCTTCCTTCGGGCGGCCCAAGTGCGAGGTGACCATCACCGCCGCCCCCGCGTCCAGCGCCATGCGGATGCAGGGCACGCTGGCGCGGATGCGCGTGTCTTCGGTGATGTGGCCAGCGTCGTCTTGCGGCACATTCAGATCGGCGCGAATGAACACGCGCTGGCCGCGCGCCTTGCCCTGGGCGCACAGGTCGGAAAAACGGATGACGTTCATGGTGTTGTTGAAGCCGGATGCCGGAGTGTCGAAAAATGCCCTCATTGTAGAAATGCAGGGTCTCAATACCTTTTTGGCGAGAGGCCGACCAAGGGAACCTCTGAATAGAAGCAGAAGCCAACCAAAATTGTTTCAATTTGTAGAATACCCTTGCATGGCGGTCATCCGACCCCGAAATTTCCTGAAAGGAGACACACGTGGCCCGCATTCACAAATACCTCATGGCGCTGCCGTTGCTGGCGCTGGCTACCGGGGCGGCGCTGGCGCAGTCAGGCGGTACGCTGGACAAGATCAAGGCCGGCGGCACGGTCAATCTGGGCGTGCGGGACTCCTCCGGGCTGGCCTTTACCATCGGCAGCGGCAAATACGTTGGTTTTCATACCGAAATGGCCGAGCGCATTGTCGATGACTTGAGCAAGCAACTCGGCGCGCCGCTGAAGATCAACTACCAGCTCATCACCTCGCAGAACCGCGTGCCGTTGACGGTTAACGGCACTATCGACTTTGAGTGCGGCTCTACCACCAACAACCTGGCGCGGCAAAAAGACGTGGCCTTTGCCGTCACCACCTACGTCGAGGAGGTGCGCATTGCCACCAAGGTCAACTCGGGCATCCAGTCGGTCAAGGACCTGAATGGTAAAACCGTCGCGGTCACCACCGGCACCACTTCGGTGCAGCACCTGCGCAAGCACGAACGCGCGCAAGGCATCGACTTCAAGGAAATCATGGGTAAGGATCACGCCGACAGCTTTTTGCTGCTGGAGTCGGGCCGCGCCGATGCCTTCGTGATGGACGGCTCAATCCTGGCCGCCAACATCGCGCGCGCCAAGAATTCCAAGGACTTCGCCATCGTCGGCGAAGTGCTGAGCGTGGAGCCGATTGCCTGTATGTTGCGCAAGGACGACCCGAAGATGAAGCAGGCGCTGGACAACAGCATCAAGCGCCAGATTTCTGACGGTTCGCTGGCCAAGCTGTGGGACAAGTGGTTCATGCAGCCGATTCCGCCCAGCAACGTGAATCTGAACATGCCGCTGCCGGCAAGCACCAAGGCGGCATGGGACAACCCGAACGACAAGCCGATGGAGGAGTACGCGCAGAAGTGAGGCGCGCTGCCCCGGTTGCTCAAAACGCCCGCCCGATGCGTCGTGGCGGGCGTTTTTTCTTGTTTCCGCGCGCAATGAAGTAATGCCAGCGAAAGACATGACATGCTGAACATGGACTGGTCAGTGTTCTGCAAGGACACCCTGACGGGCGAGGCGGTATCGGGTTGTCTGGGCACCGCGCGCGACCCCACTTATCTGAACTGGCTGTTCAGCGCCTGGGGCTGGACGGTGAGCGTGTCGCTGAGCGCGCTGGCGCTGGCGCTGGTGGCTGGCTCCATTGTCGGCGTGGCGCGCACCCTGCCTGAGCACCCGTGGCTGGCGCGGCTGGGCAACGCCTGGGTCGAACTGTTTCGCAACATCCCGCTGCTGGTGCAGATTTTTCTGTGGTACTTCGTCGTGCCGACGCTAATCCCGCCGCTGAAGAACCTGCCGCCGTTCGTGCTGGTAGTGCTGGGACTGGGGTTTTTTACCTCGGCGCGTTTCGCCGAGCAGGTGCGCGCGGGCATTCAGTCCCTACCCAAAGGCCAGCGTCATGCCGGCATGGCGCTGGGCATGACCACGGCGCAGTATTACCGCTACGTGATCCTGCCGATGGCCTACCGCATCATCATTCCGCCGTTGACCAGCGAGTCAATGGGAATCATCAAAAACTCGGCGGTGGCGTTCGCGGTGTCAATTCCGGAACTGACGCAGTTTTCGTTGCAGGCCGGCGAGGAAACCTCGCGCCCGATTGAGGTTTATTTTGCGGTGACGGTGCTTTACGTCATCTCGGCGCTTGTCGTCAACCGCGTCATGGCGCTGATCGAAAAGCGCGTGCGCGTGCCCGGCTTCGTGGCGGCGGGCGCGGGAGGGCGCTGAAGTGAAACCGATCTTGATCTCGCCAGTTTTTCTCCTTCCCCCAAAGGAGGCGGGAGTTGCAAACCAGCGCGTTTCGTCTCATGCGATGCGGGTGGCGCGTGAGCGACATGGAAAACTGAAGTGAATTTCGACGTCTCCCTGCTCAACTGGCCGCTGGTCGAGGACTTCATTCTCAAAGGGCTATGGTTCAGCTTCCTGCTGACCATCGTCGCCACGCTGGGCGGCGTCTTCTTCGGCACCTTGCTGGCGCTGATGCGCCTGTCAGGGCGCAAGTGGCTGGATGCGCCGGCGGCGTTTTACGTCAACGGGATGCGCTCGATTCCGCTGGTGATGGTGATTCTTTGGTTCTTCCTGCTGGTGCCGTTGGTCATTGGGCGGCCCATCGGGGCTGAGTATTCGGCCGTCATCACCTTCGTCGCTTTCGAGGCCACGTATTTCAGCGAGATCATGCGCGCCGGCATCCAGTCGATCCCGCGCGGCCAGTTCTTCGCCGGCCAAGCGCTGGGTATGCGTTACGCGCAAAACATGACGCTGGTGATCTTGCCGCAGGCGTTTCGCAATATGCTGCCGGTGCTGCTGACGCAGACCATCATCCTGTTTCAGGACACCTCGCTGGTGTACGCCATCGGCGCTTACGATCTGCTCAAAGGCTTCGAGACGGCGGGCAAGAACTTTGGCCGCCCGGTCGAGATGTACCTGCTGGCCGCGGTGACCTACTTCGTCATTTGTTTCTCGCTGTCGCACTTGGTCAGGCGGCTGCACGGGAAGATCGCCATCATCCGCTGAATACCCAAAGGAAAAGTCATGGCTGAGAACATGATCGAACTCAAGAACGTCTCCAAGTGGTACGGAGCGGTGCAGGTACTCAGCGACTGCTCGGTGAACATCGCCAAGGGCGAGGTGGTGGTGGTGTGCGGCCCTTCCGGTTCGGGCAAGTCCACCCTCATCAAAACCGTCAACGCGCTGGAGCCGGTGCAGCAAGGCGAAATCATCGTCAACGGCATCCGGATCACCGACCCGGCCACCAACTTGCCCAAGCTGCGCGCGCACGTCGGCATGGTATTTCAGCACTTCGAGTTGTTCCCGCATCTGTCAGTGACCGAGAACCTGACGCTGGCGCAGATCAAGGTGCTGAAACGCAGCCCCGACGACGCCAAGGCGCGTGGCCTGAAGATGTTGGAGCGCGTCGGCCTGATGGCGCACAAGGACAAGTTTCCCGGCCAACTCTCGGGCGGCCAGCAGCAGCGCGTGGCAATCGCGCGCGCGCTGAGCATGGACCCTATCGTGATGCTGTTCGATGAGCCGACTTCCGCGCTCGACCCCGAGATGGTCGGTGAAGTTCTCGACGTCATGGTGGGCTTGGCCAAGGACGGCATGACCATGATGGTCGTCACGCACGAAATGGGCTTTGCCCGCAAGGTCGCCGACCGCGTGATTTTCATTGACGTGGGCGGGCGCATTCTGGAAGACTGCACCAAGGACGAGTTTTTCGGCCAGCCCGAAAGTCGGCAGCCGAGAACCAAGGAATTTCTCAACAAAATTCTTCAGCATTGAGCGTTGAGCGCCCAACCCGCGCCAACTGACGGATAATCAGCCCATGGTTTTGATGCTGGGTCGCTCTTGTGCCGTGCTCACGCCCCCCGTCCGCCGGGCGCGCGTGTCGGTACGTGCGCGGCAGCCAGCACGCCCGGCAGACGGCCAGCCATGTACCGTGGCACCCCCCTAAGCCCGGCGAGCAACGTCCTTCACCTTTGTCGCCAACCGCATCGCCGGGCTTGCACCAGGCGAAGTCGTTTTTGCAGGAGCCATGCCGTGTCTGTTTCCGTTTCTTCCGCTTCTTCGCCGCCGCGCGTGTTGACCGAACTCGATCACGTGCGCATCGACAAATGGCTCGACGCCCAGCCGCTGCCTTATGCCGCGCTGCGTCAGTTGCTCGA
>JAITMV010000224.1 GCA_031277295.1 Burkholderiaceae bacterium | reverse complement strand
CAGGGTCGGCCATCGACCAGGGCGTGTCGAGCCACGAGTGCGCAAACGACGGCCCAAACCATATCCTTGGCTCAAAGTGCCACGCGCTCATGCTCGCCAGCTAAAGTAAGTGCCATTCGGGTTAAGGCGACGCTGAATTAAGTCCGCGCGAGCGGACGCGCCTGGGTTTGGGATGGGATGCGAGGCGCAAAGCGCAGCAATACTGGGCTGTATTGCGAGCATTTGCTTTCTCCGAAGACCGCTCAAATCTAGGATACTTGTCGCCGCATGGGACTGGATAAGGCGTTGCCCCAAGTGACCAGCATTGAGCTCGAACGCAATCCCGATTTTGTAGCATCACACTTACGCACCGGAATCCTGTGAAGCTATGAAACTGGTAGCGCGCTACAAATTTCAGATATAGTTAGCCCCATACATTCGCACGTTCTGGATGCATCCTGTGGAGCGAGGAGAAGCCTAACATGAGTTCCAAAGAAAACGCCGCCACCCAACGACTGCTTACATTGCTGGAAGCGCGCTACGCCATGCGGGTACTCTGGTCGTTGCGCGACGGCTACCCGCAGACATTTCGCTTGCTGCAAGACAGCGTCGGCAGCATCACTCCAAACACGCTGAACACGCGCCTGAAAGAATTGCGCGTAGCCGGCTTCATCGAGCACGACTCCAACGGCTACAACCTGACGCTAATCGGAGCCGACCTGGTCAAGCGCCTGTCCGACCTGCAGGCGTTTTCCGCCAAATGGGCCTCGGTGCTAGGCAGAAAAAAATAGCGCCAACTCATTCGCCCACGCCTGAACACTGGGTGCATCCCCCTGAGGGGAAAGCGCCTCGGCAAGCACAGGTCGGGATTTATCCCGACATCGCGCCTTGGCCGCAAGCGCGCGTACAAGTTGGCGGTGTAAACCCCACCCTACCCCCTGGAGGGAAGGCACGTCAGCGCCTCAGGGGGATGTCATTTTTACCGGTTTGTCTTGAAAAGCGTCCAGCAGCACCTATCTGCGTGATTCTTTCACCGCACTCTGATTCATTCACTTTTTGTCTGAGCGATGACCCATCACAAACGCCGCGCCGCTCACCCCCCGGCAGACACCCATCCCATTGATCCGCTGGATCCGCTACCTCTCAACCCCGAAGAGTTGGAAGAAGCCGCCACAAACGCCCCGCAAGCCACCGGCGCGCTGCCCCACCTGGGCGGCGCCCAAATTGAACTGATAACGCTTCAGGCCAAGATGGACGAACTTGCCGACCAGGTGCTACGCGCCCAGGCTGAGGCCCAAAACGCACGCCGCCGTGCCGAAGAGGAGATGGCCAAAATCCGCAAGTTTGCCGTCGAATCCTTTGCCGAAAGCCTGTTGCCGGTTATCGACAGCCTGGAAGCCGGCCTGAAAGTCGAGCACGCCAGCGCCGAGCAATTACGCGAAGGCACCGAAGCGACGTTGCGCCAGTTGCTTGCGGCGCTGGAGCGCAATAAGGTAATTGAGGTCAACCCCGCTCCCGGCGCCAAATTCGACCCCGCCAACCAGCAAGCCATCAGCGTAGCGCCCTCCGAGCAGGAAGCCGGTACCGTAGTCAGCGTACTGCAAAAGGGCTACACCATTGCCGAGCGGGTGCTGCGCCCAGCGCTAGTCATCGTAGCCGCGTCCAAATAGAGTTTAGCGTGTGAAGCGCGCTTGACCGCAAGAGTTTCCCTCGCCAAACACTGGGCGACCGCTCAGGCAGCACTTGAAAATTCACTGGTTATCCACAACCTAAATACACATCGTTACCTCCCTCAACATTCACGGAGAACCACATGGGAAAAATCATCGGCATCGACCTGGGCACTACCAACAGTTGCGTATCCATCATGGAGGGCAACACCACCAAAGTGATCGAAAACGCTGAGGGCGCTCGCACCACGCCGTCCATCGTCGCCTATCAGGAAGACGGCGAGATACTGGTCGGCGCGCCGGCCAAGCGCCAGGCCGTCACCAACCCGAAAAACACGCTGTATGCCATCAAGCGACTGATCGGCCGCAAGTTCGACGAAAAAGAGGTGCAAAAAGACATCAACCTGATGCCTTTCGCCATCGTCAAGGCCGACAACGGCGACGCCTGGGTGCAGGTGCGGGATGACAAGCTCGCGCCGCCGCAAGTCAGCGCCGAAATACTGCGCAAAATGAAAAAAACCGCCGAGGACTATCTCGGCGAACCCGTCACCGAGGCCGTCATCACCGTGCCGGCCTATTTCAACGACAGCCAGCGTCAGGCCACCAAGGACGCCGGCCGCATCGCCGGGCTGGATGTCAAGCGCATCATCAACGAACCGACCGCCGCGGCGCTAGCCTTCGGTCTGGACAAGCAGGCCAAGGGCGACCGCAAAATCGTCGTCTATGACCTGGGCGGCGGCACGTTCGACGTCTCCATCATCGAAATCGCCGACGTCGATGGCGAAAAGCAGTTCGAGGTGCTGTCCACCAACGGCGATACCTTTCTGGGCGGCGAAGACTTCGACCAGCGCATCATCGACTACGTGATCGGCGAGTTCAAAAAGGAGCAAGGCGTCGATCTGTCCAAGGACGTGCTGGCGCTGCAACGCCTAAAAGAAGCGGCTGAAAAGGCCAAGATCGAGCTGTCTTCCAGCGCCGCGACCGACATCAACCTGCCTTACATCACCGCCGACGCCAGCGGGCCGAAGCACCTGAACATCAAGCTAACCCGCGCCAAGCTGGAAAGCCTGGTGGAAGACCTGATTGAGCGCACCATCGCCCCCTGCCGCACCGCCATCACGGATGCCGGTGTGTCAGTAAGCGACATCAACGACGTCATCTTGGTCGGCGGCATGTCACGCATGCCCAAGGTGCAGGACAAGGTAAAAGAGTTCTTCGGCCGTGAGCCGCGCAAGGACGTGAACCCCGACGAGGCGGTGGCCGTCGGCGCCGCCATCCAGGGCCAGGTGTTGAGCGGCGACCGTAAAGACGTGCTGCTGCTGGACGTGACGCCGCTGTCGCTGGGTATCGAAACCTTGGGCGGCGTCATGACCAAGATGATCACCAAGAACACCACCATACCAACCAAGTTTGCGCAAACTTTCTCCACTGCCGACGACAACCAGCCGGCGGTAACGATCAAAGTCTTTCAGGGCGAGCGCGAGATGGCCGGCGGCAACAAGCTGCTAGGCGAGTTCAACCTCGAAGGCATTCCACCCGCGCCGCGCGGCCTGCCGCAGATCGAAGTCACCTTCGACATCGACGCCAACGGCATCTTGCACGTCAGCGCCAAGGACAAGGGCACCGGCAAGGAAAACAAGATCACCATCAAGGCCAACTCCGGCCTGTCCGAAGCCGAAATTCAGCAAATGGTCAAGGACGCCGAACTGAACGCCGCCGAGGACAAACGCAAGCTGGAACTCGTCCAGGCCCGCAACCAGGGCGACGCTGCCGTGCATAGCGTGCGCAAATCGCTGGGTGAGCACGGCGACAAGCTGGACGCGGGAGACAAGGACAAAATCGAGGCCGCCATCAAAGACCTGGAAGAAGCCTTGAAAGGCGACGACAAAGCCGCCATCGAGTCCAAGACCGAAACGCTGATGACCGCCAGCCAGAAGCTGGGCGAGAAGATGTATGCCGACGCGCAAGCCGCCGCCCAAGCCGAGCAAGCCGCCGGCACAGCGTCGGGCGCACAGTCCACCGGTCCCGCCGCCGACGACGACAACGTGGTGGACGCCGAAGTGAAAGAAGTCAAGAAGGACTGAAGCCTTTTACCCTCCGAAAGCTGGACGCGCCGCATTTCGGGCGTCCAGCTTTTTTCCATTTCAAGCAAACCCGCCGCGCCACACTCATCATGGCCACCAAACGCGACTACTACGAAGTCCTGGGCGTTCCGAAAAACGCCAGCGACGACGAAATCAAAAAAGCTTATCGCAAGCTGGCGATGAAGTATCACCCCGACCGCAATCAGGGTGACGCGCAAAACGCCGAAGCCAAATTCAAGGAGGTCAAGGAAGCCTACGAAATCCTCTCCGATCCGCAGAAAAAAGCCGCTTATGACCAATACGGTCACGCCGGCGTTTCCCCCAACATGCGCGGCGGCCCCGGCCCGGAGGGCTTCGGCGGTTTTGCCGAGGCGTTTGGCGACATCTTCGGCGACGTGTTCGGCGGCGGGCGCGGCGGGCGCGGCGGGCGCCAAATGTTCCGCGGCGCCGATCTCAGCTACGCAATGGAAATCACGCTGGAAGAAGCTGCCGTCGGCAAACAAACCGAAATCCGCATCCCCAGTTGGGACGACTGCGACACCTGTCATGGCAGCGGCGCGAAGCCCGGCACCAGCGCCGCAACCTGCGGCACCTGCCGCGGCCAGGGCGTGGTGCAGATGCGCCAGGGTTTTTTCAGCGTCCAACAGACCTGTCCGCATTGCCGCGGCAGCGGCAAAATCATCAAAGAGCCTTGTAACACCTGCCACGGCCAAGGCAAAGTAAAGCACCAGAAGACGCTAGAAGTCAAAATACCCGCTGGTATCGACAACGGAATGCGCATCCGCTCCGCCGGTAACGGCGAGCCGGGCGCAGGCGGCGGACCGCCGGGTGATCTGCTGATCGAAATCCGCATCAAAAAACACAGCATTTTCGAGCGTGACGGCGACGACCTGCACTGCGCGGTGCCGATCAGCTTTACCGCCGCCGCGCTGGGCGGTGAGATCGAAGTCCCCACCCTGAACGGCAAGGCCGTCATCGACATCCCGGAAGGCACCCAGGCCGGCAAGCAGTTCCGCCTGCGCGGCAAGGGCATCAAGGGCGTGCGCTCCAGCTACCCCGGCGACCTGTACTGCCACATCAGCATCGAAACCCCGGTCAAGCTGACCGAGCATCAGCGCAAGCTGCTCAAGGAGTTTGACGAGTCGCTGAAAAAAGGCGGTCCGCGACACACGCCAAGCGCCGAAAGCTGGACCGACCGGCTCAAGAGCTTCTTCGGCGCTTGAACCGCCGACACACCCCCCAAAATTCACGCACACCCGGAAAACCGGGCTGTTGAACGCGCCCGAGTTGAGCCGTCATCGGGCATCGGGTGGGCTGGCAAAGCGCGACGGGGCTGCCCTGATGCAACCTCAGCAACCTCAATCGCCGGATGCGCCGAGCTTATTTTTTCTCGGCCTTGTCTTTGCCCGCAGTCGCAGGAGCGGCTGGCGCGGCGGCAGCGTCGGGGGCGGGATCCTCTTCAGTTACCGGCATGACTAGGGTAACCAACACCGTCTCCTCGGCCGCATGACCATGCAGCACGGCTTCGACGCCCTTGGGCAACTCGATGTCTTTCAGCGTCAACGTGGCGCCCTTTTCCAGTTTCGACAGGTCGATATTGATCGCCTCGGGCAAGTCAGCGGGAAGACAAGACACTTCCAATTCATTCAGCACGTGGTTGACCAGCGCCTTGCCCAGCTTGACGGCGGGCGACTCCTCTTCACCGCTGAAGTGCAGCGGTATCTTCATGTGAATCTTCTGCTTGGCCGACACGCGCTGGAAATCGACATGCAGCACCTGCTGCTTGAAAGGGTGGACTTGCAGATCACGCAGCAGCACCTGGCTAAGCTTGCCGGCCAACTCCATGTCGAGCACGGTGGAGTGGAAGGCCTCTTTCTTGATGGCCTGCCAAAGCGCGTTGTGATCAAGCTCGATCAACTGGGGCGCGCCCTCCGCGCCGTAAACAATGCCCGGCACCTTGCCAGCATTGCGCAGACGGCGGCTCGCACCCGTTCCCTGCTTTGTGCGCTCAAAAGCGACGAATTTCATGTTGCACTCCTTATGAGCCGACCGCGACCAGTGCGACTCGGGTTGAAAAAAAGCCGCACGGGCGGCGACCGAAGTTAAAACAGGTTTTCCTGCTCCAAAAACAAGCTCATCACTGATTCGCCCCGCGCGATGCGCTGAATGGTTTGCGCAATCAACGGCGCGACCGACAACTGGCGAATCTTGCCGCAGCGCGCGGCGGCGTCGCTCAAGGGGATGGTATTGGTAACGACTACTTCGTCAAGCGCGCCACCCTGAGCGATGCGCCCAATGGCGGGGCCGGAAAAAATCGGGTGCGTGCAGTACGCGTAGACTTTCTTGGCGCCGCGCTGCTTGAGCACCTCGGCCGCCTTGACCAGCGTGCCGGCGGTGTCGATCATGTCGTCCATGATGACGCAGTTTCGGCCTTCGATGTCGCCGATGACGTGCATCACCTCGCTGACGTTGTGTCTCGGGCGGCGCTTGTCAATGATGGCCAGCTCGCATCCAAGCTGCTTGGCCAGCGCGCGCGCGCGCACCACACCGCCGACGTCGGGGCTGACCACCAGCAAGTCGTCGTAATTCTTTTGCCGCAAGTCACCCAGCAGCACCGGCGAGGCGTAAATATTGTCGACCGGAAAATCGAAAAAACCCTGAATCTGATCAGCGTGCAAGTCCATCGTCAGCACGCTGTTGACACCAACCGCCTGCAACATATTGGCCACCACCTTGGCCGAAATCGGCACGCGGGTGGAGCGCGGACGCCTGTCCTGGCGCGCATAGCCGAAGTAGGGAATGACGGCGCAGATGCGCTCGGCCGAGGCGCGCTTGAGCGCATCAACCATGATGAGCAGCTCCATCAAACTTTCATTGGTCGGCGGGCAGGTGGGTTGAACGACGAAGATGTCGCGCGCGCGCACGTTCTGCTTGACCTCAACGGTGACCTCGCCATCCGAAAAGCGCCCCACATCAACCGCACCCAGGTTGATGCCGAGGTTGCTGGCGATCTCGGCGGCCAGCGCGGTGTTGGCATTGCCGGTAAACAACAGAAAGTCGGGGTTGGGAGACGTCTGCATGGGTTCAGAGCGGCTGCATCACCCGGCAAAGCGCGTCCAGCCACGCGCGCTCTCCAAGAAAACCTTTGGCAGGGGAGGAAGGACTCGAACCCTCGCATGCCGGAATCAAAATCCGGTGCCTTGACCAACTTGGCGACTCCCCTGCGTCGGCGGTTGGCCCGCAATTGCTGGCCAACCCCTTTCTAAACGCCGCCATGGGCCCAGCCGCAAAGCGGATGAGCATCCAGGCTGCTGCACCAACGCACTTGCCAATCCGGCGGCGCCTGCACGCGGACCGCATCAGCGGCCACTGCCTGAGGAACCTGGGCAAACACCGCACTGCCCGAACCGGTCATTTGGCCCTTGAGCCCGATTCGCGCCAACAAATCGATGCCCTGGGCAACCTGCGGACAAAGCCGCTCGGCAACCGGCTGCAAGTCATTGCGGCGAAAACCGTATGGATCTGCAGCGAAGCCTGTTATTGTAGCAGGCTTGCTGTTGCGCTGTAGGTCGGGGGCGCTGAATATGGCCGCGGTGGACAGGCCCTGTGGTGGCTTCAGCACCACAAAACGCTCTGGCGGCAGCGCCAGCGCCCGCACCTGCTCGCCGATACCTTCAACCCAGCCGTGGCTGTTACCGCACAGAAAGAACGGCACGTCGGCGCCCAGCGCGAGACCAATGCGCGCCAATTCGGCCTGGCTCAGCCCCAGGCCCCACAAACGATTGAGCGCCAGCAACGTGCTGGCGGCGTCGGATGAACCGCCGCCCAAGCCGGCCTGCGCCGGAATACGCTTGGTCACACCGATGTGCGCCCCGTGGTGGCCGCCGCCGGCTTGTTGCAGGGCGCGGGCGGCGCGCAGAATCAGATCGTCGGGCGGCAAAACGACACCGAGGTCTTCGCGCGTGAGAGCGCCGTCCGGACGGCGCTCGAAATGAAGCGTATCGCACCAGTCGATCAGCGTGAAGACCGATTGCAGCAGGTGGTAGCCGTCCGGCCTACGCCCGGTGACCTGTAAAAACAGGTTCAGCTTGGCGGGGGCTGCCACGTCATGGATGGCGCGTACCAATCAGCGCTCCAAAATGACGCGCAGTTCGGCTGTGGGTGGCGTCAAGCGGCGCGCGGTCAAGCGGCCGTTGGGCAACTGGCTTATATCAGCATGCCAGCCTTCGACGGCCTCGGGCACGCCGTTGAGCCAGCCAAACAGGGCGCGCACCGGCAGCGGGGTGCCGGTGACGTTCGTGACCAGTGCGTCCAGCGAGGCAAAGCGCTGGGTTTGCTCGCCCTGACGCAGCAGCGCCTGGCCGGGGCGCCACTGCATGACGGCCAGCGTACTGCCCACCGGCGACATCAGAGTCAATTCGCCCGTTTGCTCGCTGCCTTGCAGGGTAAAGCCGGCAAAGTACGACTGCGGCGGTTGGCTGTCCACCGTCAGCCCAAGCCGGCCACTCCAATAAGATCGTTTGCCGTGGTCAACGGTAACCATGGTCCACTTCGGCGTGGTGCAACCAACCATGAACAACACGGCAAACAATAAGCCGGCGTGAAGACGCCCGCGCGCCCAGGCGCGAGCAGCCGATGAGATCAGTGAAATCATCACGGTGAAACCTTCAGGCGTTGGAGTGTCTTGACCAAGGTTGCGTTGTCGGGATCCAGTCGCTGGCCTTCGCGCCAGATGGCGCGAGCGGCTTCGTGCTCGCCCAGCACCCATAGCACCTCGCCCAGATGAGCGGCGATCTCGGGATCGGGGCGTTTTTTGTAGGCGGCCTCGAGCAACCCGCGCGCCTCTTGCACGCGGCCGAGACGAAATTCGACCCAACCCAGGCTGTCTTGGATGAAATGGTCATCGGGCGACAATTTCACCGCTTTTTCTATCAGCGCCTTGGCTTCATGCAAGCGCTCGCCGCGATCCGCCAGCGAATAGCCCAGGGCGTTGTAGGCACTGGCGTCTTGGGGCGCGACTTCGATAAGACGGCGCAGCAGGCGCTCCATGTCTTGCCAGCGTCCAGCGCTCTCGGCGGCCAGGGCCGCGTCATAAAGCAAGGCCGTGTCGTCGGGATCGGCGTTCAGCGCCTCGCTCAGCAACTGGTAGGACTGCTCGGGCAGTTGGTTTTCGCGCAGCAGTTGTACTTCAGCCAGCAGCTTGTTGCGCGCATCTTCGGGTTCGCGCTCAGGGGTCGAGCGAATGACCTCGCGCGCCTCATCCAGCTTGCCCTGGCGGGCCAGCATCTGCGCGCGCCGCAACCGCACCGCCAGAATTTGCTCTGGCGAATCAATTTGCCCTAGCAGTTGCTCGGCCTCGGCCAAGTTGCCCCGCCGCTCGGCGATGCCCGCCAGCATCAGGCGCGCCTGGGCACGCGGTCCTTCGCGTTCCATCCCCGGCTGATTGGCCTGGGCGTCGGCCAACTGCAAAAAGCGCCGCAATATCGGCTCCGCCTGGTCGTCGCGGCGTTCGTCGGCCAGCAGCGCGCCCTGCACCAGCCAGCCCTCAAGATAGTCAGGCTGCTGGCGAGTCAGCGTGTCCAGTTGCGTATGAGCGTCGCTCACACGGCCCCTCTCAACCAGCGTGCGTGCGTAGTTGATGCGCAGTTCGGGCTTGGCCTGTGGGGTGTCCAGATAGCGGCTGACCAACGCCTCGGCCTCGGGCAGATCGGCGCCGCTCAACAGTTGCAGCGCCAAAGACGCCGGCCATTCGGATTGCGCGCCAGCCGCCTGCCCCAGCATGGCCGCCGACAGCGCGCCGCGCTTATCGCCAGCTTGCAGTCTGAGGTGACCGATGGCAGCCCAGGCCGCTGGCGCCAGGGCCGGCGTTTCAAGGGCGTCGCGCAAGGCGGCTTCGATGGTGCGCGCCGCCTCGGCCGGCTCCGGCACCCGCTTGTACAACTCCGGCAGCACGGCCATAAACGATTCGCGCTCGTCGGCCGGCAACATCGCCGCCAGTTTGCGCACCAGATCTTCAGTCTCGGCCACACGGCCAAGCACGATCAGCACTTGCAACTCGAAACGCGCCGCCCTGATTGACTGCGGAAACGCTCGCCGCCATGCGCGCGCGGTTTCCAGCGCCGCCGGGCCGGAGCGCGAGCTGATCGCCATCTCGGTCGCGCGCTTGTACAGCGATTCATCGCCGGTGCGTCGCGCGGCTTCCAACATGTAGCTCACGCCGGCCTGCGCGTCGCCTTGCCGGAAGGTGATTTCGCTCACCAACAGCTCGTACAGCAACGGCCCGGTCAACGCCGAGGATTCGATAGCCTGGGACGCCGAGGCGGCAGCATGGGGCAGGTCCGGCGCTTGAGACAAAGCACTGCAACCCGCCATCACCAAGACCATGCCAGTCTGGACGGAGCGATAGAACTTCATCGGCTGATAATAATCCAGCCTCCAACGCTCATGCCTGAACTACCCGAAGTCGAGGTCACCCGGCGCAGTTTTGTCGACCGCATCGTCGGCGCCCGCATTCTCGGCGTGCGCCAAGGCAAGCCGCTGCGTTGGCCGCTCGGAATTGCGTCTGAGCGGCTGGTCGGCCGCACGGTGCTAGACGTCGGTCGGCGCGGCAAGTACTTGTTGCTGCAACTCGACGATGGCGTGTTGCTGCTGCATTTGGGCATGTCAGGCAGTCTGAGCTTTCGGCAGGCACAACCGGCCTTTGGAGTGCACGATCATTTCGATCTGCGCACCACGCAAGGCATGCTGCGCCTGCATGATCCGCGCCGTTTCGGCGCCGTGGTCTGGTCGCCGTCAATCGACACCGGCCGGGCGCGTCGGCTGCTGGCTGGCTTAGGCGCGGAGCCGCTGGACGAGGCCCAGTTTGAACCGGCGGCATTCCATGCCGGGCTGAGGGCTAGGCGGGCGCCGATCAAACAGGTACTGCTGGCCGGCGATTTGGTGGTCGGCGTCGGCAACATCTATGCATCCGAAGCGCTATTTCTTGCCGGCATCCGGCCCACCGTGCGTGCCAATCGGCTGTCTCGCCAGCGTGCCGACCGCTTGCACGCGGCTATTCGCCAGGTGCTGTCGCGGGCGGTGGAACGCGGCGGCAGCACGTTGCGCAATTTTTCCAATGCCGCGGGTGAAAGCGGGCATTTTCAGTCCGAAGCGGCAGTCTATGGCCGCGTCGGCGAGCCTTGCGTGCGTTGCGGCACACCGCTCAAACTGATTCGCCAGGGGCAACGCTCTACCTACTTTTGCCCGCACTGCCAGAAATAGTCTGCTTTGTCGCAACGTGGAGCAACGCGCGGCAACGCCGCCATTGTGGAATGATTTATGGGGTGGTTTAATATGCCGCTCAGCATTTTGGAGACACACAATTGGCGGCAGGTTTCAGCGAGCAGTTTGATAGGCATGGCGCGTGGCGCCGCGAGATGAGCCTGCGCTTGCAAGTGCTGACCGATTGGTTGCACAAGCAGGAACTGCTGAACGACGCGCCCGCGGAAAGCACGCAGCGTCTGATTGATCAACTGCGTTCGGACAAGGTGATGGTCGCCTTCGTGGCCGAGTTCTCGCGCGGCAAGTCGGAGTTGATCAACGCTGTGTTTTTTGCCGGTTATGGCCGGCGCATCATGCCCGCTCGGGCCGGCCGCACAACGATGTGTCCAACCGAGTTGGGCTACGACGCCAGCCTGCCGCCGTGCCTGCGTCTGCTGCCAATTGAAAGCCGGTTGAAACCCCAAGCGCTGCTGGAATGGCGCCTGGCGCCCGAGAAGTGGACCCGCGTCGATCTGGACATGAGCGATCCGCAACAACTGGCCGAGACCATGGAAAAAGTCTCCGAGGTCATATACATCAGCAAGGACGAGGCGCGCGTATTGGGTTTCTGGCACGACGACCGCCCGGACAACAACCCGCGCGTGGACGCTACCGGCGCAGTGGAAGTACCACGCTGGCGCCATGCATTGATCAACATTGCGCACCCGCTGCTAAGAGAAGGCTTGGTGGTATTGGACACGCCGGGGTTGAACGCCATCGGCACCGAACCGGAACTGACGATCAACCTGATCCCGCAAGCGCAGGCGGTGGTGTTCATCCTCGGGGCCGATACCGGGGTGACCAAGTCGGACCTGACGATCTGGCGCGAGCATCTGATCTCCTCGGATGAGAGCGCGGGCACGCGCTTCGTGGTGCTCAACAAAATCGACACGCTGTGGGACGAAATGAGCACGGCGGAGCAAATTCAAGCCCAGATCGAGCACCAATGCGCCGACACCGCGCACACGCTGGATCTACCGGCTGGACAGGTCATCGCGCTGTCGGCCCAAAAGGGGCTGCTGGCGAAGGTGCGCGGCGACGACAATCTGTTGCAGCAAAGCTGCTTGCCATCGTTCGAGCAATTGCTGGGCCGCCAGATGCTGGGGGAGCGGCAATCGATGCTGGAAGAGGCCATCCGCGCCTGCGCCGAGCGGCTGCACGCCGACGCGGCCCGCACGATGGATGCCCGCCAGCGCGAACTGGCCGAACAAACGCAAGAATTGAAGAGTCTGCGCGGTAAGAATCACGCGGTCATACACCAGATGCAATTGCGCGTGGAGCAGGAAAAAAACGAGTTTGATCGCGGCGTCTCCAGCATGCTGGCGGTGCGCTCGATCCATATGAAGCGGCTGCGCGATGTATTCAAGGCGCTAGGCAGCGCATCGATCAAAAAGGAATTGACCCCGCTGGCGCTAGCGCTGCGCGAGCCGGGAGTCAAGCTCGGCATCAAACAGACGTATGCCGGCGGATTTGACAATCTGCGCGCAGTCATACGCAGGGTACAAGCGCTCAACGACGAAATACACGCCATACTGACCCAGTCGTTCGACCAACTCAACGCCGAGTATGGTTTCTTGCTACAAGCCGCACGGCCGCCAAATATGGTCAGGTTCGAAAATGACCTGACCATGCTTGAGCGCAGCCATATGCAGTATCTGGGTATGCGCAACATGTTGCAACTCATCCGGCCCGAGTTTTGCGAAAAATTGCTGCGCGCCCTTGTTGTCCGCGTGCGATCAGTCTTCGAAGCCGCGCTAAACGACATTGAACTGTGGAGCAAGTCGTGCTCCAGCCAACTCGACTCGCAATTGCGCGAACGTTTACGTGCCTACGAGCGGCGTGTCGACGCCATCCAGCGCATCGAAGGCGCGGCCGGCGGACTAAGCCAGCGCATCCGCGAAATCGAGGAGCAGGAAAACGAGCTGGCAGCAGTACGGCTGCGCCTGGACGAACTGGTGAGCGAACTGCAAGTCTCCAACGCCACCGCGCCCGTGCTTTCCTCCACCGCCGGGCGCCAAACGGCTGCCGCGTGACCGGCGTGAACACGGGCACGGATACAAACTGGTTTTCCGCTCGCATCATCGACTGGCAGCGGCGCTACGGTCGTCATGGCATGCCTTGGCAAGACACCCGCGACGCGTACCGCGTCTGGCTGTCCGAAATCATGCTGCAACAGACCCAGGTCGCCACCGCACTGGTCTACTACCCGCGCTTTCTGGCGCGCTTTCCCACCTTGGCCGACCTGGCCGCCGCCCCGCTGGAAGACGTACTGGCGCTGTGGAGCGGCATGGGTTACTACTCGCGCGCGCGCCACCTGCACGCCTGCGCGCGCGCAGTCATGGCGCGTTTCGACGGTCATTTCCCGACCACCGCCGCGCAATTGCAAGCCCTCAGCGGCATCGGCCGATCCACCGCTGCCGCCATTGCCGTCTTCTGTCACGGCGAACGCGCCGCTATCCTCGACGGTAACGTCAGGCGCGTGTTGACGCGCGTATTCGGTATCGCCGACGACCTGAGCAATGCCGCCAACGAACGCGCCTTGTGGCTGCGCGCCGAAGCTCTGCTACCCCGGCGTGACTTGGAGCGCGCCATGCCTGCCTACACCCAAGGCTTGATGGATTTGGGCGCCACTGTTTGCACCCGGCGCAACCCCACCTGCGCGGTCTGTCCGCTGGCTGGCCGCTGCCTGGCCGCCCGCAACGGCCACCCGGAGTGTTATCCGGTCAAAACGCGCCGCGCCGAGCGCCGCGCGCTCGCTGTGTGGCTACTGCACGCGACAGATGAGCACGAGCGCGTGTGGCTGACGCCACGCCCGGCGCGCGGCATATGGGCACGCCTGTATTGCCTGCCCGAATATGGCACCCGCGCCGAACTATTGGCCGCCCTTGCCGCGCCGACCCGCGCCCACGCCGTGTTTCGCGCGCCCATCGCTCACGCGCTGACGCACCGCGATCTAAGTTTGCATGTGGTCAGCGTGCGCTTGACCAGCAACAACCGTCTTGACGGCGACAGTGAAGGCCGCTGGCACGCCCCCAGCGCCTGGCCGGCACTGGGCCTGCCCGCTCCGATACGGCGTTTTTTGCAAGCGCAAGCGCCTTGATCGATGCCGATGACACAAGGTGAACTTTTATGATCCAGCAGCGTCGTCTGCCTCGGCACCGGTAACGTTCAATACCTGATTCAGCCCGTCGGGAGACAGATCTTTCACGATGTCCAGAAAGCTCATGGTCATTAGTCGCTGCGCCCTTCGAATCAACAGCGGAACCGGATTTGTCGGCTCATGACGTTCCAGATAGGCGCAAATCGCACTCATGGCTCTCACCACGTCGGCGCGCGACTTCAAGCCGCCAACCACCTCCGTGGACACCGCATCCGTGGCCAATAGCGCCGAGCCGTCTTCGGTTTGCAGCGAGCCGGCCAGCACCCCGCTGCCAAACAAACCGCCGACACGTTCCAACGGTCGCAGCAAGTTGGTCAGGTTCGGCGTGAAATCAGGACCGCAGCGTTGCTCTATATTTTGTAGCAATCCATTCAATAACTCGACCAGCCGGCTCGGCACGTCCAACAAAGCCGCCATCTCGGCCGTTTGACGCATATCAATCACCATGTCATCAATTTGTTGGCGACTGATGGCCACTCCGTTCACATCCACGCTCCCTTGTTCCGCCACCCGCTCCATATCGCGCACAGTAAACGCCGCCAAGGGGGAGCGCAACACAATCGCTTGGCGCAAATCTCCCACCAAGCCATCAGGATCACCGAATTCCGACAACACCCCATAGCGGATGTGCGGATCGTTGATGCCGTCCACGATAAGCTGAGGATGCACGTCATCCCACTGCCGCTTGAGCACCGTGTCCAGCGCCTGTATCCCGTTGAGCAAACCAGGCACTCCATGCAAGCGTGTCAAGGCCCGACTCATCAGTAGCAGCACCCGCAGATCATGAGTCTGCCTGGACAGGCCGACAGTAAGCTCAAAAATACGCTGCCATTCCGGCCCTTTTGCCGGAATGAGCACATCGCCGTATTCCTGTTCGGGGGTGCCGGTGGCTGCTGCCTCCAGCTCCGCGAACTCCGAGGCGTATTGCATATCCGGGCCGGCGGGCTGATCCTCGGAGACAGGTTTTCCCCAATCAATGCCGGTGTCTATGTCTTGCATTAAAGCTGCTCCCAAAAGCAAAGGATGTACACCATGACGTCCAACTGCTATGATACGAAAGATCGTACTCGAGGAGGGGTGCCCGCATACGAAGCCGTTGCTTGGTTTGTAAAAAAAAGCGGCTATTACGAAGCGGCCTATAACAGCAATGAAGCTCGTTTTCTATCCTGCCGTGCTGGGAGTTGCTGTCGCGCTGTCGGGCTGCGCGGGACCAAGACCGGTCATGCCCGCGCCATACACAATCGTCGTCTCGGCTGATGCCAGGGTAAATCCCGATAGCCAGAACCGGGCCATGCCAGTGCAGGTACGCCTGTACGAATTAAGAAACTCTTCCAAATTCCAGTCGCTTGATTTTTATACGCTTTTTGATAAAGACGACCAAGTCCTCGGAGGCGACGTTTTATCCAAAGAGCAATTGATGTTGCGGCCAGGCCAACGCACTACCCTTACCCGCAAAGCAAACCCAGAAGCACGGTCGTTGGGTATCTATGTGGCGTTCAGGAACGTCGAAGGCGGAAGCATCTGGCGCACCGTCGCCCCTTTGCCCGGCGCCAAAGAATACGGACGTTTCAGGCTATTTTCACCCTCCTTCGATCCGACTCAGGTGACCATCCGCATTGGGCCATCGTCGGTCACCGCAGCCACCAGCACACAAGGCAATTACACGGGCAGCTCAGGAACCGGAGTCTACGACCCCACCATGCCCTCGGTATACGGGCCTTCGGTCAACATGCCATCAGTGTCCACGCCATCGGTATACGGGCCTTCGGTCAATATGCCATCGGTGTCCACGCCATCGGTGTCCGCGCCCTCGGTTCGCATGCCATCGGTATCCGCGCCCTCGGTCCGCATGCCATCGGTATCCGGGCCTTCGGTCAACATGCCATCGGTATCTGCTCCTTCGGTCCGTGTACCCCCCGTCTCCACGCCGACCGTAACCCCAAGAATATATTCGCCCCCCCTGCATACCGGAGGTTGGTAAAAAAATGAACAATCAGAAAGTCGTTTGGGGGGAAGGAATGTTCCTGCGCCCGCAGCATTTCCAACAGCAGGAACGCTATCTCGAATTTTTTGCTCATGCCCGCGCCATGGCGAGCGAAAGCTACTTCTGGGGGTTCCGTGAACTCGAACTCAATGTCGAGGCACTGGCCCTGGGAAAGATAGTACTGAAAAAAGCGATTGGCATTTTCCCGGACGGCACCCCTTTTAGTTTGCCCGGAACGGACGCTCTGCCCGATCCGCTCGAAATATCGCCGCTGCTCAAGGACGAGCGCGTTTTCCTCGCGTTTCCCATGCGCCGCATAGGCGCTGTCGAAGTCCGCTTCACCGACGAGGAGCCGCTGGCCCGCTACGAGGCAACCGATGCGCAACTGAATGACTGCAACTCCGAGGGCGCAGAACCGGCGCCGGCACAACTCGCGCAGATGCGCGCCCAACTGCTGCCCGAAAGCGCGCTGACCGATAGCTGGTTGCGGCTTGCCGTGGCGCACGTTTTGGAAAGACGCAACGATGGAACCGTTGTGCTCGATACCCGGCATATTCCGCCTTCCATTGCCTACGGTCAAAGCCCCGTCCTGTATGCCATCGTGGACGACATTGCGGGTTTGATGCAACAGCGGGCCGAGGCCCTGGCGGCTCGCGTCATGCAGCCTGGCCGCGGAGGGATTGCAGAGGTGGGCGACTTCATGATGCTCAACATCGTCAACCGGTGGCAACCCCTGATGACACACCTACGCGACCACCGTGTGCTGCATCCTGAACGCATATACGGACATCTTCTTGAACTAGCGGGCGAATTGTCGTCGTTCACACGGGAAAACCGCCGTCCTATTGCATATCCCGTCTACGATCACGACGACCCGAGACCGTCCTTTGAGGCAGTGGCCGCCGATATTCGGCGCTCGCTGTCAATGGTACTGGAGCAAAACGCCGTCCCCATCGAGTTGCACGAACGTCAGTATGGTGTCCGCGTCGGCGTGATACCGGACAACGCGCTGCTGCGCGACGCCACATTCGTGCTGGCGGTTTTCGCCGAAATGCCCGTGGAAATCATCCGTAACCGCTTCCCGACTCAAGTCAAAATCGGCCCGGTCGAAAAAATTCGCGATCTGGTTAATCTGCACTTGCCTGGCGTAAAGGTACATCCCATGCCCATCGCTCCAAGACAGCTTCCATACCATGCAAACTATAACTATTTCGAATTGGACACCAACAATGAGCTTTGGGGTCAACTGGAGCGCTCAGGCGGCATGGCGATGCACGTCGCTGGCGATTTTCCGGGACTGCAAATCGAATGCTGGGCCATCCGCAGTTAAAAGGACAACTTGTGTAGTATTTGATTCTTGGTGAAGCTAGCAACCAGCCGGGAACCAGCATGAATGGTCGATTTGTCTCATATCCATAGCGCCGGACGCAACACCAGGAAAACATGAGTACACCCCTTGCTCATTCCGAAGCCGGAGCTGTATTGGCAGGCTCAAACCTGCCCTTGCAGCAGCATGAACAACTGCCCAGCACTGACCTGCCGGACGTTACCAGCGGTGCGAATCCGCTCGTGGCAGCAGCCAATCCGGTGCTTAATTTGGTACCCCAGATTCGAAATCTGCTGAAGCTCGGTGATCATTCCCGGCTGCAACAGTATCTAATCGAAAAAATAAAAACCTTTGAGCGCGATGCGCAACAAAGGGGCGTTGCCCCTGATGTAATTATTGGAGCGCGCTATTGCCTTTGCACGCTGCTGGATGAAACGGCTGCGCAAACGCCGTGGGGCAGCTCGGGAGTCTGGTCCAGGCACAGCTTACTGGTCACTTTTCATAACGAGACCTGGGGCGGCGAGAAATTCTTTCAGCTTTTGTCGAAACTGGCGCAAAACCCGCAGCAGCACCGGGATCTGCTGGCACTGATGTACTACTGCTTGTGCCTTGGGTTTGAGGGACGTTTTCGAATCATCGATAACGGAAAGGCCCAGCTTGAAATCTTGCGTCAGCGTCTATGGCAAATTTTTCGCGACACCACGCCCGAAAAGGAAGACACCTTGTCGCCTCATTGGCGCGGCGAGATTGATCCCGGCAATCGTGGCTGGCGTTTGTTGCCGGCATGGGTGGCCGCTTGTATTGCCCTTCTCATTGGAGTGCTGACCTATCTCTGGTTTGTTTTTGCATTGGCTGACCAGTCGGACAGGGTATCGACCAAAATTGGCGTAATGCGTCTGGCGAAAATACACACGCCACCCAGACCGGGGCCGGCGCGACTTGCCAAATTTTTGGAACCGGAAGTTCAAGAGGGCTTGGTGACCGTACATGACGAGGCGGATCGAAGTGTGGTCATATTGCGCGGTGATAGTTTTTTTGCCTCCGGCTCCGCAACCATCCAGAGTCGCTATCTACAGACCTTGCAACGTATTTCGGATGCGTTGAATACGGTCAGGGGTAATGTAACGGTGAACGGGTATACCGATAACGTGCCGATACGCACGGTGCAGTTCCCATCAAATTACGAGTTGTCGCAAGCACGCGCCAACCATGTCAAGGATATCCTCGTGCGCGACTTGCAGGATCCAAGTCGCATTCATGCGCAAGGGTTGGGTGAATCCGATCCCGTGGTCCCCAACGACAGCGCAGAAAACCGTGCACGTAATCGGCGTGTCGAGATCCTGCTGATGGTAGCGCCAACCGTCCAATCGACGCAGTAAACAGACATGTACTTTTTCCGCCGCATACTGTACTTTTTTGCCAGCTTTTTCCGGTTGGCCGTCAACCGGACCACGCTTGTCCTGTTGGGCCTGGTAGCGCTTTGTGCTTTTATTTGGTTTTCCGGTCCGCTATTTGCTTACGGAGAATCCAGGCCGTTGGCAAGCGAGCGCGCCCGCTGGAATGTCATCATCACCGTCTTCGTACTATTTCTGATTTGGTGGCTCATGCGCTTTTGGCGCCGAAGGAACCTGAACGCCAAATTCCTTGATCAATTAGCCAAAATTGCCGCGCGCCCCGTCAAGGAAAAAATTGATCCGTCAGGTAAGCCGCAAAAGCCCCGTGAAGTTGAAGAACTACAAGAGCGGTTCGCCCAGGCGCTCAACAGCATCAAGAGTTTGCACGCCTCCAAAGGCAGCTTTAACCGTTTATCCGGTCGCTATATCTATGAGCTGCCTTGGTACCTCATCATCGGCGCTCCCGGTTCCGGAAAAACAACCGCGCTGGTCAACTCCGGACTCAACTTTCCGTTGGAAGAAATAACCGGACGCGCAGCACTAAAGGGAGTCGGCGGAACACGCAATTGTGACTGGTGGATCACCGACGAAGCTGTCATCATCGATACCGCTGGCCGCTACACCACGCAAGACAGCCATGCAGAGGTTGATAAAACCGAATGGCGTGGTTTTCTTGGTCTGCTGAAAAAATACCGCCCCAGGCAACCCATCAATGGCGTCATCTTGACGCTTAGCATCGCCGATGTGCTGGCTTTCAGCCGGGATGAGCGCGATGCGCATTACAACACCTTGAAGGCCCGGCTTGCCGAGTTGCAAGAAAGCTTCGGCATCGAGTTGCCTGTATACCTCTGGATTACGAAGACCGATTTGCTGGCTGGGTTCAGCGAATTTTTCGACAGCTACAGCACCGACCCACGCAAACAAGTGTGGGGGTTCACGTTCAAATATCAGGAGGAAAATCGTACTCAGAATATTGTCGAGAGTTTTGACCACGAGTGGGCGCTGCTGCAAGATCGTCTGTATCGGCTTCAAGATGAACAACTCGCCAAAGAAACGGAATCGCGGCGACTTAGCGCGATCTACGGCTTGCCTCAGCAACTGGCCGGTCTTCAAACAATTCTTCGCGAAGCCATTGAAATCATATTTCGTCAATCCAAACAGGTTGCGCGCCCGTTGCTGCGTGGCCTTTATTTTTCGAGTGGAACCCAGGAAGGTACTCCATTTGACCGTATCCTGAGCACGCTGCGCCGCAACTTCCCGAGCAGCCGGACTGCCGATTTCCGCATTGTCCCCAATCAGGGCAAGAGCTACTTCCTTTACGATCTTTTTTCTAGTCTGATATTTAAGGAAACGCATTTAGCGGGGCGTAATATCCGTTGGGAGCGGAAGGTCAAGTGGCTCACCTACGCCGGCTATGTCGCCTCCGTCTTGGTCCTGGCCATTGCCGTTGGCGCCTGGATAATCAGCTACAAAAACAACGAAAGCTATCTTGCCGACGTCGGCAAGGACGTGCAAAAGCTTTCTGCGGCGATCTCATCGTACCCCCAGGGCGACGGCGACATGGAAAGCATGATCGCCTTGCTTGAGCAAGCCCAGCACCTGGGCGATACCTCGGCTTTTCCCAGAGCGCACCCGAATCTGCCGTACCGCTACGGGCTATATCAGGGCAGCAAGGTAAGCGTAACGGCCGAAGCCACCTATGAGCATCTTCTCAAAGACGGCCTGCTGCCGATCATCGCCAAACGTCTGGAATCCCAGGTTCAGCGGCCTCCGGTTGAAACACTTGAATACCTCTTTGAAGCTTTGAAGTGCTATCTCATGCTGTATGAGGCAGAGCACTACGACCCCGAATATTTACGCCGATGGGTGTCTGCCGACGCGCGCCGTTATCTGATGCCGGACGCCGACGCCGACACGCTAGAGCGAATGGATACGCATTTGGCGAAATTGATCAACAAAGATCGCATCATTACGTCTGTTTTTCCGATCAACGATGATTTGCTGGCGCAAGCGCGCAAAAAACTTGAAACCTTAACCACGGCGCAGCGTGTCTACTCGCGTTTACGAGCGCAGCTTGAAACCGTGGATCTACCCGCGTTCAACTTGCTGGACGCAGCAGGCCCGCAAGCCGCCAACATATTCACGCGACGCAGCAAACTGCCCCTGAATCGCGGCGTCAGTGGGCTTTTTACCTACCAGGGCTATTGGGACGTTTTTGACAAAGAGGTCGGCAAAGCCTCCGCTGAAATGGCCGATGATGAGGCGTGGGTACTTGGACTGCCTGGCAAGACCGACAAGACACAGATAGAAGAGGCCACACGGGGCAAGCTGGTGCGCGAGGTCCGCATGGTCTATTTGCGGGAGTACGCCGATACCTGGGATCAATACCTAAACGACATTCAGCTCATACCCAGTGACTCGCTTCAAACATCCATCCAGCAGATGCGCGTGCTGTCGGCTCCCGACTCGCCCCTGCCCCTGTTTTTGAAAGCGGTCGTCAAAGAAACCACACTGCTGCGAGATAACCTCACCGGCGATCAACGCTCCCTATTTGATCGCGCCAAACAACGTCTCAAAAACACCAGGAACGAAATTGAGCGTGTTGTCGGGCCTCTGACGATAGGCGCGCCAGATCGCAAATTGGAGCACATCGTTGATGATCGCTTTGAGCCGATCCGGCAGCTTGTCGGGCCTCCCGGCGCCCCGCCGACTCAGCAGGCGCCTATTGACGCGACGTTGAAAATGCTCGATCAATACTACGGAACGCTTGTGGCCGCCAATGCCGCAATCCGCTCGGGCGATAGGCCGCCTTCGCAAGAATCGGTGATTAGCCTTCGCGCCGAAGCGGCGCGGCTGCCGCAACCCCTGCGGGGCATGATTAATCAAGCCACTGCGTCAAGTATTGGCCAGACCACTCATCTGGTACGGGCTTCAATAGGTACTAATCTAAACTCGACGGTGGGTGACTTTTGCAGACGCGCGATTGCCGGACGTTACCCTTTGCGCCGCTCGGGAACTTCGGATGTCACGCCGGAGGATTTCGCGCACCTCTTCGCCCCAAACGGCTTGATGGACGACTTCTTCCACAAGAACCTGTCCTCCATCGTTGACACCTCGACTTGGACCTTCAAGAAAAATATTGATGGTTCATGGGCCGGAGGCAGCGGTTCCTTGGCGTCCTTCAAGACAGCCGCCGTGATTAGAGACGTGTTTTTCCGCACCGGTGATCGAATGCCTTCGGTCCGGCTAGCGATCAAGCCGGTGGAAATGGACCCCACAATATTAAGCATGTCGCTCGATGTCGATGGCTCCATCGTGCGATACAGTCACGGACCTCAGCTTGCCCAATCCCTGACTTGGCCTGGGCCGAACAAACTCAGTTATGTCTTGCTGGAAATTACCGGACAAGACTTCAACGGTGTTGCCATAAAAACCGAAGGTCCATGGGCGCTGCACCGCTTCTTTGACAAGCTGTCCGTCAGTTCCCGGACGGCGCCTGAGAGATTTCTGGCTACCGCCACGATTCAAGGCAAGAAGATCGTCTTCGAGGTTACCACCAATAGTGTCCAAAATCCTTTTCGACTGCGCGAATTGGACGAGTTCTCCTGCCCGACTCAGTTTTAGCCATCTGACTTTTGATGGAATCCGCTCACGCCACCGCCCCTTTTATCAAGCTGGCCTGGGGAGGAAAGCTTCCCTGCCTGGGTGACTTTGTCTGGAGCGATGGCCCCTTGACTTTACGCGCCCAGTTGGATGGATGGCTGTTTGGCGGGATGCATCATTTTCGCTTGACTTATGGCGACAACTGGCGATTAGGATTCGATCACGCACCTCTGTGGAACTTCATCGTGCCCGAAGGCGCATGGGATCAAGGGTGCGTTGCGGGCTGCGTCAGCCCCAGTTGTGATCGCGTAGGCCGCCGGTTTCCGTTCATTGTGGCTTATGGGCTTCCTGAAGGACTGCCAGCCGAGATTTTTTCGAAAACGATCAACCTCATACCCCGCTTGCTTTCCCAGACGGGTGTCTTGTTGTTCGACGGGATTCGCCGCTGCTGGCCCAAAGAAACGCTGATTCCATTGATTGAGCAAACACTGACGAATTGGCAGCGGACGTTGCCGTGGCTGGAGCCAAGCGCGGAGGCATTGTCTAATGACTCCGCCATTATGGATATATTGAGCAGCGGCGCCCGTGGTAACACCGCGGCGGCAGCGACTCCAACCCTCTCAAACGACCGCTCCTTGTCATTTCCATGGAGCGATGTTGCCAGCCACCTTGGAGTCGGGGCATCCAACAGCTTTTGGTGGACCAATGGCGCAGGCAACGCCAGGTTGAAAGCATTTAGCTATAACACTCATCCCGATAGCGCCTTGACCACTTGGCTATTTGGCCGCACGCCGGTATGAGCCGCCTGGTGGCGCGCAAGGCAGGGACAACAGCCCCCTACTCCACCTGAGTCAAGACCACGAAAGCCGCTATCTAAAACCATCCGGCTTTAGCCAGCGCCTCGCTCACCATCTGGCTCATAAGCTGATAGCCGTAGGGGGTGGGATGGAAGCTGTCGGCAAAAGCATAGGTCTGCCACCAATCAGGGGCTAACGAACCTTCCGGCGGGTTGGCCGACAGCGCCTGCGCGGTGCAGGTCTCAAAGGTGTACGTCGGCAATCCGTCCGCGCCTACGCCCGTGGCCGGACAAACCGGGACGGTCATATTGCTCAGGCCGTACTGCGCCGGCGAGTTCCATTGATTGACGAAGCTGGTATAAAAATCGACCAGCACGATCCGCTTGTCGCTGCCGACGTTTTGAACCAGTTGTGCGTTAAAGGCTTTTACCCAGGAATCGAACAATGTCTTGGTTTGCTCGGCAACGGCCTCGCCTTGCGCAGCGGCAACGCCGCCCAGCGCCATCTGCAAGCGCGGAGTCAGCGTGATGGCCGGTATGTTCAGCACAGCGACGTGCTGGGCACCCTTGTCCAACGCCTGTGTCTTGAGCGTGTTGTAAAACAAATCGGCCAACGCGATCATGTACGCACCGCCGGCCTGGGCCAAGCCGGTGCTTCCCTGGCCGAGCAATTGCTCAACCGTGGCCGCAGGCAGCAAAGACAGCAGTAACGCTTGGTAACTCGCGCCACCGTCTTTGGCGGTGGCGAGATAGGCGCCTACCAGATCAGCCGCGTCGTTGGCGCCACCGTCGAGCAGCAGCAGATCACTTGCCACATACTCGCCGTTGACCATAGCCGCGGTTTGCAACTGATAAACCACCGAAAACGGACCTTGCTGGCCGCCTGTTTGAGTCACCGCGTTGATACGACCGCCGCCGACGGCAAAGCTGGTACAGCCGGGCGTTGAATTAAAGCTGGTACCGGTAAAGCGAAAAAAGCTGCATAGTTGTGCCAGCCCAAGGTTGGCGTTGACCCGCTCGGTCCAGCCGACGTTCGGTTCAGCGCTACTGCCTTGGACGCTGAAAATGCGTCCGTAGCCGGGCACGCCGGCAAAGGTACCGCTGTCCGACAGGCTGTCGCCCATGACCTTGACCGAGGTGATGCCCGTGGCGCTACCTGGCCCCTGGGAGCCGCCGCTTCCACACGCACTCAACGCCGCGACAACCGCCAGCGTTGCCAACTTCCAAAAAACTCCTTTCATGCTTCGTCCTTCTAAATAAGATAAAAATCAAATGATTGTTTCATTGTTGTATCTCATGGTAATGGCTTGCTCATCTATTTGAATCGGCAAAAACCTTAATTCAGAACCGCTCACAAGAAACAAAAGTTTCTTCAGGGGCGCCCGGCCGGTTCGCGGGGTTGGGTTGCTCACCGAGACGCAGTCATCTTGCGCCCACAAGACCGAATCCACTATCCGGGCTAAGCATTTGCGCGCAGCGCATCGATCAATTCAATGTACTGGCGCATCGCTGTATCGGCGGATTGACCTTTCAACGCGGCCCAGGCATCCCATTTGGCGCGGGCCACAAAGTCGGAGAAGGCGGGCTTTTTTTCGGTGTTGTCGCCATCCGTGGCCTGCTTGTACAAGGCATAGATTTTTAGCAGCGTCGGGTTGTCCGGGCGTTTGCTCAACAGTTTGGCATTGGCCTGTGCGGCCTCGAAGTCACTTTGAAGATCAGACATGGTACGAAGGCAGAGGGGAAAAGTCTCATTGTCCGTCAAGCGCATTGCAGTGTCCGCGAATGAACCTGGCACGTTTCGAGCGCCACTTTCAATCGCACCCCTGCTGCTCAGTCCCGATACAACATCCGGTAACATTGGCGGGTGTTGGTTTTCAGGAGCCTGAATTGGCCAAACGGACATTTCTTGATTTCGAGCATCCAATCGCCGAGCTTGAGAACAAGATCGAAGAATTGCGCTACGTACAGACCGAAAGCGCGGTCGACATTTCGGAGGAGATCGAACAGCTCGGCAAGAAAAGCCTACAACTGACCAAGGACATCTACAGCGATCTGACGCCGTGGCAGATCACCAAGATTGCCCGCCACCCCGAGCGCCCGTACACGCTGGACTACCTGCGCGAATGCTTTACCAGCTTTGTTGAACTGCACGGTGACCGCCATTTTGCCGACGATCAGAGCATCGTCGGCGGACTGGCGCGCTTCAATGGCAATGCTTGCGTGGTGATCGGCCATCAAAAAGGGCGCGACACCAAGGAGCGCACGCTGCGCAACTTCGGCATGACGCGCCCGGAAGGCTACCGCAAGGCGCTGCGCCTGATGAAAACGGCGGAAAAATTCAAGCTGCCGGTGTTCACCTTCGTCGATACACCGGGCGCGTTTCCCGGCATCGATGCCGAAGAGCGCGGCCAGTCAGAGGCCATCGGCCGCAACATCTACGAGATGGCACAACTTGAAGTACCGATCATCGCAACCATCATCGGCGAGGGCGGCTCCGGCGGCGCGCTGGCGATCTCGGTCGCCGACCAGGTGGTGATGCTGCAATATTCGATCTATTCCGTCATCAGTCCGGAGGGCTGTGCCTCCATCCTTTGGAAAACCGGCGACAAGGCGCAAGAAGCCGCCGAAGCGCTGGGTATCACCGCGCACCGTCTGAAAGCGCTGGGCATGGTTGACAAAATCGTCAGCGAACCAGTCGGCGGCGCGCACCGCGATCCGCGCCAGATGGCCGCCTTTCTCAGGCGCGCGCTGGGCGACGCCTGGCGGCAGGTAGCCGACCTGAAAGTGCGCGAGTTGCTCGAGCGCCGCTATGAACGGCTGCAAAGCTACGGGCGCTTCAACGATACCAAGGCTGAGCGTTAAGGCGACGCTGAACAAAGATATATACCCTGTGGGGTCGGCAGCGGCTGTGCGGATGATCGCCCCAAAAAATTGGGCATCCATGTTCGATATCTCCCGCCTCGCCCCGTTATGCTAGCCCCATGCCCCGTTTGATCTTCTTCTGCGGCCACGCCGGTACCGGCAAGACCACACTAGCCAAGCGTCTGTTTGCGCAACTGCTGACCGTCATCGGCCCGACGTGCTTGCTTGACAAAGACACGCTCTATGGCCAATACAGCTCGGCGGCGATGGCTGCGCTGACGGGCGACGCCAACGACCGCGACAGTCCGCTGTATTTGCAGCATCTGCGCGATCCCGAATACGGCGGCCTGCTGGCCACGGCGCGCGAAAACCTGGCGCTGGGCGTAAGCACGGTGGTGGTCGGCCCGCTGTCGCGCGAGGTACGCGCGCACCGGCTCGCCAACCGCGCCTGGCTAGGCGTCGGCGATGACGTGACGGTGCGCGTGGTCTGGGTCCATCTGGCTGAACAGGAAGCGCGCCGCCGCATCATCGCGCGCGGCAACCCCAACGATGCGTGGAAGCTGGCGCACTGGGACGACTACCGCGCGCGCCTATTCATGCCGCAAGCGGAGGCTTACCCGGAACTGCTGTTATTTGACAACGCCGTCGGCGGCGAGCCGGAGCGTCAGCGCCTGCTGCATGCGTTGCTGGCTTGAAGCCCATACGGTTGCAGCCAATGACCGGCCCTACCCCAAAGGGGAAGCTTCTCGAGCATGACAAAGTAAGGCTGCGCGCGGTTTTGCGCAATGCGGATGGCGCGTGAGCGCCGCGGAAAACCATCAACCCATCACGTGCGCCAATGTCAGCAGCACCAGCAGCAGCAGCCACAGCGCCGCCATGCGCCACAGCAGTCCAGCGACTTGGGTGAAATGTGTCGTGCCTGGCGGCTTACCTGGCAAACCTTCTTCGTCGGCTAAAGCAAGGTTACCGGCAAGCTGCTGACCGCCGAGTGGCTTGAGCGCGGCATCACCGAGGCGCACACCCAGCGCGCCCGCCGTGGCAGCCAATATTACGCCGTCGTTAGGATTTGGAAAACGCTGCGCATGATTGCGCCATACGTCGATAGCGTCCTCAAAGCTGCCGACGACGGCAAAGCCGAGCGCGGTACAGCGCGCTGGCAGCCAGTCGGCCACGCGCCAGGCCTGATCGGCCGCCTGCGCCAGCGCCGGACTGACCGGTTGATCGGCGGCCCGCGACTGACGGTGCCAGTAGCGCGGCGTGAATTCGGCGCAGCGGTAAAACACCGCTCCCGCCGGCCCCAGTCCCAGCACGGCCAGCAGGCAAAACCAAACCAGCACACCGAACACTTGGCGATGCACGGTCAGCACGGCATATTCGATCAGGTAACGTACCAGTTGGCTACGCGGCAGATTCATCGCGGTAACTTGCCGCCAACGCGCCAGCAGCGCGCTGGCGCGCGCCTCATCGCCGGCTTCCAGTGCATCCCGGATGCCGGTAAAGTGATGGCTGAATTGACGCAAACCCAGGGTAACGTAAAGGATAAATACGCTCCACGCCAGCTCGAACGGCCAGCCGCCCAGCCAGCCCAGCAGCCAGTACACGCCGGCCACGGCCAACGTGGGCAACAAGGTGGCCAGCGCCCATGCCAACCAGCCATGTTGCGCGCCGCCGGCATCGACGTTGCTGCCGACCGCACGCACCCAGCCTTGCAAGCTCGCCGTGACCAAGTTGCTCGACGCCAGCGGGCGCACCTGTTCAAGCAGGAGTGCCACCACAATTGCGAACAGAGCCATGACTCGATGATAGCCCTGCCGCGCCAAGGCTCTACGCAGCCAGAAAGCGGTAGAAGTTGCGCAACATGCCAGCGGTAGCGCCCCAGATGAAGCGTTCCACTTCGCTGCCGGGCGTGGGGGGCGATTCGTTTGCCGCTGTTTCGGCGCGGGCCGGTTCGACGTAGGGCATCGAAAACCACTCGCGCACTTGACCGTTTAATTCGACACGGTGGCGACGATGGTGCGCGGGATTCATCAAAAAGGTCAGTGGCACCTCGAATGCGTGCGCCACTTCGTCCGGGTTGGGATGCAGCACGAAGCCCGGCCGCACCAGCGCCACGATTGGGGTAACGATGAACTGAGTGCCGGTGGCGTAAGTCGGCAGTTGCCCGATTACCTCGACAAAGCGGCGCGGCAGCGCCACTTCTTCTTCGGTCTCGCGTAGCGCGGCAGCGGCGGCATCGGCATCGCTCGGATCGACCTTGCCGCCTGGAAACGCGACCTGGCCGGAGTGAGTCGACAGGTGCGCTGTGCGCTCGGTCAGTAACACGGTCAGGCCGCCTGTTCGCTGGATCAACGGCACCAGTACCGCCGCTGCTGCCGGGCTGCGGTCGGAAAACCGCGGTTCACGCCGCAATTCGGGCTGCCATGCGGGTGGCGCGGCAAAACGTTGGCGCAGCGCGATGGGCGTCAGGCGCTCGGACGGTACGGCGGGCAAATGGGCATCAATGCCGGCCACCTCCACCCGGCGCGGGTCGAAATTGGGCAGTGTGGACAGCGGCTTGAAAACCATGAGCGGATCACAAGACAAAACAAAACCGCCTGGAGCGACCAGCGCCACAGGCGGTTAGGGCGACGCTGAATAAGTCCCTGCGGATGAGCGCGCCTCGGTTTGGGATGGGCTGCGAGGCGCAAAGCGCAGCAATACCTGGCGGTATGGCGAGCATTTGCAACGAAGCAGACCGCCCAAAGCGAGGATGCGCTCGCCGCATGGGACTGGGTGAGGCGTTGCCTTAGGGGCATCGACCGGAAAGGCCGCGCCCCAGTTACGCCGCGCCGACGGCCTGCTTGTTGACCCGGCTGGGCAATTTTTCCTTGATGCGGGCGGACTTGCCGGAACGCTCACGCAGGTAATACAGCTTGGCACGGCGCACGTCGCCACGACGCTTGACCTCGATGCCAGCAATTAGCGGGCTGTAAGTCTGGAAAGTGCGTTCCACGCCTTCGCCGCTGGAAATTTTACGCACCGTGAAACCGCTGTTCAGCCCCCGGTTGCGCTTGGCGATGACCACGCCTTCGTAGGCCTGCACGCGCTTGCGGGTGCCTTCGACGACGTTGACGCTGACGATTACCGTGTCGCCGGGAGCGAACTCGGGGATTTTTTTGCCGAGGCGCTGGATTTCCTCTTGTTCGAGGGTCTGGATCAGATTCATGGAAGTTTCTTGCCTCGATCATGCGCGCGCTACGCTAGGGACGGCAGCCTCGTCAGCAAAAACGCCTTTGAAAGCCATGTGAAATGCCGCGGCCGGCAGAGGATCGAAAAGCTTTTAATTATAGCTTGGATGAGCGTTGGAGCAATCGCTCGTCGTCCGCAGTCAAACGGCCCGCCGCGCGCGCGGCAACGATCAGCTCAGATCGCTGGCGCGCCGTCAGCGCCAGCCGCTGTTCGCGCCGCCAGCGCTCGATTTGCGCGTGGTGGCCCGACAGCAGTTCAGCCGGCACACGTTGGCCGCGCCATTGCTCAGGCCGGGTGTAGTGCGGGCAGTCCAGCAGGCCATCGACAGCGGGGTTGAAACTGTCGGCCTGATGGCTGCTTTCGTCGCCCAGTACGCCGGGTTGCAGTCGCGCCACCGCGTCCAGCAACGCCAGCGCGGCGATCTCACCGCCGGATAGCACGAAGTCACCTAAGCTGATCTGCACGTCCACATAAGTGTCGATGAAGCGCTGATCAATGCCTTCGTAGCGCCCGCACACCAAAATCGCGCCGCGGCTTGCAGCCCAATTCTCGACCGCGCCGTGATCGAGCTTGCGGCCTACGGGCGAAAACAGCGCCACCGGCACGGGCGAGGCTTCGGCGCGGTCGGCGCGGATTGACTCGACGCAGCGCGCCAACGGCTCCGCCAACATCACCATGCCGGGACCGCCGCCGAAGGGCCGGTCGTCCACGCGCCGGTAAGCGCCGTTGGCAAAGTCGCGCAGTTGCCAAAGCCTGAGCTGTACCTGAGCGCTTTCAAACGCGCGGCGCGTCACGCCCACCGTCATGAAGGACGTGAACAACTCCGGAAACAGCGTAATGACGTCAAAGCGCATGGCAATCTGTCACGTTACTGCACCGACCCCGGCTGCGGCGGCTGTTGCGCCGCGGGAGTAAACAACTGCGCCACGTCGACGGCGTCGAAGCGTTCCTGCTGGCCGCAAAAATCGCAGCCGACCTCGATCTGGCCTTGCTCGGCCAAAATCGATTCGGTCTCCTGTCGGCCCAATCCTTGCAGCATGGCGGCCATGCGCGCACGGCTGCACGAGCAGGCAAAGCGCGGACCAGCACCGGCCGTCAGCGGCGGAAAACGCAGCAGCTTCTCCTCCCAGAACAGGCGGCGCAAGACAGTGTCGGCATCAAGCCCGAGCAACTCTTCGCGCTGAAGGCTGCGCGCCAGAATCGACAGGCGCCGGTAGTCGTCTTCTTCCAGAGCGCCATCCCCTCCTTCGCGGGCAGCGTTGCTTTGCGACAGGTTGGCCTGCCCCTGCGCCGGCAGGCGTTGCAGCAGCAAACCGGCGGCGACCTGTTCGTCGGCGGCCAGCACCAAGGTGGTGTCCAATTGCTCGGACTGGCGCATGTAGTGCTCAATCACGCCAGCCAGTGTTGTCAGCGGCGCGCCGCCTTCGTTTACCAATGGCACCACGCCCTGATAAGGCTGCTGGCCAGGCTGGCGGTTGCGCGGATCAAGCGTGATGGCGCAACGTCCCCTGCCATGCACGTCGACCAAATCGCTCAGGCGCGCACCGGGCATGACCACGCCGGTTACCGAGGCGGTGGCGCGCAGGCGCAAATCGGACTGCACCTCGGCCACCGCTATCTTCACCGGGCCGTCGCCAGCAATTTGCATCACCAGTGCGCCGTCGAACTTGATATTGCCTTGCATCAGCACGGCGGCGGCGGTCATCTTGCCTAGCAATTCGGCGACCGGTGGCGCATAGGGGCCGGTCTGCGTGTTGGCGGCGCGGCGGCGCAGCACCTCTTGCCAGGCATCGCTCAGGCGCACCAGTTGGCCGCGCACAGGCAGGCCGTCGAAAATGAATTTATGCAGTTCGGACATTCTGGCATTGTGCGTTTAGCGTTCGACGTTCGGTGTTCTTGCCCGGCGTCGCGCCACATCACAGCCCACGCTGGACGCTCAGCGCTCCACTTTCTTGAGCAGGACGCGAAACCGCCGCGCGTTATCCACGTAATGTCGCGCACTAGCGCGCAACCCCTCGATTTGTTCCGGCGACAACTGGCGCACCGCCCGAGCCGGCGCGCCAACGATCATGCTGCCGTCGGGAAACTCCTTGCCTTCGGTCACCAGCGCACCCGCGCCGACCAGACAGTTGCGTCCGATCCGTGCACCGTTGAGCACCACCGCGCCGATGCCGATAAGCGATTGGTCGCCGATGGTGCAGCCGTGCAGCATTACTTTGTGCCCCACCGTCACGTCACGTCCGACGGTCAACGGCAAGCCGAAGTCGGCGTGCAGCACGCTCAGGTCCTGAATGTTGCTGCCGGCGCCGATGGTCATGCTCTCGGTATCGCCACGCAGCACGCAGCCGAACCAAACGCTGGCGTCGGCGTCGATAGATACGTTTCCTATCACCTCGGCCGAGTCGGCGACCCAGGCGCTAGCATGCACTTGCGGCAGCTTGCCATCCAGTTCATATATGGCCATGTCGATTGCGCCTCCAAAACTACAATTCTAGGGATGGAGTTGCGCACCTCAGCCTTGCAAGCCCTTTGCGAGCCAGATCCCGAGCGGAAAGTCGAACTTACGCACGGTCTGTGGGCGCGGGAAACGAGCCTTCCGATAGCGCCCGAACCTGCCCTGATTGCACCGGCCGACCTGCCGGGCCGTCCGCTGCGGCCTGAATTGGTCGATCCCAAAAACCTGCCACGGCGCAGCGCGCGCACGCCCGAAGGCCGCGCCGCGCTCATTCATGCCATCTGCCACATTGAGTTCAACGCCATTAACCTGGCGCTTGACGCCATTTGGCGCTTTGCCTCCATGCCAGAGGCGTTCTACCGTGATTGGCTGCGCATTGCCGCCGAGGAGGCGCAGCACTTCACCCTGTTGCACACGCTGTTGCAACAGCATCTGGGACGGCGTTATGGCGACTTTCCCGCGCACGGTGGACTATGGGCAATGTGCGAACAAACCGCTGGCGACATCACTGCCCGCATGGCCTTGGTGCCGCGCACGCTGGAAGCGCGCGGACTCGACGCCACGCCGCCGATCCAGGCCAAACTGCGCTTGGCCGGCACGCCCGACGCGCTGGCCGCGTGCGACGCTCTCGACATCATCGTGCGCGACGAAATCGGCCACGTTGCCGTTGGCAATCGTTGGTACGGCTGGCTGTGTCAGCGTCAGCAACTCGATCCCGTGGCGCACTACCGCGCTTTACTCAAGCGCTACCGCGCCCCAAAGCTCAAACCGCCGTTCAACCTGGCGGCGCGGCGACAAGCCGGCTTTTCGCCGACCGAGTTGGATGAGCTTGGGCCTTAGAGCGTGTTCATAGTCTTTTCGGGGTCGCGGTGCTTGCACGCACGCGTGCCGCGCCGGCACTTTGTCAGCACTACTTTGACCGTGGTGCGCGGGGGGGGACTCGAACCCCCACACCATTGCTGGCGTCAGGACCTAAACCTGGTGCGTCTACCAATTTCGCCACCCGCGCACGGCTGCTGCAAAAGAAGTGGACGGCTGCAAAGCTGCCCGTTATGAATCTGGCGAGCGCGCGATTTTATCTTGCCGCCGCCTGCCCGGACACAGGCCAAGCGAACCGGGTGCGATTGAAACTGATGTGTAGCTCAAGCTGCGAACCGGTATTCGGTAGCCCAATACGAATTCCACTCGCCGTTGGCCCGATTGACGCGCAGGGCGAGCATGTGATCGGCGTTGG
>JAITMV010000218.1 GCA_031277295.1 Burkholderiaceae bacterium | reverse complement strand
CCAACGCCGATCACATGCTCGCCCTGCGCGTCAATCGGGCCAACGGCGAGTGGAATTCGTATTGGGCTACCGAATACCGGTTCGCAGCTTGAGCTACACATCAGTTTCAATCGCACCCTTGGGCTGCGGCGTACTGAAAGACCATCCCGGTGATCTATGCCGAGTTATTGCCGCCCTTCGATCCGGTGCAAGCGCTGTATGCCGCCGTTCGGGGTTGAAGCATTCTGAGACCTGACACCCGAGCCAGTCCGCCATCAATAAAGATTGAAACTGACCCAATACGCCAGCGCCGCCACGAAAGCAGCCGCGGGGATGGTCAGTATCCAGGCCCAGACGATGTTGCCGGCCACGCCCCAGCGCACGGCGGCGGCGCGTTGGGTGGAGCCGACGCCGACGATGGCGCCGGTGATGGTGTGGGTGGTGGACACCGGGATGCCCATCCAGGTGGCGAGGAACAGCGTTAGCGCACCGCCGGTTTCAGCGCAGAAACCACCAACCGGTCTGAGCTTGGTGATTTTCTGCCCCATCGTCTTGACGATGCGCCAGCCGCCGAACATGGTGCCCAGCCCGATCGCCAGGTAACAACTGACGATAACCCACAGCGGCGGCATGGCGGCATCCGCGGCGCTATGGCCGGTAGCGATGAGCAGCATCCAGATGATGCCGATGGTTTTTTGCGCGTCGTTGCCGCCGTGACCGAGGCTGTAGGCGCCAGCCGACAGCAGTTGCAGCCGACGGAACCAACGGTCGATGCGGTTGGGCCGCACGCGTCGGCAGGCCCATGCCACCGCCACCATCATCAGTGAACCGAGCAAAAAACCGAGCAGCGGCGAAACAAAGATGAACGCCACCGTTTTGAGGATGCCACCGGCAATCAGCGCGCCGGCACCGGACTTGGCCATGACCGCGCCGACGATGCCGCCAATCAGCGCGTGCGACGAACTGGACGGAATGCCGTAGTACCAGGTAATCAGGTTCCAGGTAATGGCCCCAACCAGTGCGCCGAACACCACGTGCGTGTCCACCACCCCCGGCTCGACGATGCCTTTGCCGACCGTGGCCGCCACGCTGAGGTGAAAGACGAACAGCGCCATCAGGTTGAAAAAAGCCGCGAACACCACCGCCCGCGTCGGGCGCAGCACACCGGTGGAAACCACGGTGGCGATAGAGTTGGCGGCATCGTGAAAGCCGTTCATGAAATCGAACACCAGCGCCAGCACAACCAGCAAGATGACGATCCACAGGGCGGTTTGAGCGATTTCCATGTCAGAGGGTGTGAATGAATTCAGCGTGTCCGAGCAGGTCGCCTACAACGTGTCCGACTCTTCAGCGCAGTGCTTGATCTTGACTCGGGTTATAGCGAGTATTTGCAACGACGAGCGGGCGCGTTTTGGCGGCATGAGCGGGCATGGCGGATTTATTCACACCCTCTCAGTTGTCCATGACGCTGGCGCGCCACCCGCGATGTATCAAACCAACGCAGCCTTGGCCCCCTCGTCATTCCAGCGAAGGCGGGAATCCAAAAGCAAGGGTTATGGCCGGCAGATGGATACGCCCCTGGATTCCCGCCTACGCGGGAATGACGATGGGAAAGCAAGCGTAGGGCGGGGTTCACCCCCATAGGCGCTAACTTAAAGCTCCCTCCCCCTTTGGGGGAGGGTAGGGGTGGGGGCGGCGGCCTCCAAGCACGCGCGCGACACATGTTTGAGCGTCGCGTGCCCCCATCCCTGCCTTCCTCCAATGGGGGAAGGAGAAAAACCGGCGAGATCAAAGTCAGTTTCACTTCAGATCACCGTATCAAAAAAAAAGCAGGAACAGTGTCTGCCGTCAAGAGTTTTCAAGCACGATCCCCTCGATCTGGTTGGCCACGTCCATGCATTTGTCGGTAATGGTTTCCAGCAATTCGTAGATGGCCTTGAGCTTGATGACTTCACGCACGTCCGGCTCCTCACGGAACAGTTTGCTCATGGCCGAGCGCATGACACGGTCGGCGTCGGATTCGAGGCGGTCGATTTCTTCGCAGGTTTTCAAGATCGCCTCGGCCGTTGCTGGTTCGGCCATCTTGGCCAACAGCCGCACCGCCGCCTGCACGCGCTGACAGCATTTGACCGACAAATCGGTCAGACGCACGATTTCGTCGGTCATGTGGCTGACGTCATACAGCGCCATCGTCTCGGCCGAGTCCTGCACCAGGTCGGTCACGTCGTCCATCACATTGATAAGTCCGTGAATTTGCTCGCGGTCAATCGGCGTGATGAAGGTGGTATGGATCAACCGGGTAACCTCGTGCGTCACGCGGTCGGCGGCGCGCTCGGCGTTGTCCACTTCCTGGTTGTACTTGGCGCGCTGGTGCGCGTCGCCGTAGTTGGCCACCAACTGCTCGAATGCCAGCGCTGCCTCGACGATGCGGTCGGCGTGCTGGTTGAACAGCTCAAAAAAATTGCCCTCCTTGGGCAACAGTTTGCTGAACAGCATGGGGGTCAAGCTCCGCGTCGATATGTTTAGTTAAGTTTAACCGCCGCGCGGCCGCCCGCCGCATGAGGCGCTGTTACGTTTTTAGCCGCCTCTAAAAATGAAATACACCGCCCCCATCATGCACAGCGCCGCCCATAAATAGTCCAGCTTGACCGGCTCTTTCAGGTACAGCACGGCAAACGGCACGAACACCGCGAGCGTGATGACCTCCTGCATGATCTTCAACTGCCCGATGCTGAACTGCTGATGCCCGATGCGGTTGGCCGGCACTTGCAGCAGGTACTCGAACAGCGCAATGCCCCAACTCACCAGCGCCGCCACGAACCACGGCGCGCTTGACAAATTTTTCAAGTGCCCGTACCAGGCCAGAGTCATGAACGTGTTGCTGGCGATCAGCAACAGCACCGTTTGCAGCGCAACCGGCAGCGAAGTAAAGGTGGACATGGCGAGGGGGCGAAAACCACCGCGTGGGTGGCGGCGGGCAGGCATTATCGGGCAACGTCAACCGTCTCGCCGCGTCGCATCGATCATCAGCGCATCGAGCTGAAATGAGCCGTCGGGCCGCACGTCGAAATATTCCCGTACCTCGTCGGGCGCGCGCTCCCACAGCGAGCGGATCGCGGCGATGCGTTCGGGCGGCGTGCGGATGCGCGTCACCCAGGCGTCGAAATCAAGCGCAACGCGCCAGCGCCGAGTGACCGCGCCGCTGAACCCCGCGGCGTGCAGCA
>JAITMV010000204.1 GCA_031277295.1 Burkholderiaceae bacterium | reverse complement strand
TCATAGATCATGTTGATGCGGTTGTCGCGCACGAACTGCTCCATGCCGTTGTCCTTGATGTAGCCGTGGCCGCCAAACACCTGCATACAGGCGTTGGTGGCGATGTGGCCGTTGTCGGTGACGAAGGCCTTGATGATCGGCGTCAGCAGCGCGACCAACTCGCCACTGTCCTTGCGCACCCGCTCGTCAGGGTGGTTGAACTCCTTGTCAAGCAGCAGCGCGCAAAACAGTTGCAATGCGCGCCCACCCTCGGCGTAGGCCTTGGCCGTCAGCAGCATCCGGCGCACGTCGGGATGCACGATGATCGGGTCGGCTTCCTTGTCCCTGGCCTTGGGGCCGGACAGCGCCCGCATCTGCAAGCGCTCCTTGGCATAGGCCAGCGCGTTCTGAAATGCCACCTCCGTCAACCCCAGCGACTGACCGCCCACGCCCAGGCGCGCGGCGTTCATCATCACGAACATCGCCGCCAAACCCTTGTTGGGTTGACTGACCAACGTGCCCACGGCGCCATCCAGCGCCATTTGCGCGGTGGCGTTGCCGTGGATGCCCATCTTGTGCTCCAACCCGGTGCAGTAAATACCGTTGCGCGCGCCCAGCGTGCCGTCGGCGTTGACTAAGAACTTGGGCACCACGAACAAGCTGATGCCCTTGCTGCCCTTGGGCGCATCGGGCAAGCGCGCCAGCACCAGATGGATGATGTTTTCGGTCAAATCGTGCTCGCCAGCAGAGATGAAAATCTTGTTGCCCGTCAGCCTGTACGTGCCGTCGGCCTGCGGCTCGGCCTTGGTGCGCAGCAAGCCCAGATCAGTGCCGCAATGCGGCTCGGTCAGGCACATGGTGCCGGTCCACACCCCGCTGGTCAGTTTGGGCAGATAAGTTTTTTTCTGTTCGTCGCTGCCGTGCACGTGCAGCGCCGCGTAAACGCCGTGCGACAAGGCCGGGTACATCGTCCAGGCCTGATTGGCGCTGTAAAGCATCTCGTACATGCACTGGTCGGCCACCAACGGCAAGCCCTGCCCGCCGTATTCGGTGGTACACCCCAGCGCCGGCCATCCCCCTTCGATGAACCGCGCGTAAGCAGCCTTGAAACCCTTGGGCGTAGTCACTGCGTGCGTGGCGCCGTCGAACGCACAGCCCTCGGCATCCCCCGACATGTTGAGCGGAAAAGTGACTTCGGCGGCGAACTTGCCCGCTTCTTCCAATACCGCGTTCAAGGTGTCGGCGTCGGTCTGTGCATGCGGCGGCAGCGCCTTCAACTCCTCGGTCACGTTCAGCACTTCGTGCAGCACGAACCGCATGTCGCGCAGAGGTGGGATGTAAGTAGGCATAGTGGAAACTCCTGAGTCTGTACGGTTGAAAGAATTGCAGATGGAAACTATTGCGTTTCGACGCGGTGACGCCGGTTGAGTGCGGCGAGCGAAACATGGCGCGCACCGGCGTTGCGCGCCAGAATCGCCTCGAATCCGGCGTTGGCGCGCCTGATCGGACCGGGCAAGCGTAAAAAGCGCGCCTCATAGTGCAGCGCCAGAATCAAGCCGTGAATCTCGAAGGCGATTTGCCGTTCATCGGCGTCGGCGCGCAGATGGCCTTCGTCCTTGGCCTGCGCGATGGCGCGATGCACGGCAGCCAGCCACATGCCAACCGACTCGACCAGCGCGTCATGCACCGGACCGAGCCGGTCATCGAATTCGGTCGCGCCGCTGATGTAGATGCAGTCCGAATCGATTCTGAGCGCGGCGCGCTTCATCCAGTTGGCGAACATCGCGCGCAAACGCGGCAGGCCGCGCGGCTGCTTGAGCGCCGGGTAAAACACCTCCTGCTCGAAGCGATGATGGTATTCCTTGACCACCGAAATCTGCAACTCCTCGCGCGAACCGAAGTGAGCGAAGACGCCAGACTTGCTCATTCGCGTGAGTTCAGCCACGGCGCCTATCGACAACCCCTCCAGCCCGACCTGCGCCGCCAGATTCAGCGCGACGTCAACCACCATGGCCTTGGTTTGCCTGCCTTTCTGCGCCAAACGGCATGGGCGCGCCGAATGCACGGCAAGTGTCGAATCGGACATCGGGTGAGCAAGAAAACGAGTCAGCAAAAAGAACGGTCGTTCTATTTTGCAACGGTTTTATTATTTTTACAAACCCAACACCCGTTAACCAGACGGCTGTCAGGTGTACCCGAGTCAGAAAAGCCCTGGCGCTTGCCGATGGCCCTCGCGCCAGGGCCGCAGCCGACGCAGCGTGGCATCGGGCGTGCGCGCATCGGCGCCGTCAATGCGCCAGCCTTCCAGCCGCAGCAGCGCCACCTTGCGCTCCAGGCCACCGCCAAAACCCGTCAGCGCGCCGCCTACGCCCAGCACGCGGTGGCAGGGCGCAATGATGATAAGGGGATTGGCGCCCACGGCAGCGCCTACCGCGCGCACGGCCGTCGGGCGGCCAATGCGGGCAGCCAACTCGCTGTAACTCATGCAGGCGCCGAAGTCAATCTCCAACAGCGCACGCCACACATCCTGCTGAAACGACGTGCCCGCCGACAGATCCAGCGGCAGCCCGAAACGGTTACGGCGGCCGACAAAGTACTCGTCCATCCAACGCGCGGCCTCGGCCAACACGGGGTAAGCAGGCGCGCCGTGGCCCCAAGTGTCCGGCGCGGGCGTATCGCGCTGGCCGCGGATGAACCACGCGCCGGCCAACCCCGCCGGTGTGGCGGCCAGCAACAGGTCACCCAGCGGTGTAGTGGTGCGAGCGGTATGGAATGGAGCGGGAAGTTTCATGCGCGTTCCTTTTCGCTATCTAAGAATTTATCCGTATATTACGTTAACAGTCAGCGGCACCTTGCGCAACGCAATGATGGCTGCAGCCAGATGGTTGAGCGCGACGAAGCTTCGCTCAAGCTTTTCGTAGCGCACCAGCAGCTTGCGAAAGCGGTTGAACCAACTGTGGCAGACCTCCACAACCCAGC
>JAITMV010000178.1 GCA_031277295.1 Burkholderiaceae bacterium | reverse complement strand
CGCCGCCTTGGGAGCGGCCCGGCGGCGGCGTAATGGTGCCCCCACGCTCCCCTGCTTCGCATGGTGCGCTGCCCCCCGAGGGGGCTGCGCCGCCTTGGGAGCGGCCCGGCGGCGGCGTGGCCGCCGACATCGACGCCGCCTGGGCCGCTGGCCAACGCGGCACGGCTTGTGTGCCGGGGAGCGAGGCGGCGTTTCGCGCTGGCGTCGAGTTGGCACTGCGCTACGCCGACGCGCTGGAGTGCCCGCGCATCCACTGCATGGCCGGCCTGTTGGCCAAAGGCGTGTCACGCGCGGCGGCGCGCGATGTGTACGTGCGCAACCTGCGCTGGGCCGCTAGCATTGCCGCGCGCAGCGGGCGCGAAGTGCTGATCGAGCCTATCAACCCGCGCGACATGCCAGGCTACCTGCTGAACCGCCAGGATGAAGCGCACGCCATCGTGCAGGAAATCGACGCACCCAACCTCAAGGTACAGATGGACTTGTACCACTGCCAGATCGTCGAGGGCGACGTGGCAACCAAAATCCGCCGCTACCTGCCCACCGGCCGCGTCAGCCACCTGCAGATCGCCAGCGTACCCGAGCGCCACGAACCCGATTCGGGCGAGCTGCATTACCCGTACCTGTTCAACGTCATTGACGACGTCGCCGCGCAATGCGGCTGGCAAGGCTGGATCGGCTGCGAATACCGGCCTCGGCGCGGTGGCGAACCGGGCGGCACTTCGAGTGGGCTAGGCTGGTTGCGTGGCAGGCTATGACTGGCGGGTGAATGCGCTCTTGGATAGCCGTTCCTCGAAGAGAGCCGCTCCCGCAAATTTGAACACACCGCCGCCCCATTACGCACCATTTAACACCCCAAAAAGTCACTGAATGTAAATTAAGTCAATATTATGTAACTTCCGTAATGAAACTATGCAATTCCTTAGTAGTTTTACTAAAGCCGATTTAGTAAAAGTACTAAGCTTTAGTAGTTTTACTAATTAGTAAAACTACTAAAGATTTTGGCCCGCAGACGTGCTAAGGTTGGCTGGCTGGTCGATGGGGCGTTTTGTGGCGTCTTGCATCTACCCGTTGGGCTGTTTCGCAGGGTGTGCCCTCTGGTGGGCATGGCCTTTACCTTTGACTTTTGATTTTTTTTAGCGGGAGAGATACGTCATGAGCATTAGCATCGCTTCGAACCCCTTTGTGCCGAGTCGCCCGGATGACGGGGCTGAGCCGGCTGCCGTTGACTTGCAAGCGCCGCAGGCGCCCTCTTTGGATGCTGGCCTGGCTGAGCCGCCGCCTGTTGCCAAGGCCGAGGCCGATGCCGAGGCGCCGGCTGGCAAGGGCGGCAACATGAAGAATGACTGGGAGTATCAACTGGTCATGCTTGAGATCAGCCGCGCCAATGGGGAACACATGACCCATCCGCCAGGCGTGGACACCGATATTGCCGCGCCGATGCCAGAGGGCGTATCGTTGATCGGGGGACAGATGGCCAAGTTACCCCCTTTCCCGCTTCATCCGCTTGGCCCGCTGACTGATCCGCTGGTTGATCCGCTGCCCGTGCCTCCTACCGGTAGCGATTACGCACCAGTTTTGAAAGAGCGTGGAATACCGCACACCGTGGAGCCTGAAAGTTTTGCGCGGTCGCGGGGGCGTGTGCATTACGCTTCGCTACAGCGTAATGGGCAATTCCATGTTCAGCCCGGCGATCAGGTTGTCAATGTCAAGGCGTATCGCGACACCGAGGGCAAGGTGGTTTATGTTGAGCCGGACAACAAAGGCCATTACGATTTGCCCGAAGGCGCGCGCGCGATTGATGTGAAAGAGTTGCGTCACAACGGCAAGTTGCTGGGCCGCGATTTCGGCCCGCCTGAGGCTTGGCTGAAGGCCATTGATGGCGCCAAAGTGACCGCGGGCGATCCCAAGCAGTCGCTGCGCTTGCAGGTGGCGGTCGATACCCTGCGGCACCCGGAGTTGGCGCGCTTTATCGACCCCGGCACCGGCCAGGTGAACCCGCTGGAGTGGCAGGAGTTTCAAAACGCCGCGCGCGAGGCGGGCCTGCCCATGCTGGTGTCCAGCAACGGCTTGGGCAACCACTACCAGCAAGCGCGCGACAATGTCCGCCTGTTGGCCGAAGGCAAGGACGTGCTGGCCGTCAATGTCTATAACCCGACCATTGATGGCCACTTTCCCGCTGACGCAACCCGCGAGGCGCTGCCGGCCATCGCGCTGAGAACCCAGCAGACCGTGCAGGTGGGCATCGAGTCGCAGTTGCGGGAGGCGATGGCGTATAACAAGAAGTTGAGCGCAAAACGTGATTCGAAGGGGGAAAAGCCCCAGCCTTTAATCAAAACCGAATTCGTCGGTCACAGCCAGGGGACGATCAACGGCAACCTGGCGATTGAGCGGATGAAGACCGATGAAAAGAAGCAATTGAAGGTCTACAACGTGGGCACGGCCTCCAATGTGCTGCCCGAAAGGGTGGCGTCGTTCACCAACATCGTGGACGCAAATGACGGGGTGGTACAAGCGGCCGGTTTCGTGGCCGGTGGCCGCAAGCTCAACCAACAGCCGTATGCCCAGCAGCGCCCGGACACCTATCGTCTGGTGGAAACCGACGTGGACAAGGTCGTGGGCAAGAAGAACGCGGGCAATCACCATAGCTTTTATCTGTATGCGCAGACGCCGGAGTTTCAAAAAGCACTGGGCTTCAAACCGCGGCCAACCCCGGTGTTGATGAGCAAGCCCTTTGTGGATTGATGATGGTGATGGTGATACGCCCGTTATTTCTGCTGCTTTTGCTGCTAAGTTCCGCCATCATGCCCACTTCAGGATG
>JAITMV010000168.1 GCA_031277295.1 Burkholderiaceae bacterium | reverse complement strand
TGACTTCAACGCCCGGCAGCGGGCAGCCGTCGGTGTTGATGGGGCGTTCGTCGTCGTCTTCGAGCAGGGTGGTGGTAACGGCGCCGTTTTCGGTCATGCCCCAGGCGGAAACTATTTTTACCCCCAGCGCCGCGCGCGCCTGTTCGACCACCGGGCCGGGAATGGGCGCGCCGGCGCATAGAAAGGTACGTAGCGTGGGTACGTCCTGCCCGGACTCGGCCACGCCTTTGGCCAAGTCGGTCAGAAAAGGCGTCGAGGCCATGGTGAAAGTCACCTGCTCGGCGCGGATCAATTCGATGGCTTTTGATGGCGACCAGACATCTTGCAGCACCACGCCGGCCTTGAGCATGATGGGCATCGTCAGCCCGTACATGAAGCCGGTCTGGTGCGCCATGGGCGAGGCCATCAGCACCACGTCTTCGGCGTCCAGTTGCAGGCGCTGGGCGTAGGGGATGATGTTGGACATGACGGTGTTGGCCGAGTGCATCACGCCTTTGGGCTCGCCGGTGGTGCCGGAGGTGTAGATGAGTTGGGTCACGTCGTCCGGGCCGGGGCGGCCGCGGGTGAGGATGGCTGGGGCATCGGCGGCGTTTTCGTGCTCGGGGCCACTCAGCAGCGCCTCGAAGCTGTTGGCGCCCTGCCCGCCGACGATGACCACATGGCGCAGATCGGACAGGCTGGGCTGCAAACCGGTGACCATGGACTCGAAATCGAAGCCACGGAAAGACCGTGGCGCGATCATCACCTTGGCTTGGCCGTGCTTGAGCATGAACGACAGCTCACGCTCGCGGAAGATGTGCATCAGCGGGTTCATCACCGCGCCGATGCGCGAGCAGGCCAGATAGGTCAGCGTGAACTGCCACCAGTTGGGCAACTGGCAGGCCACCACGTCGCCCGGCCCGACGCCCAGCCGTGCCAAACCAACGGCGATGCGGTCGGCCATGCGGACTAGTTCGCGGTAGGTGAAGCGCCGCACTTCGCCCGAATCGACCTGCACCGCCGTCAGCGCCGGCTTGTCGGGGCACGCCGCCAGGCAGGCGTCCAGGTCGTCGTTGATGGTGCGGTCGTGCCACAGGCCCTGGGCGATCATGCGCGCGCGGCGGGGGGGCAGTAAAACGGCGTCGAAGTCCATGATGGCGTCTCCTTGGGGTATCGGTTTGAAAAGCGTTTGGCGTTGGGTGCTAGGCGTTATCCTAGAAACCGTAGTTGGACGCGCCCGAGCAGGCCGCCCTCGGGCGGGCTGGCAAGGCGCGAGGACGCCGCAGGCTAATGCCTGCAAGGACGAGCAACGCCGCCAGCGCGCCAGAAGCTCCAAGTTTTGGCGGCCTGATCATCGGGTGCGTAGCGCGCTCACCCAAGAGGTGAAGGCTATCGGAGCCACGAAAGTCAGTATTCATGCGGCTTTCGAAAGGATAACGAGCGGTCAACTGCGGTTTCTAGGGTTAAGCGTTGTGCGTTGAACGTGTGCTGCTTTGCGGCGATGCGGTGGCGCCAAAGAGGTACTCACGCTAAACGCCACTTCAGGCCGGAACGAACTGGCGCCCAGCGCGCGCGCGGGCGATGATGGTTTGCATGATCTGGGCGGTGCCGTCGCCGATCTGGAAGCCCAGCACGTCGCGCAAACGTTGCTCCATCAGCCCGCGGTCGTAGCCGCCGTGGCCGTAGCAAAGCAGGCACTGATGGATGACTTCGTAGGCGAGCTTTGGCCCCCACCACTTGGCCATGCCGGCCTCGGCGCTGTGCGGCAGACCCTGGTCTTTGAGCCACAGCCCTTGCAGGCACAGCAGGCGCGCGCCTTCGACCTCGGTGTCGTAGCGCGCCAGAGGGTGCGTGATGCCCTGAAAGGCCGACAGCGGCTGGCCGAACGCCTGGCGTTGGGTGATGTAGCTCCACGTTTCTTCCAGCGCCACGCGCGCCACCGCCAGGCATTGCAAGCCGATCAGCGAGCGCGAGAAGTCAAAGCCCTGCATCACCTGCACGAAGCCTTTGTTCTCGTCGCCCAGGCGGTGGTTGGCGGGTACGCGCACGTTTTCAAAAAAGATCGAGCCGCGCCCGATGGCGCGCTGACCGTGGCAGTCGAAGCGGCTGGTGGTGACGCCAGGCGCGTCCATCGGTACCAGCAGCGCGGTGACGCCATGCGCGCCTGATTCGGGCGTGCCGGTGCGTCCGAACACCACCGCGACGCTGGCCTGATCAGCCGCCGAGATGGAGGTTTTTTCGCCGTTGATGACGTACCCGTCGCCAGCGCGCTCGACGCGCAGGCGCAGGTTGGCGGCGTCGGAGCCGCCGCGCGGCTCGGTCAGGGCGATGGCGCAGATCGCCTCGCCTGCGACGATCTTTTGCAGCCAGGGCGCCACCACTTCGGGCTGGCCGTAGCGCGACAGGATCTGGCTGTTGAGCGAGCCGAGCAGGTTGACGTAGGAAAAGCTCAGGTCGGCGCGGGCGATTTCCTCATGCACCACGCCGGCGGCGAGACACCCCATGCCCAGACCGCCGAACTGCTCGGGCAACTCGGGCGCGATGAAGCCCAAAGCGCCCAT
>JAITMV010000088.1 GCA_031277295.1 Burkholderiaceae bacterium | reverse complement strand
CGCAGGCGGCACGCCTCGAAGATGGCGTCGCGCGGCGAGTAGCCCTTGTCGCGCTCGGCGTGCAGGGCGAAGTCCACCATCATGATGCCGTTTTTCTTGACGATGCCGATCAGCAAGATGACGCCGATCAGGGCGATGATGGTGAAGTCGTGGCCGCCGATCATCAGGATCAGCAGCGCGCCGACGCCCGCCGAGGGCAGCGTGGACAGGATGGTCAACGGGTGGATGTAGCTTTCATACAGCAGGCCGAGCACGATATAGACCGACACCAGCGCCGCCAGAATCAGATACGGCTGCGTGCGCAGCGAACTGGTGAAGGCCTGCGCTGTGCCCTGGAAAGTGCCGGTGACGGTGGGCGGCAGGTTCATTTCGGCCTGCACCTTGTTGATGGCGTCCACCGCCTGCCCGAGCGCGGCGCCAGCGGCGAGATTGAACGACAGCGTCACGCTCGGAAACTGGCCCTGGTGGTTGACCGCCAGATAGCCGGTGCCCGAGGTATCGACCTTGGCGAAGGTGGACAGCGGCACCTGCTCGCCGGTAATGGGCGAGGTGAGGTACAGGCGCTCGAACAGCGCCGGGTCTTTTTGCAGCTCGGGCGTGATTTCAAGAATGACGTTGTAGCTGTTGAGTTGGGTGAAGTACTGCGCCACCTGGCGCTGGCCGATGGCGTTGTAGATGGTGGCATCCACCAGCGCGGGCGAGATGCCGTAGCTGGCGGCGCGCTCGCGGTCGATAGTGACGCTGGCGGTGGGCGCGGCGTTCTGCTGGTCGGAGGTGACGTCGGCAAGGAACGGGATTTGCCGCATGCGCTCCAGCAGCCGGGGCGCCCATTCGTTGAGTTCTTCCAGATCGACATCGACCAGCGTGTACTGGTATTGCGTGCGCGTGGGCCGTCCGCCCATGCGGATGTCCTGCATGGCTTGCATGAACAGCTTGATGCCGCCGACCTTTTCCAGTTGCGGGCGCAGGCGGTCGATGATCTGGCTGGCGCTGTGTTTGCGGCCTTCGTCGAGCGGCTTCAGGGCAATGAAGAAGTTGCCCGAATTGAAGGTGGACGCGCCGGCCTGAAAGCTGAAGGTGCGCACGTCCGGGTCTTGGCGCACGATGTCGGCCAGTTGCTGCATGCGCGCGCGCATCGCCTGCGAGGACGAATCCTGCCCCGCCGCGGCCGAGCCGAAGATGAAGCCGGTGTCCTGCTGCGGGAAAAAGCCCTTGGGGATGACGATGTACAACGCCACCGTGGTTGCCACCGTGACCAAAAACACCATCAGCGTGGTGAACGGGTGGCGTAGCACCACGGTCAGGCCGCGCAGATAGGCGGCTTGAACGGCGTCGAAGCCGCGCTCGAACAGCATGAACAACGGGCCGTGCCGGGGCGGCCCGTCGCTGCCGTGGCCCTTGAGATACTTGGCGCACAGCATGGGCGTGAGCGTGAGCGTGAGCAGCACCGAGACGGCGACGGTCAGCGTCACGGTGACCGCGAATTCGCGCAGCAGCCGCCCGACCATGCCGCCCATGAGCAGCAGCGGAATGAACACCGCCACCAGCGAGGCCGAAATCGAGATGATGGTAAAGCCGATCTCGCGCGAGCCTTGCAGCGCCGCGTCCATCGGCTCCATGCCGTCTTCGATGTGGCGGTAGATGTTTTCGACCATCACGATGGCGTCGTCCACCACGAAGCCGACCGAGATGGTCAGCGCCATCAGCGACAGGTTGTCCAGGCTGTAGCCCAGCAGGTACATCACCGCCGCCGTGCCGAAAATGGCCAGCGGCACCGTCAGGCTGGGGATCAGCGTGACGGTAAGGTTGCGCAAAAAGACGAAGATCACCGCCACCACCAGGCAAATCGACAGCAGCAGCGTGAACTCGACCTCCTTGACCGAGGCGCGGATGGTCTGCGTGCGGTCCATCGCCACCGACACCGACATGCTGGGCGGAATCGCCGCCACCAGTTGGGGCAGCGCGGCCTTGACGCGATCAACGGTCTCGATCACGTTGGCGCCAGGCATCTTGAAGACGGCCAGCATCATGGTGCGCCCGTCGATGACGGCGCTGTCGGCCAGCGCGCCCGCGCCGTTGCCGGCCCAGGCGGCGACCTTGGTGTTTTCCGGCCCGTCCACGGCCACGCCGATGTCGCGCACGCGCACCGGCGCTCCGTCGCGCCAGGCCAGTATCACGTCGTTCCACGGCTCGGCCTGGAGCAACTGGTCGTTGGTATAGACGTTGAACGCTTGGTGCTCGCCGTCGATGGTGCCGGTGGGCGCGCTGACGGTGGTGTTGGCAATGACGTTGCGGATGTCTTCCAGAGACAGGCCGCGCGCCTTGATCCTGGCCGGATCGACCTGTATGCGCACGGCCGGCTTTTGCTGACCAAAGACGCTTACGTCGCCAACGCCGTCGATGCGCGAAATCTGCTGCGCCACCACGTTGTCGGCGTAGTCGCTGACCTGGGTCAGCGGCAGCACCTTGGACTGCGCGACCAGGATCAGAATTGGCGAGTCGGCCGGGTTGGTCTTGCGAAACCTCGGCGGACTTGGCAGGTTCTTGGGCAACTGGCCGGAAGCGGCGTTGATGGCGGTCTGCACGTCCAGCGCCGCGCCGTCGATGTCGCGGTTCAGGTCGAACTCCAGCGTGATCTGGGTCATCCCGAGCGAGCTGGTCGAGGTCATCTGCGCCAGGCCGGGAATGGTCGAAAACTGGCGCTCCAGCGGCTGCGCCACGGTGGAGGCCATCGTCTCCGGGCTGGCGCCGGGCAGCCGGCCCGAGACCTGGATGGTCGGAAAGTCCACCTGCGGCAGCGGCGCCACCGGCAGCAGCGGCCACGCCACCAGCCCGACCAGCAGCACCGCCAGCGCCAGCAGCGTGGTACCGATGGGGCGCTTGATGAAACCGGCGGAAATGTTCATGGCGCGGCCTTTTGGTCGGCGCGGTCTTTTTGGTCTTTCTTGTCCTGTTGATTTTTGTCGCCGCCGCTCTTGCCGTCTTTGTCCTCGGCGCTGCCTTGCTCGCCTTGCGCCCGCACTTCAACCGCGCGCGCGCCGGGTGTCAGCTTGTACTGCCCATCGACCACCACCCGCTCGCCCGCCGACAGCCCTTGCGTAACCACCACCAGGTCGCCCTGGCGGTCGCTGTCGTCAATTTGGATGGCCTGGATGCGCGCCTTGTTTTCGGCGTCGATCACGTAGGCGTACAGCCCGTCCTGGCTGCGCTGCACCGCCGCCGCGGGCATGGTGAGCGCCTGTTCGCGCTGGCCCAGCACCACCCGCGCATCGACCGACTGGCCCGGCCACAGCTTGTGTTCGGGGTTGGGAAACTGGGCCTTGAGCGCGATGGTGCCGGTGCTGGCGTCGATGCGGTTGTCCAGCAGCACCAGCTTGCCGCTGGCCAGCGCCTGGTGCGTGCCGCGCTCCAGCGCCTGCACCGTCGGCGCGGCGCCCCTTCGCAAGGCCGCGTTGACGGCTTGAAACGCACTTTCGGGCAGCGTGAACTGCACCGCTATCGGGTCGATCTGGTTGATGACCACCAGTCCGTTCGGGTCCGCCGCGCGCACGATGTTGCCCGGATCGACCAAGCGCGCCCCGGCGCGGCCCGAGATCGGCGCGCTGATGGTGGTGTAGCTCAGGTTCACGCGCGCCAATTGAATCTGCGCCTCGCCGGTCTGTACCGCGGCTTGCAACTGGCCGACCAGCGCGCGCTGGGTGTCCAGCGTCTGGCGCGTGACGGCGTCTTCCTTGATCAACTCCTCATAGCGCGCCAGATCGGCGCGCGCGTTGGCCAGCGCCGCTTCGTCCTTGGCCTTTTGCGCCAGGCTCTGATTGAGTTGCGCCTGATACGGACGCGGATCAATGCGCGCCAGCACCTGGCCCGTCTTGACGTTCTGCCCTTCCTTGAAGGCCACGCTGTCAAGCTGCCCGTCCACCCGCGTGTGCACCGTGACCGACATCACCGGCGCCACGTTGCCAACCCCGGTGCGCGTGACCGGCACCGTCTGCTGCGCCACCAGCGCGGTGCGCACCGGCACCGGCGGGGCTTCTTTTTGGGGTGCTGGCGGCGGCGAGCAGCCGGCGGCGGCCAGGGTCAGGACCACGGCGGCGAGGGCTGCGGACAGCTCACGCCGTGGCTGTTGTTCCTCCCCTTTAAGGGGAGGGCCTCGCAGTTCCCGCCTGCGCGGGAATGACCAACGGTGGACCAGCGCCTTGTTGCGTGCATCACTCATGAGAAGAATCCGTGGAAGAAGAAGCGGCGGCTGGCGCGTCGGGCGGCGGCAGTTGGCTGGCATCCCAGCCGCCGCCGATGGCCTTGATCAGCGCCACGCTGGCGGCGAATTGGCGCGCGCGCAGTTGCAGTACCGTGCGCTCCGCCGTCAACGCCAGCGCCTGCGCGGTCACCACCGAGGTATAGGGCGCGGTGCCGGCGCGGTACTGCGCCAGCAGCACGCGCAGCGATTCGCGCGCGGCGCGCGCCGCTTCGTCTTGCGCGATGCGCTCGCGCGCCAGGTCGCCGAGCGCGGCCAGGTTGTCCTCGACTTCCTGAAAACCGGTCAGCACGGTTTGCCGGTAGCCGGCCGCCGCCGCGTCCAGGCCGGCGCGCGCCTGCTCCACCTGTGCGCTGCGCGCGCCGCCGTCAAACAAAATGCCCGCCAGCGCCGCGCCCAGCGCCCACACGCGGCCAGGGGCCGAAAACCACGGCCCGAAGCCGGCGCCCTGATAGCCGCCGCTGGCGCTTAAAGTGAGGTTGGGAAACCACGCCGCCTGCGCCACGCCGATACGGGCATTGGCCTCGGCGACCCGGCGTTCGGCGGCCGCGATGTCGGGACGGCGCTCCAGCAATTGCGACGGCAGCCCTGGCGGAATGGCCGGTAACTCGGCCCGCAAAGGCTCAACAGGCAGCGCAAAAGCCGCCGGCGTCTGGCCCAGCAGCACGGCCAGCGCGTGTTCCAGTTGACGCCGCGTCAGATCCAGATCGACCGCCTGCGCCTGCGCCGAGGCCAGCGTGTTTTGCGCCAGCGCCACGTCCGCGCCGGTGGCCACACCGACGCGGTGCTGCGCCTGCGTCAGCGCCAGTGACTTTTGGTAACCCTCGATGGTGTTGGCATACAGCGCCTGCTGCTCCTCGGTCAGGCGCAACTGAATGTAGTTGTTGACCACCGCCGCCTGCACCGCCAGCCGCGCGGCGGCCAAATCGGCGGCGCTGGCTTGCGCGCTGGCGCCCGCGGCTTCCACGTTGCGGCGCACGCCGCCCCACAAATCAGGCTCCCACGAAGCGTCCAGCGACCAGGCATGGCTGTTGCCCAGCGACGCTGCGCCGCTGTCAATGTTGCGCGCCCGCCCTGCCGACGCGCCCAG
>JAITMV010000076.1 GCA_031277295.1 Burkholderiaceae bacterium | reverse complement strand
CGCGCGCTGGTACTCAAGCAAATCGGCTTCGTGCCGCAGTTGCCGCCGCCGCTCAAAATGCCGGTCGGGCAACTGATCGCCTTTGCCGCCAAGCTGTGCGGCACCGATGCGCGGCGCATCATTGATCTAACGGCGCGGCTCGGCCTGGACACGGCGCCAATTCTGAACCGGCAGTTCGTCCGCCTCTCAGGCGGCATGAAGCAGAAACTGCTGATCGCCATCGCGCTGGGCCGCGACGCCCGCGTGCTGGTGCTGGATGAACCCGCCGCCAACCTCGACCCCGAAGCGCGCAAGATTTTCTTCGAGCTGCTGGCCGAACGCGCCGAGCAAGCGACGATGCTGATTTCCAGCCACCGCCTGAACGAAGTCGCCGCGCTGGTCAACCGCGTGATCGAGCTTGATCTGGGCAAGGTGGCGCTCGACGACCGCGTGGCCGAAGACGTTTCGCTGGCCGCTTTGCTGGACTGCCGCATCGTCGCCAGGCGCGCCGACCCCGCGCTGGCGAAAGCCTTGCTGGCTTGGCAATTCGCTGATCAGGGTGACGGGCTGCAATGGCAAGGACACGTCGCCGCCGCCGACCGGCTGCGCTTTCTGGGCATGATCTCGCGCTACAGCGCGTTGATGGCCGATTTCAGGATGACTGAAGAAACCACGCCATGATGAACCGCCGCCACTTCCACGCCGCCGCCTTTGCGCTTACCCCACTGGCCGCCGCCCTTGCCACGCTCACCGCCTGCAAGCCAAAAGGCAACTGGCCCGCGGGGATGCAGCCCATCACATGGGACCGCGACACCTGCGCGCGTTGCAGCATGGTCATCTCGGAGCGGCGTTTCGCCGCTGAAATAGCCAACCCACAAGGCAAGGCCGCGTTCAAGTTCGACGACATCGGTTGCGCCCTGTTTTGGCAGCGCGACAAGGCCACAGACCACCCCTGGATGGCCGATGCCGCCGCCCTGATCTGGGTCGCCGATTCGGCCAGCAAGGGCAACGACGTCACCTGGCTCGACGCCCGCGCCGCCCGCTACGTGCGCAAAACCTCGCCGATGGGCTATGACTTCGGCGCCACCGCCGATAACCAGGCCGACGCGATTGATTTCAACGCCATGCGCGACCAAGTCCTCTCCAAAAAGCGATAACCATGTCCCAAACCTGGCTCACCGCCAAGCTCGACATCGTTGAATCCCTGCGCTCGCGCTGGTTCCTGATTTACACCCTGGTGTTCGGCGGCATCGTCGCCTTGCTGTTTCTGTTCGGCCTGACCGAATCGCGGGTGCTCGGTTTTTTTGGCCTGTCGCGCCTGCTAGTGACCTACATCCAGTTGACCATGGCGATCCTGCCGATCTTCGTGCTCATCACCACCGTCCGCTCGGTGGCCGGCGACCGTGAAGCCGGCGTGTACGAATACCTGCTGTCGCTGCCCGTGTCGCTCGCGGCCTGGTTCTGGGGCAAGATTTTCGGCCGCTATCTGGTCATCTTTGCGCCGGTCTGCGCCGCCATGACCCTGGCGGTGTTGATCGCCCTGGCGCGCGACATCGACGTGCCGTGGAACATCTTCGGCTACTACACCGCGCTGCTGGCGGCCATGTGCGTCTGCTTTCTGGGCATCGGCATGTTGATCTCGGCGCTGGCGCGCACCACCGACATGGCGCAAGGCGCGGCCTTTCTGATCTGGCTGGCGCTGCTGCTGTTTCTCGATCTGATCCTGCTGGGCGTAATGATCCAGGAAAAAGTCAGTCCCGAAACCGCCGTTGCGGTGGCGCTGGCCAACCCGCTGCAAGTGTTTCGCACAGCGGCGCTGTCGCTGTTCGATCCGCAACTCATCGTGCTGGGACCCTCGGCCTTCGTCATCCTCGACGCCTTTGGCGTCACCGGCTACCAAATCTTTGCCCTGGCCTACCCGCTGGCGCTAGGCGCGCTATGCGCTACCCTTGGCTATCTGGCCTTTCGCCGGGGAGACCTGCCATGAACGCGCGTGCTTCTTCTTTATTGATCGCTTTTTTTCTGTCACTGTCGGGCGCGGCCTTCGCCCAGCAGCCCGCCCCCGCGCCGGATATCTTGTTCACCAAGGAAATGACCAACATCGTTGGCCGGCCAACCACGCTGTCGCCGTTCAGAGGCCAGCCGCTGCTGATCAACTTCTGGGCACGCTGGTGCGGCCCCTGCAAGGTAGAAATCCCCGAGTTGATCGCCGCGCACGAACAGGCCAAAAAAGCCGGCGTCAGAATCATCGGCATCGCCCTTGACGACAAACCCGGCGCCGTGCGCGACTTCGCCAAGGCTTACGAGATAAATTATCCGGTGCTGCTGATGCCCGAAAACCCCGACACAGGCAAGCTGATGGCCGCCTTGGGCGACACCGAAATCAGCATCCCCTACACCGTGGTGATCGACCGCAACGGCAAGATCGTGAGGCAAAAACTAGGGGCCATGTCACGCACCGAGTTGGCCACAGCCATCGATACCGCAGCCAAGTAGCGCGCCATCCGCGCCGCAGCAACTATCCAGCAAACAAGCCGTCAACTGCCGTTTCCAGGTTCTAGCGCCCGCCCGCCGTAGCGCGCCTGTGGACTGAGGACGAAGCCGAAGCGCGACGGCAGTTCAGCCGCGCGTGTCCGGCGCGGCTGCCAGCGGCCCTGCTCCACAGCATCAGCGACCAGGCCCACGTCTTGCGTATGTACCAGGCCAAACCCCAAGTCGGTCAGCAGGTACACGCGCCCGGCCTCGTCTGTCAGCAACTCGCGCGCTTGCACCGGCTGGCCGGTATGTGCGGCCACGCCGCCGTCCGAGGCGACACGCCAAATCCAGGGCGTGAATTCCAGTTCGACGTAAACGCGCTGCGGGCCGTTCTGGAAGTACCACTGACCGTCGGCATCGGCCTCATAATTGCGCTGGATGAATCCGATCAGTTTGTCATGCCGCAGCAATGACCCCCTGGCCTGCGGCACGCCGCTGGCAAACGCGCCTAGCGCCTGCGTACGGTCATCGCGCATGTACCACTGACCGCGCCCGTCCAGCCCCAGCCAGCCGTAGCAGTGTGGTACGTGAGGCCATTTGGCCAGCGCCTGCTTGACGATGTCGTCCATAATCAATATCCCGCGTTCGGTATCCGGCGTGTCAAGTCATTGCCGCTTTATATTCGCAGGCTCTCAATGCAACAAATGCCCCGGCTGCGTCACCTCGGCCACTTCAGCGCGGCTGGCGCTGGCGTGGTGCGCCACCATGCGCCAGCCCGCTCCGGTTCGCAGGTAGACGTTGGTGGCAACCACCCAGACGGATTGCATGCCGCCGCCTTCAGGGTTAACCACCTCGAGACGCTCCAGCATGCTGTGCGCAGCCACGCCTAGGGTGTTGATGATGCGGCGCGGGTGCTCGGGATGAATGCGCATACTGCCGACGGCAAGTATGGGTTCGAACGCGCCGCGAATGGCCGCCACGCCGACCAGCCGCGGGCCGCCAGGGTAGACGCAGACGACATCGTCCTCGTCGGCCCAGCAGGCCATGAACCTATCGATGTCGCTGGCGCGCAGGGCGTTGTAAAACGCGGTTTCCACTTCGTCGGCGGAACCACCAAACTGGGGGGCAATGTAACGGGCTTTAGGCATAACGCGACGGATTAATCTGTGGCGGTCAGCGTGACTGACACCTATTGTGCTGCGTATTCCCCCCTTAGGCGACCAAGGCGCCTTCTCCGATTAGCGAATGAGCACTTTTGCCGCCTGTTTCAACAAGAGCGCGGCGTGGGACACAATCAGCGCTTCTGGCGGTATTTGCGCAACGCCGTGATTTGGGCCGCCAGCACGGCCAACTCGGATGTGGCGCGCGCCATATCGATCTGGCCCTTGGCGTGCTTCAACGCCTCTTCGGCGGCTCGTTTGGCTTCGTTGACTTTTTTCTCGTCCAGGTCCTTGCCGCGAATGGCTGTGTCGGACAGCACGGTCACTCGGGTGGGCTGTACTTCGAGGATGCCGCCGGCAACGAAGATCAACTCCTCGCCGCCATCGGGTTTTTCGACCCGCACCGAACCGGGTTTGATGCGGGTAATCAGCGGCGTGTGGCGCGGATAGATACCCAACTCGCCCGCCTCGCCGGGCAGAACGACGAAGGTGGCCTCGCCGGAGTAAATCGACTCCTCGGCGCTGACCACATCGACGTGGATGGTGTTTGCCATTTCAGTTGCTCCACTTTTTGCGTTGTGCGTTTAGCGTCTGACCCCTTTTCCGCGCGGCGTTCGCGCTGAAAGAGAGGCATTCACGCTAAACGCGCCAACATCAAGCCACCTTCTTGGCCTTCTCCATCGCTTCCTCGATGGCGCCAACCATGTAAAACGCCTGCTCGGGCATGTGGTCGCACTCGCCGTCCACGATCATCTTGAAGCCGTGGATGGTGTCCTTCAGCGGCACGTACTTGCCGGGCGAGCCGGTAAACACCTCGGCGACGTGGAACGGCTGGCTCAGGAAACGCTGAATCTTGCGCGCCCGCGCCACGGCCAGCTTGTCCTCGGGGCTGAGTTCGTCCATGCCCAGGATGGCGATGATGTCGCGCAGTTCCTTGTAGCGTTGCAGCGTGCCTTGCACGGCGCGAGCGGTGGTGTAGTGCTCCTCACCCACCACCAGCGGGTCGAGCTGGCGGCTGGTGGAGTCCAGCGGATCGACCGCCGGATAGATGCCCAGCGCCGCGATGTCGCGCGACAACACCACGGTGGAATCCAAGTGCGCGAAAGTGGTGGCTGGCGACGGGTCGGTCAGGTCGTCGGCGGGCACGTAGACGGCCTGAATCGAGGTGATGGAGCCGACCTTGGTGGAGGTAATGCGCTCTTGCAGCTTGCCCATTTCCTCGGCCAGCGTCGGCTGGTAACCCACCGCTGATGGCATACGGCCCAGCAGCGCCGATACCTCGGTGCCAGCCAGCGTGTAGCGGTAGATGTTGTCCACGAAGAACAGCACGTCGCGGCCTTCGTCGCG
>JAITMV010000045.1 GCA_031277295.1 Burkholderiaceae bacterium | reverse complement strand
TGTTCGCCAGGCAAGGCGCAAAGCGCAGCAATACCGAGTGGTATTGCGAGCATTTGCAACGCAGCATGGCGGACAAAGACGCGATTTCATGTCAATGTTTTGGTGGAACGGAGTACTAGCGCCCACCGCCGCTGCCGCCATGAACACCCCCGACCCGCTTGCCCACGTCACGCCCGAAGTCCGCCAGCGTCCCGCGCCGCAAGCGCTGCTGGATGCGCTGGCAGGTCGTTTTGAGGCGCGCTTTTCCACCGCGCGGGCGGTGCGCGAGCAGCACGGGCGCGACGAGTCAGCCTTTACCACCGTGCCGCCGCCGGCCGCCGTGGTATTTGCCGAGAGCGTGGCCGATGTGCAGGACACGGTGCGGCTGTGCGCACGATACAAAACGCCGGTGATCGCCTACGGCGCCGGCTCGTCGCTGGAAGGGCATCTGCTGGCGGTGCAAGGCGGCATCAGTCTGGACGTGTCGCGCATGAACCGTATCTTGCGCGTGCAGCCCGAGGACCTGACCGCCACCGTGCAGCCGGGCGTGACGCGCAAGACGTTGAACGAGGCCATCAAGAGCGCCGGCCTGTTTTTCCCCATCGACCCCGGCGCCGACGCCAGCTTGGGCGGCATGGCCGCCACGCGCGCCAGCGGTACCAACGCGGTGCGCTACGGCACCATGCGCGAAAACGTGCTGGCGCTGCAAGTCGTCACACCCCAAGGCGAGGCCATCCGCACCGGCACGCGGGCGCGCAAAAGCAGCGCCGGCTATGACTTGACGCGCCTGTTCGTCGGCAGCGAAGGCACGCTGGGCGTCATCACCGAAGTAACGCTGCGCCTGTATCCGTTGCCCGAGGCGGTATCGGCGGCGATTTGCAACTTTCCCACCATCGCCGACGCGGTGGACACGGTAATCCGGATCATTCAGTTGGGCGTGCCGATTGCCCGTGTGGAACTGATCGACGCCCACACCGTGGCCCTGGTCAATCGCCATGCCAGGCTCCAGTTGCGTGAGCAGCACATGCTGCTGATGGAGTTCCACGGCTCACCCGCGGGCGTCAAGGAGCAGGCCGAGGCGGTACAAAACATTGCCGGCGAACACCACGGCGCCGACTTCGATTGGGCCGACACGCCCGAAGAGCGTACCCGGCTGTGGGCGGCGCGGCACAACGCCTTTTTCGCCGCCGTGCAAAGCCGTCCCGGCTGCCGCGCCATCAGCACCGACACCTGCGTGCCGATCTCGCGCTTAGCCGACTGCCTGCTGGCCTCGGTGGCCGAGGCCGACGCCAGCGGCCTGCCGTATTTTTTAGTTGGGCACGTGGGCGACGGCAACTTTCACTTCGGCTACCTGATCGACCCCGGCAACCACGACGAGCGCGCACGCGCCGAAACCCTGAACCGCCAACTGGTGGCACGCGCCATCGCCATGGAGGGCACGTGCAGCGGCGAACACGGCGTGGGCCTGCACAAAATAGGCTTTCTGCGCGACGAAGCAGACGCGGGCGCGCTGGCCGTCATGCGCGCCATCAAACGCGCGCTGGACCCGCACGACATCATGAATCCGGGCAAGATACTGGGCTAGCCCCAATACCGTTCAGTTAAGGACATGAACCTTTATTTCGCCGGCCTTTGCAAAACCTCTCCGACCCGCATGAGCACTGGCGTTTCGGGGCCATCACGGGTAGCAAAACCTCCTCCATCGTCATTCCCGCCTGCGCGGAAATGACGGCGTGTGGAACGCGGCAAACCAAGCGGGCGGATATCCACTGGGGTACGGGTCACAACACCTCCAGCGCCACCGCCGTTGCCTCGCCGCCGCCGATGCACAGCGTGGCGACGCCTTTTTTCAGGCCGCGTGACTTTAGCGCGTGGATCAGCGTGACCATGATGCGCGCGCCGCTGGCGCCGATGGGGTGACCTAAGGCGCAGGCGCCGCCGTGAACGTTGACTTTTTCGTGTGGCACTTGCAGCTCGTGCATCAGCGCCATCGGCACCACGGCGAAGGCTTCGTTGATTTCCCATAAATCCACGTCCCCCACGCGCCAGCCGAACTTGGCCAGCAGCTTTTGCGTTGCGCCGACGGGCGCGGTGGAAAACCACTCGGGCTGCTGCGCGTGCGTGGCGTGGCCAAGCAGGCGGGCGATAGGCCTGGCGCCAATTTGCCTGGCGTGCGCCTCGGTGGTCATCACCAGCGCGGCGGCGCCGTCGTTGATGGACGAGCTGGAGGCAGCGGTGATGGTGCCGCCGTCTTTTTTGAAGGCGGGCTTGAGCGTGGGGATTTTGTCCAGCCTGATCTTGCCCGGCCCTTCGTCGATGCCGATCACGGCTTCACCGGCGCGGGTCTTGACGGTGACGGGGGTGATTTCGGACTTGAACAGGCCGTCTTTCGTCGCCGTCTGCGCGCGCTGCACGCTGGCGATGGCGAAGGCGTCCTGCTGCTCGCGCGTGAAGCCGTACTTGGCGGCGCAGTCCTCGCCGAAAGTGCCCATGCTGCGGCCGGGCTGGTAGGCGTCTTCCAGGCCATCCAGCATCATGTGGTCGAACACGCGGTCATGCCCCATGCGGTAGCCGCCGCGCCCTTTGAGCAGCAGGTAAGGCGCGTTGGACATGCTTTCCATGCCGCCGGCCACCATGACCTGGTGCGTGCCGGCCAACAGCAGATCGTGCGCCAACATCGCCGCTTTCATGGCCGAGCCGCACATCTTGCTGAGCGTCACCGCGCCAGCGCTGTCGGGCAGGCCGCCCTTGTACGCGGCCTGGCGCGCGGGGGCCTGGCCCTGGCCCGCCATCAAACAGTTGCCAAACAGCACTTCGCCGACCGAATCAGGCGCGATGCCGGCGCGCTCGACGGCGGCTTTGATGGCGGCGCCGCCCAGGTCGTGCGCGACCAGCGTGGCGAAGTCGCCCTGAAAACCGCCCATCGGGGTGCGGGCGGCGGAGAGGATGACGATGGTGTCGGGCATGGGAAGTCTCCTGAATGAATGGCCAATGAATGACAAATATGACCACGCCTACGGCGCACAAGTATCACATTAAGCGTAGCGGGTCATGTGTCATGCGCCGCCGCGCGCGGATAACGTTTGATCGCCTCGCGGTACACGTCCAGCACCTGTTCGCAGCCGGTCATGGTGACGCCGAGGTCCTTGACCAGACCGTCCTTCAGGCCGTAGCACCAGCCATGCACGGCCAGCGGCTGGCCGCGCCGCCAGGCGTCTTGCACGACGTTGGTCTGGGCGACGTTGCCGACCTGCTCGATGACGTTCATTTCGCACAGCGCGTCTTCCTGCTCGTGCCGGCACAGCGGTTGCAAGCGCGCGCGGTGGCGCATCTTCACGTCGCGCACGTGGTGCAGCCAGTTGTCGGCCAGGCCGATGCGCTGCTCGTGCAGCACGGCCAGCACGCCGCCGCAACCGTAGTGGCCGACGACCATGATGTGCTCGACCTTCAATACATCGACGGCGAACTGGATCACCGACAGCGCGTTCAGATCCGAATGCACCACCACGTTGGCAACGTTGCGATGCACGAACACCTCGCCCGGCGCCAAGCCAATCACCTGGTTGGCCGGCACGCGCGAGTCGGAACAACCAATCCACAGGTACTTGGGCGATTGTTGCTCGGCCAGGGCGTGGAAGAAGCCAGGGTGCTCGCGCTCGACGCGCGTGGCCCAGGCGCGGTTGGCGTCAATCAGGTGTTGCAGCGGGTTGGGCATGGTGGGCGTTTAGCGTTTGGCGTGACTGAAAGCGCAAACCCCATCCCGACCCAACCCTTCCCTTGAAGGGGAGGGCCTCAAATCGCCCGGCTGTTGCTCCCTCCCCTTCAAGGGGAGGGCTGGGGTGGGGATGGGGTGCACTTGCGTGCCTCTCACAGCCTGAAGCCGCGCATGGATTGCCATGAGGTTCAACGGGTCTCCGTAAACAACTCACGCCCGATCAGCATCCGGCGAATCTCGGAAGTGCCGGCGCCAATCTCATACAGTTTGGCGTCGCGCCACAGGCGGCCCAGCGGGTATTCGTTGATGTAGCCGTTGCCGCCAAAAAGCTGGATGCCGTCGCCGGCCATTTTGGTCGCCATTTCCGCCGTCCACAGGATAACGCTGGCGCAGTCCTTGCGCACCTGGCGCACGTGCCCGCTGCCCAGCGCGTCCAGGTTTTTGCCGATGGTGTAGAGAAATGCGCGGCCCGCTTGCAGCACGGTGTACATGTCGGCCACCTTGCCCTGTACCAACTGGAACTCACCGATGCTCTGGCCGAACTGCTTGCGGTCGTGGATGTAGGGCACCACGTTGTCCATGACGGCCTGCATGATGCCGATGGGGCCACCGGCGAGCACGGCGCGCTCGTAGTCCAGCCCGCTCATCAGCACCTTGGCGCCGTTGTTCAGGCCGCCCAGGATGTGCTCGGCGGGCACTTCGACGTTGTTGAACACCATTTCACCGGTGTGGCTGCCGCGCATTCCGAGTTTGTCGAGCTTCTGCGCGGTCGAAAAACCCTTCATGCCTTTTTCGACGATGAAGGCGGTGACGCCGCGCGCGCCCAGCTCCGGCTCGGTCTTGGCGTAGACCACCATCGTGTCGGCGTCGGGGCCGTTGGTGATCCACATTTTTGTGCCGTTGAGCAGGTAGTAGCCGCCTTTGTCCTCGGCGCGCAGCTTCATGCTGATGACGTCGCTGCCCGCGCCCGGCTCGCTCATCGCCAGCGCGCCGACGTGCTCGCCGCTGATGAGCTTGGGCAGGTATTTTTTCTTCTGCGCCTCGTTGCCGTTGCGCTTAATCTGATTCACGCACAGGTTGGAATGCGCGCCGTAGCTCAAGCCCACCGAGGCGCTGGCGCGGCTGATTTCTTCCATCGCGATCATGTGCGCCAGATAGCCCAGATCGGCGCCGCCATATTCTTCAGCCACGGTGATGCCCAGCACGCCCAGCGCGCCAAGCTTGGGCCACAGATCCATCGGAAACTGGTCGCTGCGGTCGATCTCGGCGGCGCGCGGAGCGATCTGGTCTTGAGCGAAGTCGCGCACGGCGTCGCGCAGGGCGTCGATGTCGGAGCCGAGCTGAAAGTCGAGTCCGGGCAGGTTGGTCATGGAAAGTTCTCCTGAATTGTGGTTTGAGGCCATGCGAAAGACGGTTGAGCGTCGTGCGCGGGCCGGTTGGCGCGGTATGAGCGGGCCTTAGGCGGGGTTCACAGGCTCTCAGCCCATGTTACACGTACTGGCTTGTCGCGCGTGCGCGGCGCGCGGCGCGGTTGATCCCTAAAATCGCTCGGCGCTACCGCGCTCTGAGAGCTTGGGCAGTGCCGTCTTTTCTTCTTCCGCACCAGATTCCCGCTTCCTTCCATGTCCCCTGCCGCCGAACTCGAACGCGCCTTGCATTACCCATTGGCTGACCAATTGCCGCCGCCCGGCGGCGTGATCGAGGTGGCGCCCGGCATCAAGTGGCTGCGCATTGCGCTGCCGTTCGCGTTAAATCACATCAACATCTGGCTGTTGCGCGACCGGGTCGATGGCCGCGATGGCTGGAGCGTGGTTGATACCTGCATCGACCGTCCTGAATCGCGCGCCGCCTGGGAACAGATCTTCGCTACCGCGCTGGACGGCCTACCGATCCTGCGCGTGCTGGTCACCCACATGCATCCCGATCACGTCGGCCTGGCACACTGGCTGTGCGAACGCTGGAGCGCCCCTGGGCACGAGTGCCGCCTGTGGATGAGCGCCGCCGACTACCAGACCGCGCGCTACGCCTGCGAGGTGGTCAACAGCTTTGGCGGCGAGCGGCTGGCCGAATACTTTCGCGGCCACGGCATGACCGGCCCCGGCGATCTGGAGCAGATCCGCGCGCGCAAAGGCTATTACCACGGCCTGGTGCCCGCCGTGCCGCCTTGTTATGCGCGGCTGATGGACGGCGCGGATATCACTATCGACGGCTGGAGCTGGCGCTGCATCGCCGGTTACGGCCATTCGGTCGAGCACATCGCGCTGTACTGCGAAGCGCGAGGCATTCTTATCAGCGGCGACATGGTGCTGCCGCGCATCTCCACCAATGTCAGCGTCTACGAAATGGAGCCAGAAGCCGATCCGCTGACGCAGTTTCTGGACTCTATCGACCGTTTCCTGCCATTGCCCGAAGACGCGCTGGTGCTGCCTTCGCACGGCAAACCGTTTCGCGGCCTGCACACGCGCATCGGCCAGTTGCACGACCACCATCGCGACCGGCTGGCCGAGGTGATGCAAGCCGCCCGCCAGCGCCCCGTCTGCGCCTACGACGTGTTGCCGGTGCTGTTCAAGCGCGAGCTTGACCTGCACCAAACCACCTTCGCCTTAGGCGAGACGGTGGCGCACTTGCACCGCCTATGGTGCGGCGGCAGCTTGCGACGCGCGCGCGACAAGCAGGATATTTGGCGCTTTGAGCCGGTTTGAACCTGAAGGGAAACTGGATTTTCGCTTTCCCCCGCGCGCTGTGCCACTTTTCCTCCATCATTGTCGCGAAGGCAGGAACTTCGCGGCAATGACGAGAGGAGCGCGGGAATGACGAAAGGTGAGGTGGCGCCACTGCTACCGAGGTAACGCCAAATGAAGCTTGATCGCGTCTTCGACGGCCAACAAATCGTTCTTGGACAGCGTGCAAAGCCGGTTTTTGAGCTGTGCCTTGTCAGCAGCCATGATCTGGTCAGCCATCGCCTTGCCGCTTTGCCCATCCACCATCACGACGGCTTCACCGGGATATTGCCGGCCTGTGTTGCTGCTCACTGGCACCACGATCACCCGCGCCAAGTTTCGGTTGGCGGCATCGTTGCTGACAATGACTGCCGGTCGGGTCTTGCGAATTTCGCTGCCAATTGCCAAGTCGAACTCGACCCACCACACCTCACCGCGCCGCATCGTCCATGTCCATGGCAAGCGCGTTACACCATTGCATCGCTTCAGCTTCGCGCGCTTTGTCTGCCGCCATTGCCTGATAACCTGCATCGAGCGAGCTGTCCACCACATGAGGACGCAGCAACTCTTCAATGAACTGGCTCATCTTGCGCCGCCCAACCATCCGGTAAAGTCCCTCGTAAACCGCTTCGTCAAGCGTGATCGTCATCTTCCGGTGCATATCGACCCCTATCGACCCCTATCGACCCTTTTGGCACTTTATACGTATTACATCTTAATACGCGAGGCCAGCGCGTCAGAAGGCGGCTAAGCTCGGGGGCGTCCAACTACTGTTTCCAGGATGATCTGATGAACACCGAACAACTCTTTTCCATCAAGGGCCGCAGCGCCCTCATCACCGGCGGCTCGCGCGGCATTGGGCGCATGATCGCCGAAGGTTTTGTGCGCCAGGGCGCGCGCGTGTACATCTCGGCGCGCAAGGCCGAGGCGTGCGACGCGACGGCGGCGGAGTTGTCGGCGCTGGGGCAGTGCGTGTCGCTGCCGGCCGACGTGTCCACCCTGGACGGCATACAGGCGCTGGTGGCCGCCTACCAGCGGCACGAGCCGACGCTGGATATTCTGGTCAACAACGCTGGCGCGGCCTGGGGCGCGCCGTATGAGGAATTTCCCGAAAGCGGCTGGGACAAGGTAGTTGACCTGAACATGAAGGCGCCGTTCTTTCTGACGCAGGCGCTGACCCCCTTGCTCAAGAAGGCGGCCACCGACCATCTGGCGAAAGTAATCAACGTCGCTTCCATAGACGGCGTCGCGGTCAACCCGTGGGAGACCTATTCGTACCAGGCCAGCAAGGCCGGCCTGATTCACCTGACACGCCGCATGGCGCTCAAGCTCGCGCCTGAGCGCATCGCCGTCAGCGCCATTGCCCCCGGCGCGTTTGCGTCCAACATGAACAAAAACGCCCGCGATCACGAGCAGCAGGCCGCGGCCCGCATTCCCGCCGGGCGCATCGGCACGCCCGAGGACATGGCTGGCGCCGCCATCTATCTAGCCTCGCGCGCGGGCGACTACGTGATGGGCGGCACCGTCATCGTCGACGGCGGAGCAACTTGCGCGCGCGGCTAACGCCAGCCCGAAGCGATCTCGGTAAACGTCATCGACCACGGGCGGGCGTTGTTGGCGGTGGCAACGACGAAAGCGAATTCCCGGTTCTGCATCAAGGCGATGTAGCGGGCGCGAAAGGCCGAGTCAGGGTTGCCCATCTGTAGCAGGAAAGGCCGGTTCCAGTCCGATAGCGGGTAGTTGAGATCATCGGTGGAGCCTGTGGACACGACGCGGCCGTCCTCGCCGGTGATGGCGTAGGCGATGCCCTGCCGATTGGCGCTCATTTCGACCTGATACCAAACGCCGTCGCGCAGGCCGGGGGCATTGTGGGCGCATTTGACGCCAGCGATGTCGGCATCTTCGGTGCGGCCCGAAATCCGGGTTTCAAAGTAGATGCTGAACGACGACTGACTTGGGCAATCCCAGCCGCCGTGACTGAAAAAGATGATTCTGGCCTCGACACCGGACGAATTGGGATATTGGGCAAAGTTCAGGCCAATCGGCAAGTGCCCGCGTTGGGTGGCGAAGTAGCCGTCGCCGCGCACGGCAAAACGCAACCATTGCGTCGTCTGCCCCGCCGCCGGTGCGCCGCTGTTGCCGATGTAGGACAAATCGGTCACGCGCACGCCTGGGTGGGCATGGTTGTAGCCGTCACGCCGGACATACGACGAGGCGCCGTCAAAACCTATCTCCACCGTGCGCGCCGGACCGGAAGCCTGAATGCGGTTCTGGCCGTACCAGGCGTGAAACGGATCTCCTGGCGGCGGCCCGCCGGAGCCGCTATCGTCGTCATCGCTATCGCCGCCGCCACAACCGGCCAGCGCGCTGCCCACCGCCAGCAGCGCCGCTGCCTGCCGCCATTTTTTAATACATATGGTCATTTCAGTTTCCGTAACGCTTACGCGCCACCCGCGACGCATCAAACGAAACGCGCTGGTTTGTAACTCCCTCCCCTATTGGGGGAGGGTTGGGATGGGGGCCGGCGTCGTCGGCGCTTTGGGTGAGTGCCGCGCGCACACCCTGCACCACGTCACCGACCACCATGATGGCCGGGCTGCTTAGACCGTGCCGGTGCAGATCGTCGAGCAGATCGCCCAGGGTGGTGACGCACTGGCGCTGTGTGGGCAGGCTGGCGCGTCGGATCACCGCCACCGGCGTGTACGCGGGCAGCGCCGCCAGCAGGCCGGCTTGAATGCTGGCGGCGCTGCTGATACCCATGTAGATGACCAGCGTCAGCCGTAGCTCGCGCGCCGCCTCGCCCAGGCACGCCCAGTTGACGCTGGGGCCGTTTTTACGCGGGTGGCCGGTGACGAATACCACGCCGTGTGCGCGATCACGGTGCGTCAGCGGCGCGCCCAGCGCGGTCATGGCGGCTAAGCCGGCGGTGATTCCGTTGATGACCACCGGCTCAATGCCCGCGTGACGCAGGCTTTCGACCTCCTCGCCACCGCGGCCGAAGATGAACGGGTCGCCGCCCTTTAGTCGTACCACGTTTTCGCCGGCGCGCACGGCTTGCAGCATCAATTGCTCGATTTCAGCCTGCGGCGTGCTCTTGCAGCCGCCGCGTTTGCCGACGTAGGTGACGCGCGCGCCGGGCCGGGCGTGTGCCAGCACGTCTTCGCCGACCAGGTCGTCCACCAGAATCACGTCGGCGGCGGCGATGGCCTTGACGGCCTTCAAGGTCAACAGTTCGGCATCGCCGGGGCCGGCGCCGACCAAGGTGACTTGTCCCGGCTGGGAGGGTTGCGCTGCTTTCATCTTGGTTTTCCATAGCGCTCACGCGCCACCCGCGACGCATGAAACGCGCTGGTTTTCAACTTCCTCCCCCTTTGGTGGAGGGTTGGGGTGAAGGCTCGCGGCGTTGGCGTCGAGCGCTTCAGCTTGTTTGATGCGCTCTCAGCCCCCATCCCTTGCCTTCCCCCAAAGGAGGAAGGAGAAAAAACGGCGAAGAAACAATGGGTCCTTTCACAGACGCTCAGTCCGCGTATTGCCCGGCAGCCTGGATGACCGGCCCCCATTTGGCTACCTCGTCGGCGACAAATTTTTTGTGTCCGGCCGGGGTGAGGCGGGTATCGCCGTCGGTGACGATGATGGCGCCCAGTTCTTCTTCGTTCTTGACGAAATCGGGCGCTTTCAGGGCGACCTTGAGCGCCTCGTTGAGCGTCTTGATGACTTCCGCGGGCGTGCCCTTGGGCGCGTACAGGCCGTGCCAGATCGAGACGTTGACGCCTTTCAGTCCGGCCTCGTCGAGCGTTGGCAGATCCTTGTAGACCGCGGGCACGCTCAAGCGCTTGGCGGTGCTGACGGCGAAGGCCTTGATTTTCTTGGCCTCGACTTGGGCTGTGGTGTTGGTGGTCTGGTCGCACATCAGATCGACCTGGCCGCTAAGCAGGTCGATCAT
>JAITMV010000130.1 GCA_031277295.1 Burkholderiaceae bacterium | reverse complement strand
ACGCTCTGCGGCGCAAGCAATCCTTGCCAATGACACGGGCCATTGGCTGCGAATTGCGCCTTGCAGCCCATCCCAATCCGCATCCCGCACACCTCACGCCGAGATCGTGAACACGTTCTAAAAGCGCGCGGACTCGCGCAGACCGGGTAAGGCGTTGCCTGCCAGCGTATTTTTCCCAAAACGTGGAGCAAGGCTTTTGCCTCGAATCGAAGGACAATAGGCGCATGTTGTTGACTTTGATCGCTTTTGTTATTGCCCTTGGGGTGTTGATCGCGGCGCACGAGTGGGGGCACTACCGCATGGCGGTGGCGTGCGGCGTCAAGGTGCTGCGGTTTTCGATTGGGCTGGGGCCGGCAATCGTTCGGTACCGGCCTAAGCGCCAGCGGGCGGGCCAGGACACGGAGTTTGTCATCAGCGCCATTCCGTTCGGCGGCTACGTCAAGATGCTGGACGAACGCGAGGCGCCCGTGCCGCCAGATGAACGGCGCTTAGCGTTCGACCGCCAACCGCTGATTTCGCGCGCGCTGATCGTGGCCGCCGGCCCGCTGACCAATCTGCTGCTGGCGGTGCTGCTGTATGCGGCAGTGCAGTGGATCGGAGTACAACAGCCGCGCGCCATTTTGTCGCCGCCGGCAGCGGGGTCGCTGGCGGAGCAAGTCGGACTGCAAGGCGGCGAGACGGTGCGCCGTGCGGCGTTGGCGGGTGAAGCGTTGAAGCCGGTTGTTTCGTTCGAGGACCTGCGCTGGTTGTTGGCGCGTGGCGCGTTGGACGGCCGGGACGTCACACTGGAAGTGGTGCGTCCGCCGGGCAGCGCTGTGTCCGCCATGACGCTGCCGATACGCGGGTTGGGAATGCATGAGCCTGATGAGCGGCTGCTTCATGCCGTCGGCATCGTAGGGCCGTTGGTCCGCCCGGAGATAGGCGAGGTCATGCCGGGTGGCGCGGCGGCGCGCGCTGGACTGCGCGCCGGCGATTTGGTGCTTGAGGTGGATGGCGCGCCGGTACGCGACGGCCAGCAATTGAGGGAGATGATCCGCGCCAGCGGCGCGCATGGCCAGCCGGAGGTAGCGAACTGGCGGGTTCAGCGCGCTGGTGAAGTGCTGATGCTGCAAGTGCGGCCCGAACGGCACGACGACAAAGGCCAGCAGGTGGGCCGCATCAGTGCCATGGTGGGCAGCGCGCCGGACATGGTGATCGTGCGCCAAGGCGTGCTGGGCGGGTTATGGTCGGGCGTGCGGCGGGTGTGGGAGGTGTCGGCACTGACGCTGAAAATGATGGGCCGCCTGGTAGCCGGCCAAGTGTCGATCAAAAATTTGAGCGGCCCCATCGGGATCGCCGACTACGCCGGCAAATCAGCCGCCATGGGCATGGTCTACTATCTCGGGTTCTTGGCTTTACTCAGCGTCAGTCTGGGGGTGCTCAATTTGTTGCCGGTGCCGGTGCTTGATGGCGGACAGCTGATGTATTATCTTTGGGAGGCGGTGACGGGCAAACCCGTCACCGGCGTTTGGTTCGAGCGGTTGCAGTATTTAGGGATAACTCTGCTGCTAGCGGTGATGGCTGTTGCAACGTTTAACGACGTTGTCAGTCGGATCGGCTGATCGTTTCGATTCTCGTTTTGGCGGCCCGCAGGGCCGTTTTTCTCACGGCACTTTGATGAATCTCATCGCACAACGATTTCGCCCGCGAACCCTGGCCGCCGCGGTGTCACTCGTGTTGGCTTGGCAATTGGCCTGGGCAGTGACGCCTTTCACGGTGCGCGATATTCGCATTGAGGGCTTGCAGCGCGTGGAGCCTGGTACCGTCTTCGCGTCGCTGCCTGTGCGCGTGGGGGAAACCTACAACGACGAAAAGGGCGCATCCGCCATTCGCGCGCTGTTTGCCTTGGGCGTGTTTTCCGACGTGCGGCTGGAGGTGGCCGGCAATGTGCTGGTGGTGGCCGTGCAGGAGCGTCCGACGGTAGCGGCGGTGGATTTCGCCGGCAACAAGGAATTTACCAACGAGGTGCTGCAAGGCGTGCTGCGCGACGCTGGTCTGGCCGCTGGTCGGCCTTATGACCGCGCGCTGGCTGACCGCGCCGAGCAAGAACTCAAGCGCCAGTACATCAACCGCAGCCTGTACGGCGCCGAGGTCGTGGCCACCGTCACGCCGATGGAGCGTAATCAGGTGCGGCTGGTGTTCAACATCGTCGAAGGGCAGCCGGCGCGCATCCGCGGCATTGACATTGTCGGCAACCGGGCGTTTTCCGAGGGGCGGCTGAGAGATTTGTTCGACCTCGACACCGGCGGTTGGTTATCTTGGTACACCAAGAGCGACCAGTATTCGCGCGCCAAGTTGAACGCGGCGCTGGAGTCGCTGCGTTCGTTTTATTTTGCGCGCGGCTATCTGGACTTCAAGATCGACTCCACCCAGGTGGCCATGTCAGCAGACAAGGAGTCGATCACATTGACCATCAACATCACCGAGGGCGAACGCTTCGTCGTCTCCGGTGTTTCGCTGCAAGGCAACTTCCTGGACAAAGACGATGAGTTCAAGTCGCTCATCACCATCAAGCCCGGCCAGCCCTACAACGCCGATCAGGTGGCCGAGACGACCAAGGCGTTCACCGACTATTTCGGCGGTTACGGCTTTGCCTTCGCCACCGTCGAGGCCGTGCCCGAATTTGATCGGGCAAACAACCGCGTCGCCTTGGCACTGCGAGCCAATCCGGGGCGTCGCGCTTACGTGCGCCGCATCAACGTCCAGGGCAACACGCGCACGCGCGATGAGGTGATCCGGCGCGAGTTTCGCCAATTCGAGTCGTCCTGGTATGACAGTGAGAAGATCAAAATTTCGCGCGACCGTGTGGACCGACTCGGGTATTTCACCGAATTGTCCATTGCCACCGCCGAAGTGCCTGGCGCGCCCGATCAGGTCGATCTGAACGTCGAAGTAAAGGAAAAACCGACCGGCAATATTTCGATTGGCGCGGGTTACTCGTCGTCCGAAAAAATGTCGTTCACTTTCGGCTTGGCGCAAGACAACGTGTTTGGTTCGGGCAACAAACTCGACTTGCAACTGAACACCGGCAAGTTCAACCGTACCGCAGTGCTCAGCACGACCAATCCCTATTTCACCAACAGCGGCATATCGCGCACGGTTGATGTGTATTACCGCACGCAAAAGCCGTATCAGGACCAAGGCGGTGACTACACGCTGGTCACCATGGGCGCCGGCCTGCGGTTTGGCCTGCCGGTGACCGAGCTGGATACCGTCTATGTGGGCATCAATGCCGAGCGCACGCAAATCAAGACCGGCACCAACATTCCGGCGGCTTACCTGGCCTATGCGGAGAAATTCGGCTACACCAGTTCGGCGTTCCCGTTCACGCTGGGCTGGTCGCGCGATTCGCGCGACAGCGCGTTGGCGCCGACGGCGGGCCGCTATCAGCGCCTGGTTGGCGAGTTGGGTCTGTTCGGTGACGCGCGCTATGTCAAGGCCGATTACCAGTATCAGCAATACATACCGTTGGGCCGGCAGTACACGTTGGCTTTCAACGGCGAGGTAGGTTGGGGCAAAGGGCTGGGCGGACGGCCATTTCCGGTGTTCAAGAATTTCTATTCCGGCGGCTTGGGGTCAGTGCGCGGTTACGAACAATCGACGCTCGGTCCGCGTGATGTGACTGGCGCTTACATCGGCGGCACGCGCAAGTTCACGTTGAATACCGAATTCATCATGCCGTTTCCCGGCATGAGTAATGACCGCACACTGCGCTTGTTCGGTTTTGTGGATGTTGGCGCGCTATACGGCGACGGCGAGAAAATCGGCAGTGACGGGCTGCGCTACTCCACGGGCTTGGGCTTCAGTTGGATTTCGCCCCTCGGCCCGTTACGATTTGCCTTTGCGGTGCCGTTGCGCAAAAAGCCTGGCGATAGAATTCAACGGATGCAATTTCAGGTTGGGACATCGTTTTGAAACACTTCATTTCACGCGGCGCGGTCGCCGTCATTCTGTTGGGCGCGGCGCTCGGCGCAACGCCGCTTTATGCTCAGAACGAAAACGCGGGTGCGCGCATCGGCTTCGTCAATACTGATCGCATCTTGCGCGAGGCCGAGGCGGCCAAGGCCGCTCAGGTCAAGCTGGAACAAGAGTTTTCGCGTCGCGAAAAGGAGATCGACGAAGCTGGCATGGCGCTGAGGAGCGCGTCCGAGCAGTTCGAGCGCGAAGGGCCAACCATGAGCGACAGCCAGCGTCAAACGCGCCAGCGCCAGTTGATGGATCAAGATCGCGAATTCCAGCGCAAGCGACGCGAGTTTCAAGAAGACCTGAATTCCCGCAAGCAGGAAGAGTTGCAGCGCATCGTTGATCGCGCCAACCGCGTGGTCAAGCAGGTGGCCGAGGCCGAGAAGTACGACGCCATCTTGCAGGAAGCCGCGTATATCAACCCTCAGCTTGATGTCACCGACAAGGTGATCAAGGCGCTGAACGACAGCAAGTGAGGAGCGCGGCCGCCGGCACCGGCGCTGCGCCTGCCATGACCTTGCAAGCCGGCGCCATTGTCGAAGCTTTGGGCGGCGAGTTGTTTGGCGATCCTGATCGGTTGATCGCGCGGCTGGCTCCGCTGGAAAGGGCGCAGCCAGACGAATTGAGTTTTTTGGCCGATCCCAAATTGATTCCGCTGTTGGCCGATACGCAGGCCGGCTGCGTCATTGTCGGGCCGTCGCTGTTTGAAGCCGCACGCCGCCGGGGCGACTGCATCGTCACCGCCGATCCGCATTTGTACTTTGCTCGCCTGAGCAGGCTATGGAAACAGCGTCACGGCGACACGGCGCGTGTCGGCATTCACCCAAGCGCGGTGGTGGAGGAGGGCGCGTCGGTTGATCCGAGTGCCAGTGTGGGCGCGCTGTGCTTCGTCGGACGCGGCGCGCGTATCGGCGCCGATACCGTGCTGAAAGCGCGTGTCACCGTGGGCGATGGCTGCGTGATCGGCGCGCGCTGCGTTATTCAAAGCGGCGCGGTGATCGGCGGTGACGGCTTCGGGTTCGCGCCGCATGACGGGACGTGGGAGAAAATCGAGCAATTGGGCGCAGTGCGTATTGGCGACGACGTGGAAATCGGCGCCAACACCTGTATCGACCGCGGTGCGTTGGACGACACCGTGATCGAGGACGGCGTGAAGCTCGACAATCTGATCCAGATCGGTCATAACTGCCACATCGGCAAGCATACGGCAATGGCCGGCTGCGTCGGCGTGGCTGGCAGCGCGCACATCGGCGCGCACTGCACCGTTGGTGGGGCGGGTATGATCCTGGGGCACCTGACGATAGCTGATCATGTGCATATCTCGGCAGCTTCTATCGTCACACGCTCAATCTTCAAGCCTGGCCATTACACGGGCTTTTTCCCTATTGACGACAACCGCGCCTGGGAAAAAAATGCCGCCGCGCTCAAGCGCATTCATACCCTGCGCGAGCGTCTCGGGCAGCTTGAAAAACGGCTCGCCAAATCGGGACTGATCGTCCCATAACCCAAGCATAAAATAAACCCATGCGCTTGTTGGACGGGCGTAAAATGCTATCAAATCAGAAGCACCCAGCCATGATGGACATTCACCGCATCCTGACCAAGCTGCCGCACCGCTATCCTTTTTTGCTGGTGGATCGCGTGCTTGACATCGACCTTGAGGCCAAGACCTTGCGCGCCATCAAGAACGTGACGGTCAACGAACCCTTTTTTACCGGTCACTTTCCCAAGCGTCCGGTCATGCCTGGCGTGCTGATGCTGGAGGCCATGGCGCAGACCTGTGCGCTGCTGTCATTCGAGACCGAGGGCATCGCGCTCGGCGACGATCAGGTGTTTTACTTCGTCGGCATCGACGGCGCACGCTTCAAGCGGCCCGTGGAGCCGGGCGATCAACTCATTTTGCTCGCGGCGCTGGATCGCGCCCGTGCCGGCATCTACCGCTTCAACTGCAAGGCGATGGTGGGCGACGACATGGTTTGCGAAGCAGCCATCATGTGCACCATGCGCGATGTCGGCTGAGTCTCTTATCCATCCCACCGCGCTGGTTGATCCGGCGGCGGAACTTCATGGCTCGGTGCGGGTTGGCCCCTACACCGTCGTCGGCCCGCACGTGCGCATCGGCGCTGACACGCAAATCGGCGCGCATTGCGTGATCGAAGGCCGCACGACCATCGGCGCCAGCAATCACATCTTCCAATTCACCAGCATTGGCGCGTCGCCACAGGACAAGAAATACGCCGGTGAGCCGACACGGCTGGAAATAGGCGAGGGCAACACCATTCGCGAGTTTGTCACCATTAGTACTGGCACCGTGCAGGACGCTGGCGTCACGCGGCTGGGCGACGACAACTGGATCATGGCTTATGTCCACATCGCGCACGATTGTCAGCTAGGCAGCCACCTCATTCTGGCGAATGCGGTGCAACTGGCCGGCCACGTGCATCTGGGTGACTGGGTGTTTTTGGGCGGCCTGACCGGGGTGCATCAGTTTGTGCGTATCGGCGCGCATGCCATGACCGCCTTCCATACCCGGCTAGCGCAGGACTTGCCGCCTTTCGTGACCGCCGGAGGCAATCCTGCCGAAGCACAGAGTATCAACGCCGAAGGTCTGCGCCGACGCGGTTTTGGCCTCGAACGCATCACGATCATCAAGCAAATGCATCGCTTGCTCTACCGCAAAGGCTTGACGCTGGATGCGGCGCGCCAGCAAATCGACGCCTTGCGTGGTGAAGTTGCCGAGGCCGATGCCGACATCGCGTTGATGCAGGAATTCCTAGGTTCAGCCACGCGCGGCATCGTGCGGTGAATCACGCCCGGTTTTCGGCCTGAGAACGTGTTCACGATCCCGACGCGGGCTTAGCGGGCGCGGGCTTAGGACGCTCTGCGGCGCAAGCAATCCTTGCCAATGACACGGGCCATTGGCTGTGGATTGCGCCTTGCAGCTCATCCCAATCCGCATCCCGCACACCTCACGCCGAGATCGTGAACACGTTCTGAGAGCTTGTGCCAAGAAGGCGAGGCTGCAATAAGCTTGCCGTGGCCGGCGCGTCCCGGTCTCGGGTGGCGTTTGAGGCGTTTGAGGCGCCAAAACTTGCACGCCGACAAGTCGCGGCGTGCTGTTCTAAAATCGCGCCCCATTGCGTGTCGTGCCGTGACGCGCCACAAGGTTTTTGCCCATGCAACGCCAGATGCTTAAATCGAAAATCCACCGCGCCGCCGTTACGCATTGCGAGTTGCATTACGAAGGCTCGTGTGCTATCGACGAAGATTTGCTGGACGCTGCCGACTTGCTTGAAAACGAGCGTATCGACATCTGGAACGTGAACAACGGCGAGCGCTTTTCGACTTACGCCATCCGGGGCGAGCGCGGCAGCGGCATGATCTCGCTCAACGGCTCAGCGGCGCGGCGCGCGCAGGTGGGCGACTTGGTTATCATCGCCGCCTTCGCTAGCGTGGAGGAGGCCGAACTGAAGGCGGGCTGGCAGCCCCGCTTGGTTTTCGTCGATGAGCGTAACCGTGTGCGTGAACGGCGTTCGCGGGTGCCGGTGCAAAAAGCGTAATCTGTACATCCGAATCGCAGACGCTTGAGTCGCCACGGCGACAGACCGTCTATGGCGGTTTGTTGCGTAACGGAAGTAGTTATACGCTGACGCGGATTTTTGTTGTACCCTGTTGGAGGTAGCCCGCAAGGCAGGAGTTGATCGTGATTGACCTGACCTCGTGCGGCGGCGGCGGTTTTCAATTGTTGATTTTTTTGCCGAAGGAGATGTTCATCATGAACAAGTATTTCATTACCAAAAGCCTGGTCATTGCGGCCGTGGCGGCGTCGGCGCTTGGCGGCCTGGAGGCAAGCGCAGCCCCGTTCGATGTGAACCAGCCTGAGAATTCTGATTCGGCTTCAGGACAGCCGCGGCTTTCATCTTCGCAACATGACTCGATGTGCTCCGATGGTTTTGTCGCTACTCCGTCGTCGGTTACCACTGCGGCCAGAGGGCAACAGTACCTTTGCACAGGCCCCGCGATCCGGTGCAAAACGGTACCCAGATTCAAATATAAAGAGCAGATTGACGACTCTGCCGGCGGCCCGCCTGTCCTCTATATCATTTCGCCGGTAACGCTTGATGCCAACGGTCGTATGGTTTACAAGTGTTTTCAGCCGCCTGATTCGAATTGAGATGGCGCCTGCCTCAGCCAGCCCCTGCGGTGACCCGCGACAGACTGGGTGAGGCGCTGCCTTACTAAAACGTGCGTTGGTAAAGCCTCATATCAAGTTTGCACTTCGTCATTTCCGCGAAAGCGTGTAGTCGCCAACTTAAAGGTCTGCTCCCGTTTGAACAGTGCGAGGCAGTGGGTAGTTTTGCCCCTTCCTCCATTGGGGGAAGGCAGGGATGGGGGCTGACAGCGTATCAAACATGTGCCGCTCGTGCTTTCGAGGCCGCTGCCCCCGCCTCTGTCCCCAAAGGGGGAGGGAGGCTTCTAAGTTAGCGCCTATGCGCGAAAGCGGGAATTCATTGGGCCGTGGTAATCACGGAGAGATGGATACGCTGCATGGATTCCCGTTTTCGCGGGAATGACGAGAGGGTGAGAGTGTGCCAATTTCACGCGTCGCGGGTGGCGCGCCATTGGCTTGGAAAAGAGGGACGAATTTTGCAGAGCCTGCTAAATGTCATCCCGCAGCGTATAAGGCAGATGCAGATTGGCGAGCAGTGGCCCATCCGCTGCGCCTACGCGCAGGTTGATGGTCTGCGCGTGTGCTAGTTGCAGTGACACGATAACTGCCGTGCCGCTCCAGGGCGTGGGGGCGGCTTGGGCGATCAGGCCGACGGGTTGGGTGGGATCAGCGGCGGGAAATACTTCTTGAGCGGCTTGTGCCGGGCCGTCGACCCAGCCGACGAAGGCGCGCCGTTTTATGGCGCCTCGGAACTGGCTGCGCGCCACCACTTCCTGGCCGGGGTAGCAGCCTTTTTTGAAGTTGATGCCGTCAACGGATTCGTAATTGAGCATTTGCGGCACAAAGGCTTCGACTACCGGTGCGCTGAGGGTGACGACGCCGCTGCGCACGGCTGCCCAGTCCCATTGGGTGGTCGGCAGAGCCGGGCAGTGAGTAGGGGCGCTGCCGGTCGGGCCGATCCATAGGGTGCGCGGCGCGTTGTCGGCGGGGGGCAGGGGGGCCACAAAGCAGGAGTCACTTGGGCTTGTGGCGATTGTCTGGCAGGCATCACCCATCAATCCATACAGCGCCAGTTCGTCCGATGCATCGGCCAGTTTGACTTTGGCGCGCAGCACGAATAGGGAGAGTTTTTTCAGTGTCTGTGTCAGCAGGTCGCGGCTGCACACCAGCCAGAATTCTTGCGGCGAACGTTTGCAGACGATGAAGCTGGCGAGTAAGCGTCCTTTGGCGTTGCACCAGCCGGCCAGACGCGCCTGGCCGGGGGGCAGCAGCGCCACGTCTTGCGTCAACTGGTTTTGCAAAAAAGCGCTTGCCTGTTCGCCGGTGGCGCGGATCACGCCTTGATGGGGCAAGGGGGCGATGCCGTTCAAAAGCGTGGCGGATGTGGTGGGCGCAGGGGTGCTCATGGGTGAATTATCATGGCCTGCTCAAACCTGATTTTTATTTCGCCATTGCCGCTTGCGCTGCAATGACGGGGTGTGATTTTCGCTTCTTTGTTTCTATGAGGGTTGTACGCCGACTTTTTGTTGGACTTCTTTGTGTTCTGGCGATTCTGCTGTTGGCCGGCGGCATGGCCGGTTGGTGGTGGATGGAGCAGCCGCTGCCGCTGGCGGCCGAACGGGTGGAGGTGAATGTGCCCGAGGGCGCGTCGCTGCGCAGCGCCGCCGCGCGGGCGGTGGAAGGCGGGGTGCGTGTGCCGCCGACGCTGCTGGCGTGGTACTTCCGTCTGGCCGGGCGCGGGCAGACGATCAAGCCGGGTGCATACGAGATCACGCGCGGCATGACGCCGGGCGATGTGCTGGGCAAGCTGGTTCGCGGCGAGCGCATCATGCTGACGTTGACGCTGGTGGAGGGCTGGACGTTCAGGCAGGTTCGCCAGGCGCTGGGCAAGGCGGCTTCGCTCAGACATGAAACCGCGGCCATGACCGGCGCGCAGATCATGGCCGCTCTGGGTCGCCCTGGGGTGCATCCGGAAGGGCGATTTTTCCCCGACACTTACCGCTACGCCAAGAATTCGGACGACTTGGGTGTGCTGCGCGAGTCGATGCGGTTGATGGATCGGCGGCTGGTCGCGGCCTGGAGCGCGCGCGCCGCCGATCTGCCGCTGCAATCGCCTGAGCAGGCGTTGATTCTGGCCAGTATTGTCGAAAAGGAAACCGGCCAGCCGCAAGACCGCGCCGAGGTCGCGGCGGTGTTCGTCAACCGCCTGCGCATCGGAATGATGCTGCAAACCGACCCGACGGTGATCTACGGCGCGGGCGATGCGTTTGACGGTGATTTGAAGCGCAGCCACCTGAATACTGACACGCCTTACAACACTTATACCCGTGCTGGCTTGCCGCCGACGCCGATTGCCATGCCGGGCAAGGCGGCGCTGATGGCGGCGGTGCGGCCGGCCGATAGCAAGGCGCTGTATTTCGTCGCTCGCGGTGACGGCAGCAGCCAGTTCAGCCGCAGCCTGGATGAGCATAACCGGGCGGTAAATGAATATCAACGCGGCGGAGCGCGACGATGAGCAGCAGGGGTATTTTCATTACCTTCGAGGGTATTGACGGCGCCGGCAAGTCCACCCACATCGATGCTTTAGCCGACGCCTTGCGCGTTGCCGGACGCGCGGTGACGCGCACGCGCGAACCGGGTGGTACGCCGCTGGCCGAGCAAATTCGCGCGCTGGTGCTGCACCAAGACATGGATGCGCTGACTGAGGCGCTGCTGATGTTCGCCGCCAGGCGCGATCACATCGGCCAGCTTATCGCACCGGCGCTGGCGCGCGGCGAGGCGGTGATATGTGATCGCTTTACCGATGCTACTTTCGCTTATCAGGGGGGGGGACGCGGGTTCGATTGGGGTGCATTGTCTTTGTTGGAGCGGCTGGCGCAGACTCTGCCGGACGCCGAAATGCTGCAACCCGATCTGACGCTGTGGTTCGATCTGCCGGCAGCCGTGGCTGCCGCTCGACTAGCCGGGGCGCGAACGCCGGACAAGTTTGAGGCGCAGCCGGTCGCCTTTTTTGAGGCGGTGCGGGGTGGCTACGCACGCCGGTTGAGCGCTGATTTGGCGCGCTTTGTTCGCATTGATGCCGGCCAGTCGCGCGAAGCTGTGTGGGCCGACGTGCGTTGCGCTGTGCAAGATAGGGGGTGGTTGTGAGTGTTCCGATGGCGCCTTGGATCGCCGATCAATTGCGCACGCTGTTGGCTCAGCGCGGCCATGCGTGGCTGTTGTACGGGCCGTCCGGCTTGGGCCAGTTCGATCTGGCGCTGGCGCTGGTACGCGCCTGGTTGTGCGAGCAGCCGGCGCCCGAGCCGCTGCCGGGCCACCCTAGGACGGCGAGCGCCTCTTCGGAGGGCGGCGAACCGCGCGCAGCGGGCAGCGGGGGAGCGCCCGTTCTTGGGGCTTGCGGCCAGTGCGCCAGTTGTCACGCCATCGATGCGCACACACATGCCGATCTGATGGTGCTGATGCCCGAGACCGGGCTGCTTGAACGCGGCTGGCCGCTGCCCGAAAAGGCGCAGGCGGAGATCGACGACAAGAAGCGCAAGCCTGGCAAGGACATCCGCGTTGATGCGATGCGCGAAACAATTGAGTTCACCCAGCGTACCAGCGGGCGCGGGAACGGCAAGGCGGTGTTGGTGTACCCGGCGGAGCGCATGAATGCCGTTAGCGCCAATGCGCTGCTCAAGACGCTGGAAGAGCCGCCGGGCGACGTGCGTTTTGTGCTGGCTACTGATGCCGCCCATCTGTTGCTGCCTACTATTCGCAGCCGCTGCCTGGGCCATGCCATGATCTGGCCGCCGCAGGCCGATGCGCTGTCTTGGCTGGCTGCTGTTGGTGTGTCCGAGGGCGATGCCGTGACGCTGTTGCGCGCCGCTGGCGGTCGGCCGGCCGAGGCGCAAGCGCTGGCCAAGGCCAAGGGCAGTGCCAAACAGTGGAGCGCGCTGCCGCGCGCGCTGGGTGCGGGCGATGTGTCGGTGCTGGCCGATGTGCCGCTGCCGGAGGCGGTGGCGCGGTTGCAGAAGCTCTGCCATGACCTGATGGCGGTGCATACGGGCGCCGCGCCGCGTTTTTTCGACGCTGCCGATTTGCCGCGGCATCAGTTGGCCGCCGCCGCTTTGACTCGCTGGTGGACGCAATTGGCTCAGGTCGCGCGCACTGCTGAGCATCCTTTGAATGTTGGCTTGGCAACGGAATTTCTGGTCAGCATGGCTCGCCAGGTTTTAAACTCCAGGGGCTAATTCTGCTGTTGGGCGCACTGGGTGCATTGGGCGTTGCCATGATGAAATTTCCGGGCTGGAGCCTATCAACCTAGAAACCGCAGTTGACCGCTTGTTACCTTTGGGATAGTCGCGCGGACGCTGACTTTCGGGACTTCGATCACTTTCACCGCTTGGGTGAGAGCGCTACGCACCCGATGATCAGGCCGCCAAAACTTGGAGCTTCTGGCGCGCTGGCGGCGTTGCTCGTTCTTGCTGGCGGCAAGCCGGCGGCGTCCTCGCGCCTTGCCAGCCCACCCGATGACGGCCTGCTCGGGCGCGTCCAACTGCGGTTTCTAGGATCAATGAATACACCATGTCTATCAGTAATCCGATGGCCCAAGACAGTCCGCGTCCTTCCGTGATTCAATTGTCCATCCGGGAAAAGGCCGCGCTTTACGCCGCCTATATTCCGGCGTTTGCCGAGGGCGGCATCTTTATTCCGACCGACCGTGAATACCGTTTGGGCGATGATGTCTACGTGTTGATTTCATTGCCGGATGATCCGCAGCGTTACCCGGTGGCGGGCAAGGTGGCGTGGATTACGCCAGCGCGTTCATCGAGCAACCGCACGCAGGGCGTGGGGGTGCATTTCCCGAAGGACGAAAAATCCGCCCAACTCAAGTTGAAAATAGAAGAGATTTTGGGCGCCGCGCTGACGTCCGAGCAGCCCACGCAAACGATATGACGCGCCAGTGACAAATGATTCAGGAAGCCGCAGCTTGCCGCTTGTTATCTTCATCCATGAATCCATGAGTTGAAGAGGGAAAACGCATCACCTTGCGGATGAGGTCATTCCTTCTTGTGGTCACGGATTCAGATTCGTTTTTACGCTCTTGTTTTTCACAACGCCTGTTATTGGTCATTGCACCGCATGTTTACTGATTCGCACTGTCATTTGACGTTTGCCGAGCTGGCCTCCGATCTGTCGGCGGTGCTGGCGGCGATGCAGGCCGCGCGGGTTACGCGTGCGCTGTGCATTAGCACCAGTATGGAGGAGTTTGGCCGTGTGCAGGCGTTGGCGGCAGCGCACGGTAATTTGTGGGCTACGGCCGGTGTCCATCCCGACAACGAGGGGGGGCGCGAGCCGTCGGTGCAGGAGTTGGTGCAGGCCTGCGCGCAGTCCAAGGTGGTGGCCATAGGTGAAACCGGGCTTGATTACTACATGATGCAGCAACGCAAGGGCGGCCGCAGCATTGCCGAGTTGGAGTGGCAGCGCGAACGTTTTCGCGCGCATATCCGCGCCGCTCGCTTAGCGCGTGTGCCGTTGGTGATTCATATGCGTGCGGCGTGCGAGGATACCTTGGCTATCTTGCGCGAGGAGGGCGAGGATGGCTCGCCGGGCAGCGTTGGCGGCGTGTTTCACTGCTTCACCGAAACGCCGACGGTGGCGCGGGCGGCGCTGGCATTGGGTTTCCATATCTCGCTATCGGGTATTGTTACGTTCAAGAATGCGGCTGATGTGCATGAGGTGGCCCGTTTGGTGCCCGAGGAGCGCTTGCTTATTGAAACTGACAGCCCCTACCTGGCCCCTGTGCCATATCGCGGCAAGGTCAATTCGCCGGCCTACGTGCCTTACGTGGCTGCGCGCATTGCCGAGTTGCGCGGCGTGCCGATTGAGCGGGTCGCTGAATTTACCGGCGTCAATTTCACGCGGCTGTTTTTAAGGGGAGTGACACATGAAGATGTTCAAGGCGATGTTGAATGAGTCGCCGCGGATGAGCGCGCTTTGGTTTGGGATGGACTGCAAGGCGCAAAGTGCAGCAATACCGGGCGGTATTGCGAACATTTGCTTGCGCTTCAGACCACTTCACAAGCGAGGATGTGATCGCCGCATGGGATTTGTTCAGCGTTGCCTCAGGTGGCTTTTGCTGCTTTGCGTGTTGGTGTGTGCCGGCGCCCCTGCCTGGGCGGGTGAAGGGGCGGATGATTTCATTCGCGCCATCAAGCAGGACAACCGCTCGCGCATGGAGGCGCTGCTGCGACAGGGGGTGGATCCGAACACGCGCGATTCGCGCGGGGTGCCGGGCTTGTATGTGGCGTTGCAGGAGGGGGCGCTGGAGGTCGCGAAGGTCATTCTGGCCTCGCCTCGGCTGAATCCTGAGTTGCGCACGCCGACCGATGAAAGCGCGCTGATGGTGGCCGCGCTCAGGGGCCAGCTTGACATTGTCGAGGCGCTTATCGTCAAGGGCGCTCAGGTCAACAAGACTGGTTGGACGCCGCTGCACTATGCCGCTACTGGCGGTAACGTCGAGGTGATCGGTTTGCTGTTGAAGCACGGCGCCCGGCTGGAAGCGCGCTCACCCAACGGTAGTACGCCGCTCATGATGGCGGCGCGCTACGGCAGCCTTGAGGCGGTGCAAGCCTTGTTGCGTGCCGGTGCCGATCCGCGCTTGCGCAACGAGACTGGCATGGATGCGCTGGATTACGCCGTTAGCGGCCAAAGGGTGGATGCCGTGGAATTGCTGACCCAGTTTCGTCAGCGTGCTTCCGCGCGTCGATCACCTCCCGCGCCGACGGTTGCCGAGCAAGTGACGGGGAGCAGTCAGCCGCCGTTGGCGCCTAATCCCATCGCGCAGCCGCTGCCGCCGCCTGGTCAGGCGGTGCAGGTCATGCACGAACCGCCCCGGCAAGCGGCACGGAGCATGCCCGAGCTACCCGCCGGGCAGGCGCTCCAAGTCATGCCCGCTGCGGCGGCATCGGAGGCGGCGTCGGTACCGGCGCGGTTTCGGCTGACTTTGCCAGCGCCTGGCCAGGCCGAACAGGTGTTGCCTGCCAGTCGTCCGGCTGAGCCGACCGCTGCGACCGTGTCTGGGCCGGCGCACCGGATCACACCGCCCGCGCCGCCTGCCGAGGCTCGCTGGTGACAGAGTCTGCCCGTGTCCGACACAATATGGGCATGAATACTTTTCAGCGCCAAACCTTGCGGCTGCCAGGCGGTGACGCCAAGGTGCTGTTGCATTCGTGCTGCGCACCGTGCTCCGGCGAGGTGATGGAGGCGATGCGCGCTGGCGGCATTGATTTCACGATTTTCTTTTACAACCCCAATATTCACCCGCGCAAAGAGTACGAACTACGCAAGAACGAAAACATCGATTACGCGCAGCGGCTGGGTATTGCCTTCGTTGATGCCGATTACGACCGCGATAACTGGTTCGCGCGCGCCAAGGGCATGGAGATGGAGCCCGAGCGTGGTGTCCGCTGCACCATGTGCTTCGACATGCGTCTGGAGCGTACCGCGCTGTATGCGCATGAGCATGGCTTTGCCGTTATGACCAGTTCGCTGGGCATTTCGCGTTGGAAGAACATGCACCAGGTCAACGACTGCGGCGCCCGCGCCGCCGCACGTTACCCCGGTCTGACGTATTGGGATCACAACTGGCGCAAAGGCGGCGGCTCGGCACGCATGATCGAGATCAGCAAGCGCGAGAACTTTTATCAGCAGGAGTACTGCGGTTGCATCTACTCGCTGCGCGATGCCAACGCATACCGCGAAGCCCGAGGACGTGAGCGGATTGAGCTGGGCGTCAAGTTCTACGGCTGCGATGAAAATCCGTAGCTGAAATGTCCGGGCTAGCCCGCACTCGCGTTCAACTGCCGTTTCCAGGTTGAATTTTTCCTAGTCAGCGAACTGCCGCGGGCCTTGTCAGCCCCGCAAAATCTCGGTCAATGCGGCAACTTTAAAATATAAAGTTTTCCAGTCCGCCGCTGGCGTACTGTTTTGCTTTTTGCATCGCTTCCGATTCCGTTATGCCCATCTATGCTTACAAGTGCGCGTCTTGCGGCTTTGCCAAGGACGTGTTGCAGAAAATGTCCGACCCGCCGCTGACGGTCTGCCCGCGATGCGCTCAGGCGACGATGCAAAAGCAAGTAACGGCAGCGGGCTTTCAACTCAAGGGGTCGGGCTGGTATGTGACCGACTTTCGGGGCGGCGGCAACGGCGCATTGACGGATAAAGAAGACAAAAAAGGCGAGGCGGGGTCGGAAACCAGCGCGGCGAAAAACGATGCCAAGCCTGCGTCCGCTGGCGAATCCAAAGATGGCGGCGGTGCTACGCCCGCCGCGTCCACGCCCGCATCCTCGGGCGACGGCGCGGACTGATGTTTGCACGTCTGCGCCAATACTTCATTACCGGCCTGGTGGTGTGGCTGCCCGTGGGGGTGACGGCGTGGGTGCTGTTGTGGCTGGTCGGTATTTTGGACGGCATTTTCGGCGGGGTGCTGTCGGCGCTGGCGCGCACGCTACCGGCTTTTGCCGCTACCGCCGAGATGATGCAACGGGTGCCGGGGCTGGGCGTGATTCTGGTGGCAATCGTGATTTTGGCGACGGGTTTGTTCGTGGCCAACATGGCAGGCCAGTGGTGGCTGCGCCAGTGGAACCGGCTGGTGACGCGTATTCCGGTGGTGCGCGGTATTTATTCCAGCGTCAAGCAGGTGTCGGATACGCTGTTTTCCGGCTCGGGGCAGGCGTTCTCAAAGGCGCTTCTGGTGCGTTATCCGCATCAGGACTCGTGGACTATCGGTTTTTTGACTGGCGCTTTGGGCGGCGAGGTGGCCGAGCAACTGGCCCGGCAAGTGCCCCAGCCGGCCGGCCGAGGCGCGGGCGATTTCGTCAGTGTGTTTGTGCCTGCCACACCCAACCCGACTTCGGGCTTTTTGCTGCTGGTGCCGCGCGCTGATGTGGTTGAGTTGCACATGAGCGTGAACGAGGCGCTCAAATACGTTATTTCAATGGGCGTGGTGGCGCCGCATGGGCACGGCCATGCGGTTGTCCATGATGCGCCGCCGTCTGCGTTGCCGCGCGATTGATCTTGAAAGCAAAGGAAGTTTTTCCATGTCCATGCGAACTCATTACTGTGGTCTGGTGACCGAGACACTGAGCGGCCAGAACGTGGCCTTGTGCGGCTGGGTCAACCGGCGGCGCGATCACGGCGGCGTGATTTTCATCGACCTGCGCGACCGCGAAGGCTACGTGCAAGTGGTGTGCGACCCGGATCGCCCCGCGATGTTCAAAATTGCCGAAGACCTGCGTAACGAGTATTGCGTCCAGGTCAAGGGACTGGTGCGGGCGCGGCCCGAGGGTACGGTCAACGAGGCGCTCAAAAGCGGCAAGATCGAGGTGTTGTGCCACGAATTGAAGGTGCTTAACCCGTCGGTTACGCCGCCGTTCCAGCCTGATGACGACAACCTGTCGGAGACCACGCGCCTGACGCACCGGGTGCTGGACTTGCGCCGGCCGGCCATGCAGCGCAATCTGATGCTGCGCTACAAGGTGGCGATAGAGGTGCGCAATTTTCTGGACGCGCACGGTTTCATCGACATCGAAACGCCGATGCTGGGCAAAAGCACGCCCGAGGGCGCGCGCGACTATCTGGTGCCTAGCCGCGTGCATGATGGACAGTTTTTCGCGCTGCCGCAGTCGCCTCAACTCTACAAACAGATGTTGATGGTGGCTGGCTACGACCGCTACTATCAAATCACCAAGTGCTTTCGCGACGAGGATCTGCGCGCCGACCGCCAGCCTGAATTCACGCAGATCGACTGCGAAACCTCGTTTCTGGACGAGGGCGAAATCCGCGCCATCTTCGAGTCCATGATTGCACAGGTGTTCAAAACGCAACTGGGCGTCGATTTGGGCGCGTTTCCGGTCATGGCCTATCAGGAGGCAGTGCGGCGCTTCGGCTCGGACAAGCCCGATTTGCGCATCAAGCTCGAATTGACCGACCTGGCTGACGTGATGAAGGATGTGGACTTCAAAGTCTTTGCCACGCCGGCCAATGCAAAAGACGGGCGCGTGGCCGCGCTGCGCGTGCCCGGCGGCGCGGCCATCAGCCGCGGCGAGATTGACCAGTACGGCGAGTTCGTCAAGATATACGGTGCCAAAGGATTGGCCTGGATCAAGGTCAATGAAGCCGCCAAGGGGCGCGATGGCCTGCAATCGCCCATCGTCAAGAACTTGCACGACGCCGCCATCGCCGAAACCCTCAAGCGCACGGGCGCGCAGGATGGCGACTTGATTTTTTTCGGCGCCGATAAGGAAAAGATCGTCAACGACGCCATCGGCGCGCTGCGCCTGAAAATCGGCTTAAGCGATTGGGGTAGGGCGCATGGCCTGTTTGAAGATCGCTGGGCGCCGCTGTGGGTGGTGGACTTCCCGATGTTCGAGTACGACGAGGAAAACGCGCGCTGGTCGGCCATGCATCATCCCTTCACCAGTCCCAAGGACGGGCATGAAAACCTGATGGACAGCGACCCCGCAGCCTGCACGGCCAAAGCGTATGACATGGTGCTCAACGGCTGGGAATTGGGTGGCGGCTCGGTGCGGATTCACCGCGCCGACGTGCAGAGCAAGGTCTTTTCCGCGCTCAAGATCGGCCCGGAGGAGGCGCGCACCAAGTTCGGCTACCTGCTGGATGCCCTGCAATATGGCGCGCCACCGCACGGCGGGCTGGCCTTCGGGCTGGACCGCCTGGTCACCCTGATGACCGGCGCTGAATCGATCCGCGACGTGATCGCTTTTCCCAAGACCCAACGCGCGCAAGACCTGCTGACGCAAGCGCCTTCGCCGGTCGATGAGAAACAGTTGCGCGAGTTGCATATCCGGCTGCGCAATCCGCAAGGGGTGTGACGGGGAATGCGACATCGGACGGCAAGCGCCATGAGTAGATTCTGAAGTGAAACTTAAGCCTGAAGTGAAACTGGTGGGGGAGTGATCAAGGCACGGTATGGTCAAGTCGGCGATACGTGTTTTTGAACTGCTGGAGGTATTCGAGGCCGAGCGGCGCCCGCTGCGCATCGCGGAAATGGTGGCTTTGCTGGACGCGCCACAATCCAGTGTCTCGATGTTGGCCAAAACCTTGGTGGCGCGCGGCTACATGGACTTTGAGCCGGTGTCGCGCACTTACTGTCCGTCGGCGCGCGTGGCTTTTTTGTGCGACTGGACCACGCGCGCGCCCGAGCACAAGAGCGAGTTGCGCGATGCCATGCGCCAGATTGCCCGCACGACTGGCGAGACCGTGATCTTGGCGCGCCGCTCGGGGTTGTTCGTGCAATACGTTTCGGTCTTGCAGTCGCGCCATGCGCTGCGCTTTGAGCTGGTTTCAGGAACCCGCAGGCCGCTTTATCACGCCGCGCTAGGCATCATGCTGTTGACCCAGCTCGACGATGACGAGGTTGGCAAACTTCTGCGCCGCTACAACGCCGAAACACGCCAGGGCGATCCGATTGCCGCAATTGCCGATACCGTGCGCGCGGTGCGGCAGGCGCGCGAGCAAGGCTGGTATGAGTCGGCCAATCTGGCAACGCACGGCGCAGGTGTGATTTGCACGCTTTTGGCTACGCCCATTCGTGGGCAACGCCTGGGTATCGGCGTCGGCGCACCGCTATACCGGTTGCAGCGCGAGCGCAAGAACATGCTTGCCGCCATTCGAGAAGTGTCTGCGCAATTCTGAACGCGCCAGCGATGGCGGGCACGCGCTTGGACGCGCGTGAATGGCGGGACTCATACAGGCGTGTTCATCACATATGTGATAAATGAACGGCTAGGGTGAATCATCACATCCGTGATTGAGATTGCCGCGATCGTGCCAGATACTCCGCCGTTTCAGGCCACGGTAGTTCAAGGGGGAGACAAAAGCAATGATTGCGCCGACATCATCCGATTCGCGTCCAGCGCCCGACGCGGCTGTCGGCGCGTCTTCATTGGCTGAAGGCAGTACGCGCCGGCTGGCCTGCTGGATCGCCGAACTCGACAATGCCGCCGTGAGTGCGAGCGCCTTCGAGTGGGCCACGCACGCGACGCTCGACTGGCTTGCGGTGACGGTTGCGGCCGTTTCGGAGCCGTTGGTTCGTATGCTGGACGAGGAGTACGGCGCGGCTTCTTCTGATCGAGTGTCGCCGTTGTGCGATGCGACGCGCGGCGGCGCTTGGGCGGCGGCGTTGATTAATGGCGCGGCTGGGCACGCGCTGGATTTTGACGATGTGTCGGCGCGTATGCATGGCCATCCGAGCGCGCCTGTCTTGCCTGCTGCTTTGGCGGTGGCGCAGTTGCTGCCGGTCAGCGGGCGTGATTTCTTGCGGGCGGTGGTGGTCGGCCATGAGGTACAGGCACGCATCGGTGAGGTGCTGGGCGGTTCGCACTATGCGCGCGGCTTTCATGCCACCGGCACCCTGGGCACGTTCGGCGCGGCGGCGGCCGTGGCCGCCTTGCTCGGTCTCGATGAGACGCGCACCGCTCACGCTTTGGGGCTGGCTGCTACGCAGGCGGCGGGGCTGAAGTCGATGTTCGGCACCATGGCCAAGCCGTTGCACGCGGGCAAGGCGGCGATGAATGGCTTGATGGCGGCGCGACTGGCCGCGCGCGGCTTTACCGCCAACATGGACGCTATCGAGTGTTTTCAGGGCTTTGCTTGGACGCAGGCCGATGAGGTGGTTGCACTGCGCCCGATTGACACGCGCGAGGGCTTTGCTGTCGAGCAGACGTTGTTCAAGTATCACGCGTCCTGTTACCTGACTCATTCGACCATCGAGGCGGTACGTGAGCTGCGCCCGCATCTGAGTCTGGACGACATGCAGTCGCTGGAAATCGCGGTGCCGCCGGGACATCTCAGCGTATGCGACATCGCCGAGCCGGACACGGGTCTGTGCATGAAGTTTTCGATTCGCCACCTTGCCGTGCTGGCGCTTGATGGCGCCGATACCGCCGCGCTCGATCTGTACACCGACCGCATGGCCGGGCAGCCGCGTTATGTACAAGCGCGCGCGCGCGTGCGCGTCACACCAACCGATTTGGCGCACAAGCACGCGGCCGGGGTGACGCTGCGCACGCGTGATGGGCGAACGCTGGCGGCGCAAGCCAATGTAGGTATTGCCGCCACCGATCCGGCGGCGCAGTGGCGGCGCCTGACGCAAAAAGCACGAGCTATTGCGGCGCCGGTGCTGGGTGAATCACGCTTCGAGCGTTTGCACGCGCAAGTGGCCGCGCTGGCACATGCGCCTTCTGTCGCATCTTTAATGGAGATATTTCAATGACCGATTCCTTGCGGGAAACCGCCGCACGGCTGAAGGCGGGCGCGCGTCATTGGGCGCGTGGCCATTGCTACGAAGATTTTGAACCGGGACGCCGTTTCGTGCATCACTGGGGACGCACGGTCAATGCGGCGGACAACACGTTGTTTTGCACGCTGACGCTGCATTACAACCCGCTGTACACCAACGTGGACTTCGCGCGCGCGCATGACCATCCTGACTCGCCGGTCAATCCGCTGCTGGTGTTCAACACGGTTTTCGGCCTCACGGTGGAGGACCTCTCCGAAGGTGGCGGGCCATTTCTGGGGGTGGATGAACTCAGTTATCAGAAGGCCGTCTACCCCGGTGACACGCTTTATGCCAGATCCGAGGTGGTGGCGCGGCGGCTGACCGCCAGCAGGCCGGGTTACGGCATCGTGACCTGGCAGACCTGGGGCGCCAACCAAAACGGCGAAGAAGTCATTCGCTTCAAGCGATCCAATCTGGTCAAGCAAAGGAGATGAACATGTCGGAAGACGGAATGGGCTATATGACCGAGCAGCGTCGCATGATCCGCGACACCGCGCGTGAATTCACCATGAAGGAGGTGCTGCCGGTTGCCAATGCGCTGGATGGCCCGGATGGCGAGATTCCGATGGAGTTGCGGCAAAAGCTGGCCGACATGGGATATTTCGGCATCACCATCCCCGAGGAATACGGCGGCATGGGACTGGGCACTTTTGAGTATTGCCTGATCTGCGAACAGCTTGCGCGCGGATGGATGTCGGTGGCTTCCATCGTCGCGCGCGCGCAAGGGGGGTGGATTCGCTCCTCGATGCCGCCCGAGATGCGTCAGCGCCTATTGCCTCGGGTAGTGCGGGGTGAGTTTCTCAATGCCAGCGCTTTGTCGGAGCCGGATACCGGTTCTGACTTGGCCTCTATTTCGTGCCGCGCCGTGCGCGAAGCAGACGAATGGGTGCTGAGCGGCAATAAGTATTGGTGCACCTTTGCCGATGGCGCCGACTACCTGGTGGTTTTTGCACGCACCAGCGCGCCACCGAGCGCCGACAAACGCTGGATGGGTATTTCGTGCTTTTTGATCGAGAAAGAGCGCGGCAGTTTTCCCAAAGGGGTGACCGGATCGCCTATTCCGAAGATTGGCTATTTCGGCTGGAAGACTTTTGAGTTGGCCTTGGACGGTGTCCGCGTTCCGGCCGAGATGCTGATGGGCGAAGAGGGCAAGGCCTTCTTGCTGATGGCCAAGGGGTTGGAGGGCGCTCGCGCCCACACGGCCGCACGTGCCATCGGCTTGGCACAAGGCGCGCTCGAAGATGCCATCACCTATGCCACCGAGCGCAAGCAGTTCGGCCTGCCCATTGCCGAATACCAGGCAATCCGTTTCAAGATTGCGTCCATGGCCACGCAAATCGAAGCCGCGCGCCAGTTGATGTATTACGTCTGTAATGAAATCGACCGTGGGCGCCGGTGCGACAAGGAGGCGTCTATGGTCAAGTATTTCGCCTCCGAGATGGCCGAGCGTGTGACATCCGAGGCGCTACAAATATTTGGCGGCGCTGGCTACACCAAGCTGTTTCCAATCGAGCGCTACTGGCGCGATGCGCGGCTGACGAAGATTTTTGAAGGCACGTCGGAAATTCAGCAGCGCATCATCGCCAACAGCCTGCTAGGAAAGTCGGAAGTGGAAGCCATGATCGCCGAGCGCGCCTTCGAGAAACAGACCGCGCGTCAAGGAGCACGGTCATGAAGGCGGCGGCGTTGACCAGCGCCAACAACTACTTCGAGGATTTCGAGGCGGGAATGCTGATGCGGCACGCGCGCGGCAAGACCGTGACCGAGATGGACAACGTGTTCATCACCAACATGGTGATGAACACCGCCGAAGGGCATTTCAACGAAGACGCGATGCGCCGCGAGGGACGCGGCATCTTTTCGCAGCGGGTGGTCTTTGGCGGCATCAACCTGTCGATGGTGCTGGGTCTTGCGGCGCAGGACACGGCCGAGCAGTGCTTGCAGGAAATCGGACTTGACAACATCCGTCTGTCCAACCCGGTGTTTCACGGCGACACGCTGTACGCCTACAGCGAAGTGCTGCAAACACGCCCATCCGAGCGCGAAGACGCGGGCATCGTCCGGTTTCGCCATTACGGACTGAACCAGGACGACAAGGTGTGCGTGCAAGCCGAGCGCACGGTGCTGCTCAAGCGCAGAAGCCACTGGGCCGGTAAATGAGCGTGAGCGCATCCGCGCCCGCCTTCGGCGCTCTGAACGGGCTGGTCGTGCTCGATCTGACCCGAATGCTGGCCGGCCCATTCGCAACCATGATGCTGGCCGATCAGGGTGCACAGGTCATCAAGATCGAGCCGCCCGGCGGCGACGGTACGCGCCGCAATGGCCCGCATCCGCCCGGCGCCCGGCGGATGGAAGAGGGGGGGTTCGGCGCCTATTTCGCGTCCATCAACCGCAACAAGAGTTCGTTGACGCTCGATCTGAAAAAACCGCAAGGCAAGGCCGTCTTGCGCCGCCTGGTGCGCCACGCCGACGTGCTGGTTGAAAACTACCGCACCGGCGTCATGGAGCGGCTCGGCCTGGGGTACGAGCAACTGGCGCAAGACAACCCGCGGCTGGTATATGCCGCTTTGCGTGGCTTTGGCGACCCGCGCAGCGGCCTCAGCCCCTATGCGGATTGGCCGGCCTACGATCCGGTGGCCCAGGCGATGGGCGGCATCATGGGTATCACGGGGCCACAGGTCAACGGCCCGCCGACCAAGATCGGGCCGGGCGTGGGTGATCTGATTCCTGCCATGTTCCTGGCTTTCGGCATAGCCGCCGCCTGCCTGCGCGCGCAGCGCACCGGACAAGGGCAATTCGTGGACGTGGGCATGGTGGACGCTGTTCTCGCCGTCTGCGAGCGGTCGGTGTTTCAGTACAGCGTTACGGGCCGCGCACCTCGGCCGGAAGGCAATGGCCATCCCTTGTTGTGCCCGTTTGGCCTCTTTCCCGCGCGCGATGGCTACGTCAGCCTGGGGGTGCCCAACGACCGATTCTGGGTGCCGCTGGTCGAGCGCATGGGGCGTCCCGATCTGGCCACCGATCCGCGCTACGCCAGCAACGAGGCGCGCGTGGCGCATCGCGACGAAGTCGATGCCCTGGTCGCGGCTTGGACCGAGCTTTACACCAAGGCGCAACTGAGCGCCATGCTGGGTGGGGACATCCCCTATGGCCCCGTGTTCGATGCGGCGGACATTTTTGCCGACCCGCATTTCCGTCAGCGCCAGATGCTGGTCGACGTAGAGCAGCCGGGCGCTGAACGTGCGCTGACGGTGGCGGACACGCCCATCCACATGAGCGCCACGCCAGGCGGCGTGCGCCGACGCGCGCCATTGACCGGCGAGCACACCGAGGAATTGTTGCGCGGCTTCGGCTTCGACGTGGCGGAGATCGACACGCTGCGCGCGGCACGGGCGATCAGTTGATCGCGTTTCATTCATTCAAACCCAAGGAGAACTTCCGTTATGGCTGATCGACCTCAACGCCTGCGACGCTGCCAGTTGTCGGTGCCAGGTTCCAATGAAAAAATGATGCAAAAGGCCGCCGCGCTCGGCGTGGACTTCGTGTTTCTCGACCTTGAGGACGCGGTCGCCCCTTCGCAAAAACGCGCCTCGCGCGCGCGTATCGTCGAAGCGCTCAACGGCCTGAATTGGGGCCGCAGCGTGCGCTGCGTGCGCATCAATGACCTGAGCACCGAGTACGCCTATGAAGACATCATCGAGGTGGTGGAGGCAGCGGGCAAAAACCTCGACGTCATCATGCTACCCAAGGCCATGAGCGCGGCCGACGTGCAATTCGTCGACAAGCTGCTGACGATGATGGAAAAGAAACTTCGCCTGAACAAGCGCATTGGCATCGACGTGCTCATCGAAGAAGTCGAAGCGATGATGCGCGTGGAGGAAATCGCCGCTTCCACGCCGCGCCTGGAGTGCCTTATTTTCGGCATGGGCGACTATTCCGCCAGCCAGGGCGTATCGCTCAAGGACATCGGCGGGCCTAGCGGCTACCCCGGCGACGTCTGGCACTACCAGCGGCACAGACTCACCATTGCGGCTCGTGCCCATCGTCTGGACGCGGTGGATGGGCCTTATGCCGACTTTCGCAGTCCGGATGCCTACCGCGAAGAATGTCGCCGCGCCATGATCTTGGGCATGGTCGGCAAGTGGGCCATTCATCCGTCGCAAGTCGAAATTGCGCAGGCGGTATTTTCACCCGCGCCCGAAGACGTCAAGCGCGCGCGGGAAATGATCAAGGCCTACGACGCCGCGCTGGCGCAAGGTCTTGGCGCCGTGCAGTACGAAGGCAAGATGATCGACATTGCCTCGGTGCGCATCGTGCGCAATCTGGTTGACCGCGCTGATCGCATCGGCATGTGACATCGCCATTCTTCGCAGTGTTCTTCGCCGTGTTGTGAAACCGCGGCGACTCACATTCCATCAAGGAGACAAAAAATGACGACTCACGACCCCGTTCCCTCGAATTCCACCGATCACGCGCGCCGCCGACTATTGTTGGCGGCCAGTAGTGGCGCCCTGATGGCTTACAGCTTGCCGCGTACTGCCTCGGCGCAGAGTGACTGGCCGAACAAGCCGATTCGGCTGTTTGCGGCGCAAGCGCCCGGTTCGTCCAACGACACCACCGCCAGAGCGCTGGCAACGTACCTGTCGATTCAACTGAAAACACCGGTGGCGGTCGAAAACAAGCCCGGTGGCATTGGCATGATTGCCGCCGACGCGGTGGCCAGGTCCAACCCTGACGGTTACACGCTGCTGATAACGCTGCATAGCCAGCTTGCCCAGGCGCCGGTACTGCTGTCGAATCCGGCAATAGACACCTCCAAGGATCTGATACCCGTCGGCGCCTACAGCACCGGGTTGTCGCCAGCGGCGGTGAAAAAAGACCTGCCCGTGAAGAACCTCAAGGAACTGATCGCGCTGTCGAAAACGCGCCCCATCACGGTGGGCAACTACGGAATCGGCTCCGGCTGGCAACTCATGATTGCACAACTGGCCGAGGACACGGGCGGCGAGTTCACCCTGGTGAACTACAAGGGCACCGGGCCGATGATGGTCGATCTGATGGCCGGCAACATCGACATCGGCGCCGGTTCATTGGCTGGTTTGACGCCCGGCATCCAAAAGGGAGCGATCCGTCCTCTTTTCATGCTGAACGGCGACTCGAAAAACCCGGTACTGCCCGGCATACCGAACTGGGTGGAAGAGGGCTTCACCGGGCCGGCTTACCAGGATTTGAGGGAATACAACATGGTGCTTGCCCCGGCTGGCACGCCAGCGAAAATCATCGACACCCTGGGCGATCTGATTAACCGTTCGGCCACCGAATCCGAAGAAGTCAAGTCGGTACTGGCCCTATTAGGCATTCCCGACCATAAGCCGTTGACCGGCACGGCGCTCAAGGAAATGATCGCGCGAGTCTGGCCAATTTATCAGAATATGACACGCAAGTTGAACATCAAGGTCAACTGAGGCGGTGTCTTTCGAGCATCCGCGGAGCTGGCTTTGCCAGGCCGCTGGGTGCTGTAATGACGAGGGGCGGGCAGGAACGGTGAAAGATTTGGGTCACGGACTCAGACGCTGGCTTTCCTGAAGGCGGCAGGCGGTCAGCAGCGGTTTTATTCAGGTTCCATTTTTTCTTGCGGTCGTTTGTTTGCCGGTAGCGCGTGCGTGCCATCTGTTACCGCGCCACTGGCCAGCAACGCCTTGATGCGGGCCTCGTCGAAGCCGGCCTCGCGCAGTGCCTGCACGGTGTGCTCGCCGAGCATCGGGCCGGCACGGTCGAAACCGCCTGGCGTGCGCGCAAAGCGCACCGGTGGCGCGGGAAAGACGAGGCGTCCGTCCACCGGATCGTTGATGGTCTGAAAGAACCCGACATCGCGCAGGTGCGGGTCGATGAAAAGATCGTCGGTGCGGTTCAACCGCATCGCGGGGATGCCGGCTTCAGTCAGGATCGGCATCCATTCCTCGGTCGCGCGCGTGGCGAGTATCTCGCCGACGATCCGGTTCCACTCGGTCACGTTCTCGCTTCGTGCCGTGAGCGAGGCGAAGCGGGGGTCGCGGATCAACTCGGGCCGGCCCGCCAGTTGGGCAAACCGGTTCCATTGCTTGTCGTTGTAGACCAGCACCGCGAGGTATCCGTCGGCGGTTTTAAATGGCTTGCGGCTGGGCGTGACGACACGCGGATAGACCGGGCGCCCGAGCGGCGGCTCGAAACCC